>NZ_JBHJVK010000073.1:0-43285 GCF_042264695.1 Kitasatospora sp. NPDC056138 | reverse complement strand
GTGCAGGGGCCGGCCCGGCCCCTGCACGGACGGACGCCCCGTGGTTCGGATGGCAGGGCGCGGTGGGCGGCGGGTGAACACCCGGTGGTTTTGGTGCGACGGGTCTGGGCGAGAGCCCCGATGTTCGGTAGAACTGCCCATGGTTGTCGGCGCCGGACGGGTGGAGGACACATGGGAGTTGACCGCAGGGGCTTCTTGAGGGCATCGGTTGCGGCGGCCGCTGCCGGTGCCGTCGCGTGGAGGGCTGCCGTGCCGGAGCTGGCGGCGGCGGCACCGGCTTCGGCGGCGGCCCGGCTCTCGCCCGGCGACTGGATGTCCCGGCTGGGCGACGCCACGCCGCTGTCCCGGCTGACCATCCCGGGCACCCACGACTCCTGCTCGCGCTACGGCGGCGCCCTGACGGAGTGTCAGACCCTTTCCGTCCCGCAGCAGCTGGAGTCGGGCATCCGCTTCCTCGACATCCGCTGCCGGTCGATCGGCGGCTCGTTCGCGATCCACCACGGGCCGGTCTACCAGCAGGTGATGTTCGGGGACGTGCTCGTCGCCTGCGCCGCGTTCCTGGCGGCCCACCCGGGCGAGAGCGTCCTGATGCGGGTGAAGCAGGAGTACTCGCAGGTGAGCGATGCGGACTTCCTCGCGGTCTTCAACGACTATCTCGACAACCGGGGTTGGCGCGGCCTGTTCCACCTGGGCGACAGCCTGCCCACGCTCGGTGCCGCCCGGGGACGGGTGGTGCTGATCTCCGACGTCCCGACCCTCCCGGCCGTCGGCTGGTTCGGCCCCCGACTGGACCTCCAGGACAACTGGACCGTCCCCACGCTCTTCGACCGCCCGCGCAAGTACCAGGACGTGGTCGGCCAGATCGACCGGGCGGCGGCGGCCGGCGGCACCGACGGCCCGCTGTTCGTCAACTTCCTGAGCGGTTCGAGTGCGGGCTGCTTCCCGACCGACTGCGCGTCCTACGTCAACCCGCGGGTGCAGAGCTACCTCGACGGCTTCGCCGCCGGCCACGGCCACCCGCCGCTCGGCGTCCTCGTCATGGACTTCCCCGAACGCCACGCCCCCGCCCTGACCTCGACCCTGCTCGACTGGAACGCGTAGGGCCCCGGTGCGGGCCAGGGAGGACGGGACGCTGCGGTAGCTTTGGCGAGCAAAAATTTCGAACGTCAGTTCATCGGTTGCCGGGGCGTGCTGCCCGCAACCGGTTCGAGGAGGCTCTCGCTTGAGCACCTATCAGCAGATGCCCGGCTGGACACCGGACCGGGCCGGCAGCCGGGCGCCGGTCGGCCATCCGGCGCTGCAGCAGACCGCCGCTCCCCACCTGAGGCAGGGGGAGACGCTGCTCGGTGTGTTCGGTCTCGCGCTGGATCCGCTGCTGCCGCTCTACTTCGACTGGCAGCAGACCAGGAGCGACTGGGCGTGGGCGCCGGTGCGGGTCCTGGTGCGGTTCCTGCGAGCGGTGTGGCGGGGGATCTGGACGTACTTCCTGCCGCGCTGGGTGGTCGAGATCTTCGTCCCCGACCTGCGGTTCCGCCGGCCGTACGGGCTGCGTCCGGAGCGGCGGGCGTACCGCGCGATCAGGCGGCCGTTCCACGGCGGTTCGTGGAGCGGCGGGAAGGAGAGCCTGGCGGGGGCGGTGTGGCGGGCGGTCCGGACCACCCCGGGGGAGAAGGCCCGAGCCGACCACGACGCCTTCACCCTGGTGCTGACCGACCACCGGATGCTGCTGCTGAGCCGGAAGTGGACGTGGGAGAAGCGCGAGCCGTACCAGGCGGCGGCGCTGCTCGAACTGCCCCGCGGTTCGTACGGGCTGCGCCGCGAGGTGCCCAAGTCCTGGTTCACCTACCGGCTGGACGTGGTGTTCGGCGACGGTTCGTGGCTCGCGCTCGACGCCGAGGACGAGGACGTGAAGAAGCAGTTGTCCGCGCTGCTGGGCTGAGACGGCCGGGAACACCCCGGCGGGGGCACCGTGTCGGTCACGGTGTCCCCGCCGGGGTGGTGGTGCCGGAGCCTCAGCCGAAGGCCTGCTCGATCCGGGAGCGGTCGACGCGGTAGGGGCCGGGGTCGCTCTCCAGCCCCAGGTCGTGGGTCACCTCGCCCATCACGGCCTGCTTGTTGACGTCGTCGGTGAGAGCGTCCTTGGCCGCGCCCCAGGCCGCCTGCCCGGCCCGCTTGCCGAGGACCTTGGGGCCGAGGCCCTCACCGGTGTGCACGTCGTCCGGGTCGACCCCGAGGGCCTGGCCGAACTGGTCCTTGGCGTAGTCCGTGACCTTGCCGTCGGCATAGCCGACGGCCTTGCGGGTGGCGTAGTCCTTGAGGCCGTCGCCGACCCCGTCGAGGGACTTGTTGCGCCAGGCGTCCTTGCCCAGCTTGCCGAGGCCCTCGCCGCCCTCCTCGAAGTCCTTGAGGCCCTGGACCGCGGTCTTGACGTTCTTGAGCTCGGTGGCGGCCTTCTTGATGTCCTCCACCTTCCGGACGGCCTTGACCGCGGAGCCCAGGTCCTTGAGGGCCTTGAGGATCTTCTCCAGGTTCTCGGCCAGCTCCGTGGACACCCGCGCGACCCGGGCGACGAAGACCGCGATCTCGGCCTCGCTGATCAGCGCGTCGGCGATGAGGCCGATGCCCGCCGTCAGTACGGCGATCACCGCCTCCGCCGCCAGCGAGACGATCAGCGCCTCGATCGCCTCGCTGATGATCTCGATGATCATGCCCTCGGCGAGCGCGCACTCCTGGGCCGCCGAGTTGATGATCTGCGCGGTCTGGAGCATGCCCTCGGCGGTGGAGTCGAGGGCCTCGACCACCTCGCCCATGTGGCGTCCGAAGGCGTCGGAGGCGGTGCCCTCCCACTGCGCGGACAGCGGCACGACGTTGCCCCGCAGCTGCTCGGCCACGTACTGCACGGCCTTCGCCTGGGCCTGCCACTCCTCGGCGGCGGCGTTCAGCTCGTCGAGGTTGCCGGTGACCTTCTCCAACTCGTCCATCAGGCCGGACTTCTCCAGCGCGTACTGGACCGCCTCGTCCAGCATGCCGCCCAGGCCGTCCCTGGAGGGGTGGGTCGCCGGGGTGAGCTCGGCCGCCGGGGCCGGGTAGTTGTTCCGGGCCCAGGTGTAGGCCGAGCTCCCGGACGAGGTCAGGCCCGCCCCGCCGTACGGGCTGGGGGTGCCGGGCGCCAGCGGGTACGCGCCGGTCGTCGCGCCGACCCGGCCGACCGCCGCGCCGACCCCGGCGCCCACCACGCCGCCCATCGCAGCGCCCACCGAGCCGATGGACCCGCCGGCGGAGCCGGAGCCGGACTCCGAGCCGCTGCCGGGCGAGCCCTCTGGGGCACCCTCGGAACCGTCGTCGGGCTTGCCGAAGATCGCCTCTTTGGCCTTGTCCACGGCGAAGGTGCCGAGCGCCTCGGAGCCCTTCTCCTTGACGGTCTCGCCCGTCTTGCGCGCGAAGCCCTTGAACCAGCCCTCGTCCGGCTCGCCGACCGACGGGTCGTCACCCTCGGGCTCGCCCCCGCTGCCCGGCTCGTGACCCGGGGTCTGGCCGGAGCCGGAGCCGGGTGTGTGGCCGCCGGGGGTGTGACCACCGGGTGTGTGGCCGCCCGAGCCGGAGCCGTCGTCCGCCGGGGGGCGGCCGTGCTGCCCGCCGGTGACCGGCCCGGTGGGCGGGGTGGGGCCGCTGGGGTGGGGGGCCGGCTGGTGGCCGTGGTCCGGGGCGTGGGAGGGCGCGGGCGAGGGCGACGTCGTGTGGCCGGAGCCGTGGGACGACGAGCCGTGCGACCCTCCGTGGGAGCCCGAGCCGTGGGACGACGAACGGGTGCTCACTGTCCGCCCCCGAGCGTGGTGCTGACGGCCTGATCGTGCTCGGCGTAGTTCTGTGCCGCGTGGGTGAGCCCGGCCGCGGTCCCGGTCAGGGCCTCCATGAGATCCGAGAGGTTCTGCCGACTCGCGTCGGCGTGCTCCCGGTAGGTCTGCGCCAGGTTCTGGGCGTTGGGCAGGTGCCCGAACGCGTCGGGGGAGACGGTGATACCGGAGATCGCCATCTGGGCCCGTGCGAGCTGTTCCTGTTGCTCGGTGGTCGTCGACGCATACCGACCGAGAGCTTCGGGCTGAACCCGAAACCCGGTGTCCCCCATGGTTTTGGCCTTTCCTGCGAAGCAGCGATGAGCGGCTCATCCTACTTATGCGGTGTTGACGTACCCGCCCCGGTACGGCCCCCGAACACGGCTTTCCGGCGGCCCGGCGGACGGTCGTCCGGCGTCCGGGCCGGCCGGGTAAAGAGTTCCTCTCACGGTCCTCTCGCGGGCCGTCGTGGCGCGGATCCGGGGGCCGGTCCGGTCCGCCCGCCGAGCCCGCCCGGACCACGGGTTTTGCAGCCGCCCGCCGGTTTCCCCGGCCCGGCCGGCCGCCCGCCGGGGCGCTCCCCGCCCGGCCGCTCCCTCCGTTCATGGCGGAACCGGGGAGATCCCGACGGCGTCCGTCCGGACTATGCACAAGATCGTGAATGTTGATCGGGTGATCCGGATGTGACGGGCACGGCCACGCGCCACCGTTGCCTCGCCGGACGGGAGCGGGCTCACCGGGAACGGTCGCCGGTGACGAGCCCCGCTGCGAGTCGGTGGTGACTGCCACTCCTCGTCGCCCGGCTCGTCCGGGCGGCGCACGAGGCCCGTGAGCGGCGCCGGATGAGCCCCGAGCGCGGCGACGCAGCACCGACGGTCATTCGCTCCGCACCCGGACGACCCTCCTCCGTGCTGCTCCGGGACGACACGGGACACCTTCCCGAGGGGCTCCGTCGGACCGGCTTCCCGCCCGGGTTCTGCCGCCGAGCGGACCGAGATCGAAAGTTCATCAGAAAAAAGCGTTATCCGGGCCAGGCCAGCTGATCTCCCAGATGTCGGCAGAAGCAGCAGTACTCGACCGAGAGCCGACGGGGAGACAGACATGGGACGTAGAGGAGCGGCGCACAGCCGCCGGAAGCGCCGGACGCTGCTGGTCACCGCAGCGACGGTGACGGCCGGGCTCGTTGCCGGTGCCATCGCCTTCGGTACCGGCGGCGGCGACGGGACGCTGACGGCGACTTCCGACGAGGTACTGAGCCAGACCGTCGCGGTCCAGGCGGCCGCGCCCACTCCGGCCTCGACACCGTTGCACCAGGAGGCCCCGGCACCGATCCACTCGATACCCAAGAGCGACCCGGACCGGGGCATGGTCTACACCGGCCTGACCCCGGCCGCCCAGGACGACCGCTGCGTGGGGGTCTACAAGGTGTCCGCGGCGGACCTGTGCACACACGGTCCGGACGTGGCGCCCAAGGGAGTCGACGTCGCGAAGGCCGTGCCACCGGTGGTGGCGGCCGCACCCGCGCCGGATCTGAAGGGCGGCAGTGACGTCGCCGCGCCGTCCTCGACCGATCTGCTGACGGGCACGCCCCCGGTCCTGGACGCCCAGACCGGTACCGTGCTCGGCGGTTCGCCCGCCGCCGCGCCCACGACCGCGGCTGCGGCGGCAGCGCCGGCCGCCGGTACGGCCGCGGCTCCGGCGGCCGGCACGGCGGTGGTCTGCGACGGCGACGGGAGCACCGGCAACCGGGTCCAGGTGCTGTACGTCCACGCCCCCGGCCAGGACCGCTTCGGCCAGTACCAGGCGTCGTTCAAGAAGTGGGCCGCGGACAGCGACGAGATCTACAACGCCAGCGCCGCCGAGACCGGGGGCGTGCGCCACATCCGGTACGTCACCGAGCCCGACTGCACGGTGTCGGTGCTGGACGTCGAGCTGTCCGCCGACGCCCTCAAGGAGTTCGGCTCGACCAACGACGCGCTGGCGGCCCAGGGCTTCAAGCGCCACGACCGCAAGTACATGATCTTCGCCGACGCGAACGTCTACTGCGGGATCGGCACCTTCAACGGTGACGAGCGGCCGGGCCAGGACAACACCAGCAACTTCGGCCCCTCGTACGGCCGGACGGACTCCGGCTGCTGGAGCGGCTCCACGGCCGCGCACGAGCTCGGCCACAACCTCGGCGCGGTCAACAACAGCGCCCCGCACAGCAGCAAGGCCGGGCACTGCACCGACGAGTGGGACCTGATGTGCTACTCGGACGCGCCGTACTACCCGCAGATGCAGATCCGCTGCCCGAACCGTGACCAGGACGAGCGGCTCGACTGCAACCACGACGACTACTTCAACACCAGCCCGGAGCCGGGCAGCTACCTCACCACGCACTGGAACATCGCCAACAACCAGTTCCTGATCGCGGGCGGCGGCACCGGACCGAACCCCAACCCGAGCCCCAGCCCGACCCTCAAGCCGACCGGCAGGCCGACCCCGACCGCCACGCCGACGCCCTCGCCGACCCCGACCACCGGACCGACCGGCCAGCTCGTGACGGTCGGCCAGATCACCCAGAACTCGGCCTCGCTGAGCTGGCCGCAGGCCGCCTCCGCATCGGGCTACGACCTCTGGGTGAACGGGCGCGCCCTCGGCACCGTCCGCGGTACGGTCGTCCGGCTGACCAACCTCCGCCCGGACACCGACTACAAGGTCGCGATCGCCGTACGTGACCAGAGCGGCCACGCCGGCAAGCCCGGCCGGGCGACCGCCTTCCACACCCTCTCCGCGGGCGGCAGCACCCTGCCGACCGGCAAGCCGTACGTGATGGTCAACAGCCTGACCGGCCAGGCGGCCGATCTGTGGGGCGGCTCGTTCAACGACGGGACCGTGCTCATCGGCTACCAGCGCACCGGCTACGCCAACCAGCAGTGGCTGTTCGACGACGCCGGTACGGGCGACGGGTACGTGCGGATCCGCTCGGCGGAGACCGACAAGTGCCTCCAGGTGGGCGGGGACCTCGACCCCGGCCAGTGGGTCGCCCAGCAGTCCTGCGGCAAGGACGCGGCGCAGCAGTGGAAGGTGACGGCGAAGGACAGCGGTTACCTGCTCACGCCGAAGGGGTCGGACCTGGTGCTCGGCCTCAGCAAGCGCTGGTACTACGGCGGTTGGCTGCTGGAGCTGCAGAAGCCCGACGGCCAGGCCTACCAGAACTGGACCGTCCAGGCCGCTTCCTGAGCCGCCTGCAACGGTCAGCGGCGGGGACGGAGCCTTCCGTCCCCGCCGCTCCATTTCCCTTTTCGGCACCGGGAGGAACCTTGCCGACGTCCCATCGCCCCACTGCCGTCACGGCCGCTCTCGCAGCCGTTGCCGCGGCGGCCGCACTGCTGTTCTGCGGAGCCGTGCTGCTGGCCACCTCGAGTCCCGCCGCCGCACACGGCGACTCCATCAGCCTTCGGATCTCGGGCCGGGCGGACGGCCACCCGGTGGTGGTGGCCAGTTGGGAGAACGACGGCGATCCGGTCACCGAGCCCGTCGCCGGCACGCTCAGCGGGGTTGCGTCGGACGGACGTTCGGTCGGGCCGTGGCGCCTGACGGCCGTCCCGGGTGCCGAGGCCACCTACACCACCGACCGGGCGCTGCCGGCCGGCAGCTGGCAGGTCACGGTCGAGGCGGGGTTCCCGTCGCTCGGCCGCGGTGAGGCCTCCCTGACCGTCACGGCCGTCGCCGACCCGTCGGCGGGCGCGGGTCCGGCGGCCGGGGCATCCGTGCGCCCGCCCTCGGCGGGACCGGTCGCGCCGACGGCTCCGCCGGCCGGGACCGCCTCGCCGTCCGCAGCCGGCGGTTCCGCGAACCCGCCCTCCTCCCACAGTGGTTCGGGCGGCTGGACGACGGGGATCGCGATCGTCGTCGCGCTGCTCGCCATCGTGATCCTCGCCCTGGTGGTGCGGCTGCGCCGCCGTCTCGCAGGCCGGAGCTGACCGCAGGACACCGCGGGCGCCTTCGGCGGGCGTCCCGGCGGGTGCTTCAGCGGGCCGCGAAGGTCGGCAGTCTCGCCACGCTGTCGGCCACGGCGGCGAATCCGTAGTCGAGCATCTCCCGCTCGTACCGCTCCACCGCGGGCAGCAGTTCGGCCTCGCCGCGGTGGACCGCGGTGAGCATCCGGCAGAGCAGCGCGGCGTCCCGGAAGGCGGTGTTGGCGCCCTGGCCGCCGCTGGGCGGCATGACGTGGACGGCGTCGCCGAGCAGGGTGACCGGGCGGGTGCCCCAGTGCGGCACGGGCCTGGCGTGGCCGATGGTCAGGGGCGTGCTGTTGACCACGTCGGACTGCCGGACCAGGTCGAGAAGGTCGGGGTGCCAGCCGTCGAGGAGGTCGAGCAGCACGTCACGGGTGGCCGCCCAGTCGCCCGGTACCAGCCGGGTGTTGTCGGGCAGGAGCATGGCCCAGCGCAGGTAGCTGCTGGTCCGGGGAAGGACGACGTCGGGCGCCAGCTCGGCGGCTGCGAGGTGCGGCGGGCGGCGGAAGTCCATCCTGCCGAGCAGGATGTTCGCTTCCGGGCCGCGCACCAGGGTGCCGAATCCCGGCACCAGGGCGGCGAACCGCTCGGTCAGCGGGGTGCGTCCCAGAACCCCGCCACCGCCGACGGTCACCACCTCGGCGTGGGGCAGGAGTTGGCGCCGCACGGGGGAGCTGACGCCGTCCGCGCCGACCAGCAGGTCGCCCTCGGCGGTGCTGCCGTCGGCGAAGACGGCGCGTACGGTGCCGTCGGCGAGTTCGGTGTACTCCACCAGGCGCTTGCCGAACTCGACCCGTTCGCCGAGGCCGGACAGCAGCAGGTGGCGCAGCACGTGCCGGTCGGTGGCCATGCCCCCGTGCACCGGGTCGAGTCGGGCGAGCTCGGCGAGGTGGTGGTCCACCACCCGCCGCTCGCCGCCGAGCTCCCCGGTGCTGGCCTCCAGCAGCGGGTGCAGCCGGGGCGGCAGGCACTCCAGCAGGCCCGCCAGGCCGGGGCCGCCGAGCCCGATGCGGAACCCCTGGTAGCGGCTGTCCACGGAGGCTTCCCGCTCGTGGACCCGGACGTCGATGCCTGCCCGGAGTAGTCCCTGCGCCAGGCAGAGTCCTCCGATGCCGGCCCCGATCACCAGTACCCGCATGGTGTTCCCCCTTCACCTGAACACTGTTCAACCTGAACGATGTTCAAGTTACTTGGTCGCTGTTCAAGTGGCAAGATGCGGCAACGGAGAAGAGTGGGCCGAGGAAGGGGAGACCATGCCGCTGCGGCAGAACGACGTGCTCCGGGGGGCGATGGAGCTGCTCGACGAGGTCGGTCTCGACGAGCTCACCACGCGCCGTCTGGCGGACCGGCTCGGCGTCCGGGTGGGCGCGCTCTACTGGCACTACCCCAGCAAGGCGGCGCTCCTGGACGCCCTCGCGGAGCAGATCATCGCCGAGGCACTCGCGGGATGGGAGCCGGTGGCGGCCGAATGGGACGACCGGCTGCGGGAGTTGGCGGGCCGGGCGCGCGCGGCGATGCTGGCGCACCGGGACGGCGCCAGGCTGACGGCCTCGTTCGTCGAGCCACCGCCCTCGGGGGTGGTCTACATGCGCACGCTGATCGAGGTCCTGCGCACGGCGGGTGCGACCGAGCAGGGTGCGGCGGCCGGTGCGGACACGGTCACCAGCTTCGTCAACGGCTACACCCTGGAGGAGCAGGCCCGGAAGGTGGGCAGGGATTCGCCGGAGCAGCGCGACGCGCTCTTCGGGATCGAGCTCGGCATCGTCGTCAGCGGCATCCGCGCCGAACTTCTGCACCGCTGAGCGGGGCGCGGCTGTGGGCTGACGGTACGTCGGAACGCTGACCTGCCGCGTCCGGAGATCGTCTTCAAGTCGCCCTGATCACTGGGGACTTCGGCCTTTCGCGCCTCTGTACGCGGGCGCTGCGCTGTGGTGACATGGACGCGCCAAACCTCGTGCAACCCGAGATCCACGGAAGATCGGAAGGGAATGCCATGGGAGTACGCCTGCTCGCCGTCAGCGGTGTCGCCGCATCGCTGCTCGGCTCGTCACTGTTCGGCTCGTCGGTCTCCAGCGCCAGCTGGTCGACCACGCCGCCGCCGGACAAGATCGTCATCGACGTGGCGACGGTGAACGGCTCCGGCTGTCCGGCCGGGACGGCCGCCATCGCGGTGTCGCCCGACAACACGGCGTTCACGGTAACGTACAGCAACTATCTGGCGCAGGTGGGCGTCGGCTCCAAGCCGACCGACTTCCGCAAGAACTGCCAGCTCAATCTGGACGTGCACGTCCCCCAGGGCTTCACCTACGCCATCGCCGCCGCCGACTACCGGGGCTTCGCCCACCTGGAACCGGGCGCGACTGGCACCGAGAAGGCGAACTACTACTTCCAGGGATCACCCCAGACCTCCTCGCTCACCCACCAGTTCAAGGGCAGGCTCGACGACAGCTGGCAGGCGACCGACACCGTCGACGTCGCCGCCCTCGTCTACGCACCCTGCGGAGAGGAACGCAACTTCAACATCAACACCGAACTGCGGGTGAGCGCCGGCACTTCGGACCCGTCCAGGACCACCAGCTTCATGACCATGGACTCCACCGACGGCAGCATCAACACCGTCTACCACCTCGCCTGGAAGCAGTGCCCCTGAACCTGCGGAGCGCCCGTCCCTCCCCGCGCCGGGAAGGGACGGGCGCTCCCGTGCGTCGACGAGCCGGAGCGCCGCGCAGCCCCGGCTGCCCGTGACACCGCCGTGGGAGGATCCCTTCGCAGCGTGCGCCGCCTCCGGCCGTGGAAGGTGACCATGTACGCGATATCCCTGGGCGACGACGGCGCCGAGCTGCGCCCGCTCGAACCGTGGCAGGCCGAGGAGTAGCCCAGCATCGCCGTGGCCCGGCGGCTCGGCATGACGAAGGACGGCGTGCTGCGGGGGAGTCACCCGTACCGGGGGAAGCGGCACGACGAGGAGGTCTGGTCGGTGCTCGCGCCCGAGTGGCGGGCGGCCGGGCACGCGTCCTGAGAGGGGCCGGCCGGCGGACCGTGTCCCGGTGAGCCTGCGCCCCGGGCGAGATTTCCCGGCCTGCGACGAACTGCGCCGGCCTGCCGGTGCGTCCGGAGTTGTGACCGTTGCCGTACCCCGACCCCGTCCCCGACCCCGTCCCCGACCCCGTCCACGGGGACTCCTGACCGAGCGAGTCCCTGGACCGAACCACCGTCCCGTCCACCGAGGAACACCGATGACCGCACCCCTCTCCCGGCAGATCCGTGCCGCTCACGACGGCCGGGGCCTGACCGTCTACCAGGCGTACCCGGCCCCGATCGCCGAAGCCGCTCTCGGAGCGGGCACCTTCGTGCCCCCGTTCAAGCGCGAGCGGATGACCTGGATCAAGCCGTCCTTCCGCTGGATGATGTACCGGTCCGGCTGGGGCACCAAGCCCGGACAGGAGAGGGTGCTGGCCGTCCGCATCAGCCGGGAAGGTTTCGAGTGGGCCCTCGCCCACGCCTGTCTGAGCCACTACGACCGCGACCGCCACGCCTCCGCCGAGGCCTGGAAGGCCGAACTGGCCGCCAGCCCCGTGCGCATCCAGTGGGATCCCGAGCGCGCCACCGACCTGAGCCCACTGTCCCACCGGGCCATCCAGATCGGCCTGTCCGGCGAGGCCGTCGACCGTTACGTCGACGAGTGGATCCTCGGGCTCACCGATGTCACCGACCTGGCCCACGAGGCCCACGCCCTGGTGCGCGCGGGCCGGCCGGAGGCAGCCGACGCCAGGATCCCCGTCGAGACGCCGTACCCCCTGCCCACCGACCTCGCCGCGCGGATCGCCGCCACCACCACCGCAGCCTGAACCACTCGGGCCCACCCCGGCCCCGCGGCCCGGTCGCGACCGACCCCGATGTCGACCGGGTTGTGGGGGCTGCCCTGCCGAACGCTGCGGCGGGGCTCGTGCGGAGAGGTGCGCAAGGGCGACGCGTTGAGACCCCGCCAAGGGATGCTGACGGGGTCTCTTGGAAGCGGTGCAGCTGCAGTAGCGTCGAAGTCTGCTCGGGTGATCTCGGGCTCGAGCTACTGGTTTTCTGCTACGAGTTCAGGCGTGTTGCCCGAACGATCTCTCCGGGTCGGCGGGCCGGCTGGCATGGAGGTCCTCGGGCCGCTGCTCGCCGGGCTGGCTGCCCAGGACCTCGGTGGTGGCGCTGCGGCCCATCCGTTCGAGCCGGGCGTGGATGGCGTCCAGGCCGAGGAGGCGTTCGCCGTGAGTTGTGTGGTGTTCGGCGCGTTCGGCGACCATGCGTGTGACGGCGGCGCGCGAGGCCGCCAACTGCGCTTGGCGGGTGGCAAGTTCCGCCTCTTGGTCGGCGAGGATGTCGGCGAGACCGATGTCGGGACTCACCGCGCGCATCTGCCCGGGTCGTTCGGCGGAGACCCGGACGAGGGTGAGTCGGCTCAGCTCGTCGAGGTGGTCGTGCACCTGGACGGGGGTCAGGCCGCAGTGCGTGGCGATCTCGTCCACGCCGTATGCGGGATGGTCAAGCATGGCCTGGTGCACCGCAGTCGCACCGGCCGTCAGTCCCAGTACTTCCAGCATTGCATCCACCCGGATCATCGGCCGCGTTCCGCTGGCTGGCCGGTCGCATTCAAACAGCCGTGCGGCGCTCCACTCAAGATCCAATTCGGGCTATTCGTGGCGCTATGGGTGGCAATGGTGGGGTGAGTCGTGTGTCACGCCGCCCGGGCTATGACGTGTCCACGACACTATGTCCGGATCCCGTCAGGCCGATTGGCGACATCCGAAAGGTCTTCCGATGGTGTCGGCGAGCGGGCGAAGCTATTGATCGCCGCCAGGGAAACAGCCCCAAACGGCAGCCGACCGGAGCGTCAACCGCGGGACGCCCAGGTCGGCCCACCGCTCCCATCAGTAGAGAAGGCCCTCAGTCGTGATCCGTACCCGTCTCGCCCAGTCCGCCGCGGTCGCCGTCGTATCCCTCGGCGCGCTCCTCCTCACCCCCTTCGTCGCCCAAGCGGCCACCGGCGCGACGACGCCTGTCTCGGCCGTCACCGCGTCCGACAAGAGCCTCGGTTGGGGCGGTGTCTCCTCCGACAGCCTTGGCTGGGGCGGCTGAACGCGATGGAGATCGTCTACGCCAGCCTGAGGCGCCGCCACCCCGGTGAGGCGACGGAGACCAACGAGGCGGCCGAAGCCGTGGACGCCCTGTGGGCACACGCCGACCCCAGCGACGGACTCCAGCACGCCAGCGCACAGTCCGCCCCCGACCGGATCGACCTCCTGCTCTACATGCTCAGCCGGGACCGGTCCGACCAGCCCGACGCCGTCCACCGCGCCCACAGCCTGATCTACCGCAGCCACCGGACCTCGCCCCTGCTCCGCCGCTGCTACCTGCCCCCGGAGCCACAGCCCGTGGACCACGCCACCCGCTGACCACGGCGCCCGCCCTCCGGTAGAGGCACCCACCGCCCGCCGGACCCCGGTCCGCCCGCCATCCGTACCGTCCGCGCTGCTTGCGCCGCCCCCGCCGACGGGTCATCGGAGCAGCACGTCCTGGCGTGCCCGCATACCCGGCTTGGGACATGAGCCACCGCCAGTCCACTGAACAGCCCACACCCGGCAGCGCTTCACCATGCCCACATCCGTCCGCCTGACCGATCAGGAGATCCTCTAGTGGCCACCAAGGCATCGATCCCCGTCCGCAGCGCCTCCGCCACGGCGCCGGTCGGCGCCACCCTGTCTCCGTCCAGTCCCCGCCGCAGGTTCACTTCCGCTCGTACCGCACTCGCCGTCGGCGTGGCGGTGGGTTCGCTTGCGCTCGGGGCGGCGGGGTCGGCCCAGGCCGCCTCGGTGGCGACCTGGGAGAAGGTCGCGCAGTGCGAGAGCACGAACAACTGGAGCATCAACACCCACAACGGCTTCTACGGCGGCTTGCAGATATCGCTCTACAACTGGCGCTACTACGGTGGCACCGCCTACGCGTCGCGGCCCGACCTGGCGACCGAGAGGCAGCAGATCCTGATCGCCGAAAAGCTCCTCGCCGACCAGGGCGCCGGCGCCTGGACCTGCTCGCCCGGCACCGGCCTGGCCACGGACCACAGCAACCCCTACCCCGACCCCGCCCCGACCCCGGCGCCGCCGGCGAAGAACAACCGGGTGATCGAGGCGGTCGAGGGCGGCGCGCTGCACGAGGTCTACACCGACAACTCCGGTACCTGGCACGACAATGCCGTCCCGGGTGTCCCGGGCGGGATCGACGCCGTCGCGTTCGCGTACAACGCGTCCGGCCAGCGGGTGGTCGAGGCCGTCGAGGGCGGCACCCTGCACGAGATCTACACCGACGCCGCCGGGAACTGGTACGACAACGCGGTCCCCGGTGTCGGAGGCGGCATCAGCGCGCTCGGATTCGCCTACAACCCCTCCGGTCAGCGCGTTATCGAGGCCGTCGAGAACGGCACCCTGCACGAGATCTACACCGACACCGCCGGCGCCTGGCACGACAACGCCGTCCCCGGCGTCGGAGACGGCATCAGCGCCGTATCCGTCCAGGTCAAGCCCGACAGCACCCGCGTCATCGAGGCCGTCGAGAACGGCACCCTGCACGAGATCTACAGCGACACGACCGGCACCTGGCACGACAACGCGGTCCCCGGTGTCGGAGGCGGCATCAGCGCGCTCGGATTCGCCTACAACCCCTCCGGCCAGCGCGTCATCGAGGCCGTCGAGAACGGCACCCTGCACGAGATCTACACCGACACCGCCGGCACCTGGCACGACAACGCGGTCCCCGGTGTCGGAGGCGGCATCAGCGCCGTATCCGTCCAGGTCAAGCCCGACAGCACCCGCGTCATCGAGGCCGTCGAGAACGGCACGCTGCACGAGATCTACAGCGACACGACCGGCACCTGGTACGACAACGCGATCCCCGGCCAGGCCGGCAGCGCCACGGCCCTCTCGTTCAACCTGGCCTGACGCCCGCGCGGCACCGCGCAGCCAGGCCCCAGAACGTCATCAACGCCCCTACCTCTAAGAGGACTTCACCATGCCCAAGTACGCCTCACGCCGTCTCCTCGCCACCGCCGTCGCCGCCGGCACGATGGTGCCCGCCCTGATGCTCGGCGCCCAGTCCGCCTCCGCCAGTGTGGGCTCGACGATCGTCGGCATCGCTGCAGCCAACATCGGCAGTGGAGCCTGTGACACCAACAGCGCGGGCGGCACCGGCTTCTACTCCAGTTGCAGCGGCGGCCCGGAGAACTGGTGCGCGGACTTCGCCAAGTGGGTCTGGGCGCAGGACGGAGTGGACGTCACCGGGCTGACCCCCGCGGCCGGCAGCTTCGGCCGCTACAACGGCGGCCTGCACAGCACCCCGCACGTCGGCGACGCCGTGCTCTTCAACTACAACGGGTCCGACTACGCCGACCACGTCGCCATCGTCACGGCCGTCAACAGTGACGGCACGATCAACGACATCGGCGGCAACCAGGGCGGTGTGCACGGCAACTGGGCCGCGACCTCGCACGTCACGGTCAACTCCCACTTCAACGGTGCGGTCGGCAGTTACCTCGGGGGGCAGAGGATCAGCGGCTACGCCTCGCCGATCGGCGGCCGGGACGCCTCCACCCCGCCGCCGCCGCCGGCGCCGCCGGTCAAGAACAACCGGGTGATCGAGACCGTCGAGGGCGGCGCGCTGCACGAGGTCTACACCGACGCCGCGGGCTGGCACGACAACGCCGTCCCTGGCATCCCGGGCAACATCAACGCCCTCGGCTTCTCGTACGACTCGACGGGTGCTCGCGTGGTCGAGGCCGCCGAGGACGGCGTGCTGCACGAGATCTACACCGACCCGACCGGCGCGTGGCACGACAACGCCGTTCCCGGCGTCGGAGGCGGCATCAGCGCGCTCGCCTTCTCCTACAACCCGCAGGGCAACCGCGTGATCGAGGCGGTGGAGAACGGCACGCTGCACGAGATCTACTCCGACGCGGCCGGCGACTGGCACGACAACGCCGTTCCCGGCGTCGGCACCGGGATCACCGCGCTCGCCTTCTCCTACAACCCGCAGGGCAACCGCGTGATCGAGGCGGTGGAGAACGGCGCGCTGCACGAGATCTACTCCGACGCCGCCGGGAACTGGTACGACAACGCCGTTCCCGGCGTCGGAGGCGGCATCACCGCGCTCGCCTTCTCCTACAACGCGACCGGCCAGCGGGTGATCGAGGCCTCCGAGGGCGGCGTGCTGCACGAGATCTACTCCGACGCCGCCGGCAACTGGCACGACAACGCCGTCCCCGGCGTCGGAGACGGCATCAGTGCGCTCGCCCTGCGCGTCAAGGCAGACGGCAGCCGGGTGATCGAGGCCGTCGAGAACGGCACGCTGCACGAGATCTACAACGACGCGGCCGGCACCTGGTACGACAACGCGATCCCCGGCCAGGCCGGCAGCGCCACGGCCCTCTCGCTCGACCTGCGCAGCTGATACTCGGCCAGCGAACCCATGTGCCCGGTACGGACGTCCGTACCGGGCACGCGGCGCTAGGTAACCCCCACGGCCCCTGCCCCGCCCTGCCGGTCTCTCGCCGGCGGGGCGGGGCTCGGTCGTTCCGGGGCGGTGGTGGTCGCTGCGGCGGTGCCTCCGACGTCCTGTTCTGTATGTTCCTACAAAGGATGAAAGCCGTGGCTGTCCGTCCTTTGTCGAGATCATCAAGGTAGGTGGCCGAACTGGCTTTCTACCTGTGCTTACGCAAGCATTGACGGTTGGGTGCAGGGAGCCCAGTGCGTCCGGTCAGCCCCGACCCAGTCCGCACCCCAGGTGTATCTACGACCCGCCGGAGACCTCTCTCATGCGCTTCCTGAACGACCTCAAGCCCGCGTACGACCTCACGTACGACGACGTCTTCATGGTCCCCAGCCGCTCCGCGGTGGGCTCCCGGCAGGGCGTCGACCTCTCCTCGAACGACGGGACGGGCACGACGATCCCGCTCGTCGTCGCCAACATGACCGCGATCGCCGGCCGCCGGATGGCCGAGACCGTGGCCCGCCGCGGTGGTCTGGTGGCCATCCCGCAGGACATCCCGACCGAGGTCATCGCCGAGGTGATCGGCTGGGTCAAGCAGCGTCACCTGGTGCACGACACCGCGCTCACCCTCGCCCCCGGCGACACCGTCGCGGACGCCCTCTCCCTGCTCCCCAAGCGCGCGCACAACGCGCTGGTCGTGGTCGAGGACGGCAAGCCGGTCGGCGTCGTGACCGAGGGCGACTGCCAGGGCGTGGACCGCTTCACCAGCCTCTCCGAGGTGATGTCCCGTGACCTGCTGCTGCTGGACGAGGGCATCGACCCGCGCGCGGCGTTCGACCGGCTGAACGAGGGGCACCGCAAGCTGGCGCCGGTCGTGGACGCCGAGGGCCGCCTGGTCGGCATCCTGACCCGCAAGAACGCGCTGCGCGCCACCCTCTACACCCCGGCCGTCGACGCCGACAACAAGCTGCGGATCGCCGCCACCGTCGGTATCAACGGCGATGTGGCCGGCAAGGCCAAGGCGCTGATCGAGGCCGGCGCGGACGTGCTCGTGGTGGACACCGCGCACGGCCACCAGGAGACGATGATCAACGCGCTGCGCGCGGTGCGCGGGCTCGACCCGCAGATCCCGATCGTGGCGGGCAACGTGGTCTCCGCCGCCGGTGTCCGCGACCTGGTCGAGGCCGGTGCGGACATCCTCAAGGTCGGTGTCGGCCCGGGCGCGATGTGCACCACCCGGATGATGACTGGTGTCGGCCGCCCGCAGTTCTCGGCCGTGCTGGAGTGCGCCGCCGAGGCCCGCCGCCTGGGCAAGCACGTCTGGGCCGACGGTGGCGTCCGCCACCCGCGTGACGTCGCCATGGCGCTCGCCGCCGGTGCGTCCAACGTGATGATCGGCTCCTGGTTCGCCGGGACCCTGGAGTCCCCCGGCGACCTGCAGACCACCGCCGACGGCCGCCAGTACAAGGAGAGCTTCGGTATGGCCTCCGCGCGCGCCGTCACCAACCGGACCTCCCGCGAGTCGGCCTACGACCGCGCCCGCAAGGGCCTGTTCGAGGAGGGCATCTCGCACTCGCGGATGTTCATCGACCCGGCCCGTCCGGGTGTGGAGGACCTGATCGACTCGATCGTGGCGGGCGTGCGCAGCTCCTGCACCTACGCGGGCGCCAACAGCCTGGAGGAGTTCCACGAGAAGGCGATCGTGGGCGTCCAGAGCGCGGCCGGCTACGCCGAGGGCAAGCCGCTGCACTCCAGCTGGGCGTGACTTCCCGGCGCCCCCCGGCCGGTCCGGGCGGGCCGAGGTAGCGCCGCAGCCGTACGCCGGCCGGTCTCCGCAGTGCGCGGAGGCCGGCCGACGGCATGTGGCGGCAGCCAGGTTCGGCAGCGCCCGCTCGGCGCGACCTGCTCGGCGCGACCTGCTCGGCTCAGCCCGTTCGGCGCGACCTGCTCGGCGCGACCTGCTCGGCTCAGCCCGTTCGGCGCGACCTGCTCGGCGTGGCCCGTTCGGCTCAGTCCGTTCGGCTCGGCCCGCTCAGCGGGGTCAGCAGAGCCCGGCTGACCATGCCGACCGACCCCGAGAGCGCAGCCGTGACCGCCTCGTACGCGTGCGGCGCGTTCCGCAGCTCCCAGAGGCCGAGGACACTGGCCCAGGCCGCGTCCCGGGCGCGGTCGATGCTCCAGACACCGACCACGTGCATCAGCGGGTCGGCGATCCGCAGCGCCTCGCGACCGGGCAGGAGCTCCTCCCGGACCTGCGCCTCGACCAGGGCCAGCAGGTCGTTGACGCGGTGGTAGTCGGCCTCGGCCTGCCGGGGTTCCAGCCCGAGGGTCAGGCAGCAGTCCAGTACCGACAGCGGCAGGTCGTGCTCGATGTGGGCGTTCATCCCGGCCAGGGCGAACTGGAGCGGGTGGACCCGGGGGTTCCCGCGCAGTTCGAACAGCGGGCGCCAGCAGGCGTCCGTCGGTCCGCCGGAGCCGTCGGTGTCGACGGCGGAGAGGTAGCGGGCGGCGAAGACGGCGTCCAGCCGGGCCATGCCGGCGGGATCGTCGAAGTAGGCGGCCGCCAGCCGCTCCCTGAGCAGCTCGGTCACCGTCAGGTACATCCCGTTGAAGACCTCGACGCCGTCTCCCCGGGGGAGCGTCGCGGCCAGACCGCGCATGCGGTCGAGGACCTGGTCGACCGTCAGGACATCGGTGGTGGTCATCGTGTTCCTCCGCCCTCCGCCCTCCGCCGTTCGCGTCGCGCACGGTGTCGCCCGCGTGTCACCTCGGGTGCTGCCCGGGGAGTTGCCCGCCGCGTGGCCGGCGCGCCCCTGCCCCGGGTGGGTCCACGCCCGTGCCCACCCTGCCAGGCGTCCGGCGCGCGCGGAATCCGCCGACCGGGCTACCAGCTCGGCCGGTCATAGGCATCGATGGGGGCGCGTGCCTCGTCGAACAGGGCCGGGCCGTCCTGCGCCACCGTCGGCCACTCGCCCGACTGCGGGTTGAGTCCGACGAGTTGGCCGGTGGAGAGCGCGTACACGACCCGGCCGATACCGGAGCGGACGATGCCGCCGGCGCACATGCCGCACGGCTGGCAGCTGGTGTACATGGTGGTGCCCGCGGCCGTCTCCGGGTCGAGTTCGCGGGCCGCCCAGCGGGCCAGTTTCAGTTCCGGGTGGGCGGTGATGTCGTTGTCGCGCCGCACCGTGTTGTGGGCCTCGGCGAGGACCTCGCCGTCCGGGCCGGCCAGCAGGGAGCCGTACGGGGCGTCGCCCAGGGTGACGGCGTGGGCCGCGATGCCGATGGCACGCCGCAGGAGAGTCTCGTCGGCAGTGGTGATCACGATGGTGTCCTCCGGTGTGTGGCCACGGCGGTGAGCGCCTGCCAGGCCGTATCGGGCCGACGGGTCTCCTCCGGGTCTCCGTGGTAGGGGTCGAGTACGACGGTGTCGGCGCCGAGCAGGCGGAGCTGGTCGAGATCGTCGAGGACCTGCTCGATGGTGCCGACGCCGGCCGGCCGTTCGGGTCCGTCGACCACGGTCGTGGTCAGCCGCAGGGCGATACGGGGTGCGAAGGCCGGCAGCGAGTGGTCCGTCAGGACCGAGCGCATCCGGCCCAGCGGGAGCCGCAACGGGTGCCAGGCGTCGCCGAACCTGACGGTGCGTCGGATCGCCGCGTCGCTGTGGCCGCCGACCCAGACGGGTACCGGGGCGGCGCCGGGCCCGGCCTCCGAGCGCCAGGCGTCCCGCAGGGTGCCCAGGTACTCGTCGGTCAGCCTGCCGCGCGCGGTGAACGGCACGCCGAGCGCGTCGAACTCCTGACGTGCCCAGCCGACCCCAACCCCGAGGACGAACCGGCCGCCGCTGAGCCGGTTGAGGCTGGTGGCCATGCGTGCCACCAGTAGCGGGTTCCGGTAGGGCAGTACGAGCACGGTCGTGCCCAGCCGCAGACCGGTGGTGATCCCGGCCAGCCAGGACAGCGTGGTGAACGGGTCGTAGAACGGCTCCGGGTACCGCGCGGCCACGTCCGGGGTCACGGCCACGTGGTCCGACACCATGAGGAGGTCGAAGCCGAGTCCCTCCACCGTCCGTGCCCACTCGCGCAGTACGCCGGGATCGGTCCCCGGCCCGAAGTTCGGTACGTTGACGCCAAGTTGCATGGACCGAGACTATCCCCGCGATCATGGAGCATGGAACCGAATCCTCCCGGTGCAGGCCGCATTCTCCCGTGGTTCTCCCGGTAGAATCGCGGAATGGCCGCGAATCTTGACGAAATCGACTGGGCGATCATCGAGCAGCTGCAGCGGGAGGCTCGCATCTCCCTCAGCGAGTTGGGGCGGCGGGTGAACCTCAGCTCGTCGGCCACCACGGAACGGGTGCGGAACCTGGAGTCGCTGGGCGTCATCACCGGCTACCACGCGGTGGTGGACCTGGCCGGGGTCGGCTATCCCGTGCTCGCCGTGGTCCGGTTGAAGTACCCCGGCAACCGCCACCAGCCGTTGCGCCGGCTGCTCGCCGAGCGGCGGGAGATCCTGGAGTGCCTGCGCACCACCGGCGACGACTGCTACACCCTGAAGGTGGCAGCGACATCCATGGGGCACCTGGAGGCGCTCGTGGACGAGCTGGCCGGCTTCGGCAGCACGACCACGAGCGTCGTCTACAGCCAGACACTGCCCTATCGCGGACCCGGCCGGCCCTGATCCGCCGCGATCTTCCCTGACCTGCTGCGACCGGCCCTGACCTGCCGGCTTTCCCCGACCTGCCGCGACCGGCCCTGACCCGCCGCCGGAACGCCCGATGCGCTGCCGATGCGCTGCCGGTGCGCCGCCGGTGTGCCGCCGGGAGGCCGGAACGCTGCCGGCCGCAGTCGCCCTAGGTCCAACGGCGCAGCCGGGTCGGCATCCGAAGACCGATCCGCGCAGGACCGGCGCGGAGGGACAGTCGGGCCATGAACACCGACAGCAATCGTGACAGCAGCCGCCACCGTCCCGCCGCGAACGTCGCCGTGATCACCGGGGCCTCCCGGGGGCTCGGCCTGGAACTGGCCCGCGCGCTCGCCGGGGATGGGCTGCGGCTGGTGGTCACGGCCCGCAATCCTGACGAACTCGCCTCGGCGGAAGCCGAGTTGAAAGGTATGACGGAGACGGTCGGACTCGCTGGGTCGGTCGTCGACGACGGCCACCGGGCCCGGATCGCCGAGGCGGCTGCCGCACTCGGGGGCGCCGGCCTCCTGATCAACAACGCCTCCACCCTCACCGGCTACGACCTCGACGGCGCGGCCATGCCCGCACTCGCCGACTTCCCGCTGCCCGGCCTGCTGGAGACCTTCGAGGTGAACGTCCTCGGCCCGATCGCGCTCACCCAGCTCCTGCTGCCGCAACTGCGCGCCCGGCGCGGCGCCGTCGTCAACCTCAGCTCGGACGCGGCCGTCGAGGCGTACCCGGGCTGGGGTGGCTACGGTGCGAGCAAGGCGGCGCTGGACCACGCCTCGGCCGTGCTCGCCGCCGAGGAGCCCGAGCTGCGGGTCTGGTCCGTCGACCCGGGCGACATGCGCACCCGGATGCACCAGGAGGCCTTCCCCGGCGAGGACATCTCCGACCGTCCGCTGCCCGCCGCCGTCGTCCCCGCCTTCCGTGCGCTGCTCGGCCGCCGCCCCGCCTCCGGCCGCTACCGGGCGGCCGAACTGCTCGGCACCACCGTCGAGCCGACCGGCACCGCGGGGGAGTGAGCGATGGCCACGGCACTGGAGACCGGCTTCGACTTCACCGTCCCGCCCGAGCTTTCGGCCCGCTCACCGGTGGAGGCGCGCGGGCTGTCCCGCGACCGGGTGCGGCTGCTGGTCGGTCGCCGGGAGGGCCTCGCCGTCACCCACCACGGTTTCCCCGAGCTGCCCGAACTCCTGCTCCCCGGTGACCTATTGGTGGTCAACAACTCGGCAACCCTGCCTGCCGCACTGTCCGGACGACTGCCCGACGGTGCGCCGGTCGCCGTGCACCTCTCCTCGGCCAGGCCCGGTCCGGACGGCGGCCACCTGGTCGAGCTGCGCCGTCCCGGCACTGGAGCGCCCGAGTACTACCCGCCGGACCTGTCGCCCGCCACGGCCGGGTTGCGGATAGCGCTGCCCGCCGGTGCGGTCTGCGAACTGACCGCGCCGTACACCGCCCGGCTCTGGCGGGCCCGCCTGACCCTCCCCGGCCCGGTCGTGGGGTACCTCGCCGACCACGGCAAGGCCATCCGGTACGGCTACGTCGACCGGGACTGGCCGATCGAGGCATACCGGACGGTGTTCGCCAGCGAGCCGGGAAGCAGTGAAATGCCCAGTGCGGCACGTCCGTTCACCGCCGATCTGGTGGCGAGGCTGGTCGTGAGAGGAGTCCTGGTCGCGCCGGTCACCCTGCACGCGGGCGTCGCCTCGCCCGAAGTCCACGAGACCCCGTACCCGGAGTGGTTCCGGGTGCCGGGGGAGACGGCGCGCCTCGCCGAGCACGTGCGGGCGGCGGGCGGCCGGGTCATCGCGGTCGGCACCACGGCGGTGCGCGCACTGGAGTCCGCAGTGGGCCCGGACGGTCGGCTGCGGGCCGCCGAGGGCTGGACGGACCTCGTGATCACGCCCGAGCGCGGCGTGCGGACGGTGGACGGACTGCTCACCGGCTGGCACGAACCCCGCGCCTCGCACCTGCTGATGCTCCAGGCCGTCGCGGGCCGTCCGCTGCTCGACCGGTGCTACGCCGAGGCGATCCAAGCCCGTTACCTCTGGCACGAGTTCGGGGACGTGAACCTGCTGCTCCCCTGGTGAGCGCGGCGGTGGACGGGGTGCCGCCGCCGGTGCGGAACGTGCCCACCGGGCCGCAGTCCGTCACCGTCGGCGGGTGGTTGACGCGGCAGGAGTGCCCGGTGAAGTGGGTCAAATTTCGCAAGTGGGGCATATCCCAGGATGAGCCCCTCGAAGGGAGGCCCCTCGATGTTCCTCCTCGGACTTCTGCTACTCGCCGTGACCGGTGTCTTCGCTGCGCTGCTGATCGCGCAGAACCTCGACGCGGGTTCGGACTACGGCGTCATGCTGTTCAACAACCACATCGCCACCATGAACGCCCTTGAGATCTTCCTCGCGGGCATCGCTCTCACCCTGCTGTTCGGCCTGGGCTGGCTGCTGGCCTCGGCGGGGGTGCGGCAGCACCGCCGCCGGGTCGTCGCGCGCCGAGCGGGCAAGCGGGCGGTGGCGGCGGCCGGCCGGGAGTCGACCGCCGATCCCGAGCTGGACGCAGCCCTGCGGGACACGGAACGCGGGCAGTCGCCCCCGCCTCCCCGGCGGCACCACTTCGGCCACCGGTTCGGCCACTGAGGGGCGCGGCGGTACGACCGGCACCCGGGCGGGCGCGGCCGGAAAATCCGGTGCGCCCGGCGGGGCCGGGTGACAGGATGCCGAGGTTCGTCCGATGACGGTCAGGAGAGTCGAGATGCGCCAGGTTCCCGGAAACCCCAAGCTCCCCGTTCGTACGAGCGTTTCCGAGGATTCCGCGACTCATGACCATTCTGAACATCGGCATTCTGGCGCATGTCGACGCCGGTAAGACGAGCCTGACCGAGCGACTGCTGTTCGAGACCGGAGCCATCGACCGGCTCGGCTCGGTGGACGCCGGTACCACCCAGACGGACACCGGCGACATCGAGCGCGAGCGCGGCATCACCATCCGCTCCGCGGTGGCCTCCTTCACCACCGGCGGTCTCCAGGTCAACCTGATCGACACCCCCGGCCACGTCGACTTCATCGCCGAGGTGGAGCGCGCGTTGCAGGCCCTGGACGCGGTGGTCCTGGTGGTGTCGGCGGTGGAGGGCGTCCAGGCGCAGAGCCGCGTCCTGATGGCCACCCTGCGCAGGGCGGGCATCCCCGTGCTGATCTTCGCCAACAAGATCGACCGGGCCGGGGCCCGCCACGACGAGCTGCTGGCGGGTGTCCGCAGCCGGCTCGCACCACGCGTCATCCCGCTCAACACGGTTGAGGGCATCGGCACTTCGGCTGCCCGGGTCACGCCGCACACCCTGGCGGACCCGGACTTCCACACCCTGGTCACCGACCTGCTCTCGCTGAACGACGACGCACTGCTGACCCGCCTCGTGCTGGACCGGCCGCCGTCCCACGCCGACCTGTGGGCGGGCGTCGCCGACCAGACCGCGACCGGTCTGGTCCACCCGGTCGTCTTCGGATCGGCCCGCACCGGAGAGGGGATCGACACCCTCCTCGACGGCATCACCCGGTTCCTCCCGATCCCGGCGGACGCGCCGGCCGATGCGCCGCCGTGCGGCACCGTCTTCGCGATCGAACGCGGACGGGCCGGCGAGAAGATCTGCTGTCTGCGCCTGTTCGCCGGGCGGGTGGCCCGTGGTGACCGGCTGACCTTCCACCGGCGCGAGGCGGACGGCCGGACCGGCGAGTACCAGGGACGGGTCACCGAACTGACCGTGGTCGGCCCGGCGGAGCCGCCGCCGGCCACCGGGCCCGCAGCGGCGGCGCCCGTCGCCGGGGCGGGCAGCATCGTGCGGCTGCGCGGGCTGTCCGGGATCAGGGTCGGCGACCGGCTGGGCGCACCGGAGCACGGCGGCGGGCAGGTCGGTTTCACCCCGCCCGCCCTCGACGTCGTGGTCCGCCCGAGGGAGCCCGGCTCGGCCCCCCGGCTGCACGCGGCCCTGACCGCGCTGGCCGAGCAGGACCCGCTGATCCAGGCGCGCGCGCTGCCCGGCGGCGGGACGTCGGTGCTGCTGTATGGCGAGGTGCAGCGCGAGGTGATCGCCGCCAGGCTGCGCGACGAGTACGCGGTCGAGGCGGTGTTCGAGCCGTCCCGGATCCGGTACACCGAGCGGCCGACGGGCCGGGGCGAGGCGGCCGAGGCGATCGACCGGCGTGCCCGCAACGAGTTCTTCGCGACCGTCGGCCTGCGGGTCGAGCCGGCAGCCCGAGGCTCCGCCGTGAGCTTCCGGTGGGAGACGGAACTGGGCGCGCTGCCGCGCGCCTTCCACCGGGCCATCGAGGAGACCGTGCACGACTGCCTCCAACAGGGGCTCTACGGCTGGCCGGTGACCGACTGCGTGATCACCCTGACCCGCACCGGTTTCGCGAGCCCGGTCAGCACCGCGGCCGACTTCCGCAAGCTGACCCCGCTGGTCCTGATGCGGGCGCTCGCGGAGGCCGGGACCAGGCTCTACGAGCCCTGCCACCAGTTCGAGGTGGAGGTGCCCGCCGATGCCGTGAGCCCGGTCGTCGCCAGGCTCGCCGGGCTGGAGGCCGACATCGTCCGGTCGTCCGCGCAGGGGGACGGCTGGCTGATCGAGGGCGGCATCCCGCTGCGCCGGGTGCAGAACTTCAAGCGGGAGCTCGCTGCGCTCTCCGGGGGCGAGGGGGTCTGGTGGTCCCGTCCCGCCGGGGACCGCCCGGTCGCCGGTGCCTACGCGGTCGGCAGCCGGACGGACGGAAACCCGCTCAACCGCGCGGAGTACCTGCGCCACCTCGCGCACCGCGGGCAGGCGTAGTGACGGCCGCGCGCTGAGCCCGGGTCCCGGGACGCCCGCGCACTGGTCCGCACCACCGTCGGACCGGTGGGTCACGTCCTGTGCCGTGTCCTCGTCCACGGCACTCTAGGGGGCGACTCCTGGTCCCAGCAGGTCGCGCACGGCGACCGCGACGGCCTCGGCGCGGCGTCGCGGGTCGTGGTCCGTGCTGGCCCAGGCGATGCGCGCGTCCGGTCGGATCAGGACGCTGGTGACGTCGTGCCACGGTTCGGCGGAGACCCCGCGGTCGACGGCGGCGGCATGGTGCGCGACGTCGTCGCAGTCCACGGCTCCGGTTCGCGGCGTGTGCCTGCCGTCGAGGTCGAGCAGCACCATCCTGCCGTCGTGCAGCAGCGCATGAGGGGCGGTGACCGCAGTCGTGCCGGTGCGCAGCGCGAGTCCGGCAAGCCGTGTCCCCGCCATGGGGTGGGCAGGCGGGCCGTCGGTTCCGGCGGGGACGGCGTAGCGCGGGTCACCGAAACCGGCTACTCGTCGGGCCCACAGCAGGTTGGTCTCCGGCTGTGCCAGGGCTTCGGAGAAGGCGTCGCGCAGGGCGACCTCCTCCGGTGTTTCGGCGCAGAACAGCGCGGCCTGGGCGCGGGTGTTCGCCATGACCGCCGCCGCTGCCGGGCGCCGTTCGGTGTCGTAACTGTCGAGCAGGGTGGCCGAGGCACGTCCCCGTACCGTCGCTGCGAGCTTCCAGCCGAGGTTGGCGGCGTCCTGGATGCCGAGGTTCATGCCCTGACCGCCGGCGGGGAAGAACATGTGGGCCGCGTCTCCGGCCAGCAGAACGCGTCCCGAGCGGTAAGTGGCGGCCTGCCGGGTGGCGTTGCCGTACCGGGAGAGCCACCGGGGCGAGTGCATGCCCAGGTCGTGGCCCACCACCGCGCGGGTGTGCTCCCGTGCCTCCTCCAGCGTCAGGGGCGCGCCGGTGCCGCTGCGCATGGTGGCCGTGGAGGCTCCCGCAATGCGGTACAGCCCGTTCCCCAGCGGAGCGGAGAGCACGACGCCCGCGGGCCCTCGGGCCATCAGCGGCTCCTCGGGCGGATCCGCCAGGACGACGTCGGCCAGCCAGCCGGTCAGTGTGGTGTCGGAGCCGGGGAAGCCGATTCCGGCGGCCCCGCGGACGGTGCTGCGGGATCCGTCGCACCCCACCACCCAGGTGGTGCGCAGTGTCACGTGCCGGCCGTCGGAGCGGACGACGAGTTCGACGCCCTCGTCGTCCTGGGTCAGCGAGACCAGTTCCTGCCCGCGCCGCACCTCGGCCCCCATCGACGTGGCGCGCTCTTCCAGGAGTTGCTCGGTGACGACCTGGTTCAGCGCCAGCGAGAAGGGGTGGACCGCCCCCACCCGGCGGAAGTCCAGCCGGGTGCCGGCGGCGCCGAAGTGTCCGGTGGGGACCGGCGTCCCGCACTCGATGAAGCGCTCGGCGACACCGCGGGTGGCGAAGGTGTCCAGCGTGCCGGCCTGCATGCCCACGGCGCGTGAACGGGGGTCGCGTGCCGCGGCCTTCTCCAGGACGAGCACCGACACGTCGTGCAGTCGCAGTTCGCCGGCGAGCCAGAGCCCGACCGGTCCGGCTCCCACCACGATCACGTCGGCGTCTGCCCGGGTGGAGGTGTGTATGTCGTGCCCCATCGCGCTCACCTTCCTCTTGTCCAGTGGATAAGAGAAAGCCTGACACCCCGCACCCTGTCTTGTCCAGTGGACAAGGCAGGGTGCGGGGTGTCGGACGGGAGAGTCACGCGTCACGGGAACGCCGGCGCCGTCTCGACGTCATCGGCGGTGGGTCGGTGCGGCAGCGGCACGGAACGAGCTCGTCATCGTCCCTCCGGGGCGCGGGCGGCGACGCGCGCAGGCCGCATCGCGGCCCCCGCCGCCAGGTGTGGGAGGCCGCCGGTGCGGGGGCGCTTCACGTGCGGCCGGTTGCGGCCCCTGGCAGTGGTCGGCCGCTGATCGCGATCGCCCGCGTACTCGCGTCGGACGCTGCCCCGGCGGCCCGCCGGACGGATCACCCACTGCTGCACGGGCGACGACGAGCGGCGCGGCCTCGCCCGTCGTCCGCTGCCGGCGCGTCGCCCAGCCGGGCGTCGGAAGGCGGGTGGCACCCCTTCGCTTCGTTCGCCGCCGTGCGCACATCCGGTCGACGAAGGGGGTGCGGCGCCGGTTCAGTCGGGCGCGTTGAGCAGGGAACGGAGCCCGAAGGCGAATCGCTGGTCGAAGTCGGCCGCCATCAGGTGCGCCGATGTCTCGGCGTCGGCAAGGCTCGGGTACGGGCCTGCGGCGACGGCGGCCCGCAAGGAGTCGGCCTGGACGGGTTCGTGAGCCTGCTGCTCGATGGTCAGGCCGAGAACGAAGTAGAAGACGGACCAGTGCAGCCAGACGGCTTTCTGCGGATCCCGACCGAGCTCCTTCAGGGCGCCGATGGAGGCGTCGGCGAAGGCCAGGGTGTGCGGACCCGTGGAGACCAGACCGCTGATCAGGCGAGCGCCGTCGCGGTGCGCCAGCAGGGCGTGGCGCAGGCGCCCCCAGAGCACGGTCAGCCGCTCGTGGGGCTCGGCCGGCAGGTGCACGTCGGCGACGGAGCCGATGATGCGCTCGCAGAGCAGTTCGAGAAGCCCCTGCTTGTTGCCGATGTGCCACCGCACGGAGTTGTGCCGCACGCCCAGGCGGTCGGCGACGGCCCGCAGGGTCAACGCCTCCAGGCCGTCGTCGTGGAGTACGGCCAGGGCGGCGTCGGCGATCGTTTCCCTGGTGACGGCCATGCGCTCGGCTCCCCGCGTTCAGCAGACACTCGTTGTCCACCGTACAGGGGTGCCGGTGTGCCCGGCGGAGGAGGCCCGGAGACGGTGCGCATCGACAGCCGCCCCGGTTCTCCGGCCCGCTCGCGACTCCACCGCCGTCGCCGACCCGGCCCGACCGGCCGGGCCGATCGCGTCGAACCTGTGGATCACGCCCCGCGCCGTGTCCTCATCCGCCTGGACCGGCACCGCCTGGACCGGCACCGCCTGGACCGGCTGGGCGATCGGACCTTCGCCGGCCACTGCCGGGCGGGAGCGCCCTCCCGGTCAGCTCCCGGGTCGACGGCCGAAGTGCACGGTCCTCGCGGCCAGCAGGAACAGGTCCGTACGCCGGTCGACACCCGCCGGGTCGGCCGGGTCGAGCAGTCGGTCCAGCGTCGCCGCGTCGTCGGCGTCCAGGTGCTCGGCGAGGCTTGCGCGCTGCCGCTCCAGCGTTCGCCGGACCGCCTGGCGCGGCCCCTCGGGCAGCGGCGCGGGAAGGTCCACCAGGAAGGTCCTGCTGCGCACCTCGGCGAGCCCTGCGCTCCGCAGCATGCCGGGCCAGTCCTCGGCCACGGCCACCGTGCCCGGCAGCTCGGCGCGCATCCGGGAGAACCGGTCCGCCACCAACGCGTCCAGCCGGGCCGCCAGTTCGGGACGGCCGAAGCCCAGGTCGCGCGGCAGCCAGCGGCTCGGCAGACCGCCCTCGACGATGGCCAGCACGCCGCCGGGCCGCAGCAGCCCGGCCAGCCGGTCCAGCGCGTCCTGCTGGTCGCCGACGTGGTGCACGACCTGCCCCGACCACACCAGGTCCGCCGGTCCCAGCGCGGCGAGGCCCGCCGGGAACTCGGCCACCCTGGTCCGCAGTCGGACGCCGAGCCGCTCGGCCCGTGCCTCGGCGCGGGCCAACAGCTCCGGCGTCCCGTCCACCGCGGTGACCTCGGCCTGCGGGAACGCCGCCGCCAGCCGGCAGGCCGCGACCCCCGGGCCGCTGCCGATGTCCAGGATCCGCCGCGGGGCCGGCCGGCTCGGGTCCGCCAGCAGCTCGAAGGCCTGCTCCAGGTAGGGGCTGTGCGTCTCGCCGTCCAGCTCCAGCAGGTCGGCCATCGCGGCCCAGTCGAAGTCGTTCATCGCATTCGCTCCCACGCTCTTGCTCGATCGGATCCGGTCCACCGCACGGGCCGTCCACGTCCTCGGGCGGCCCGGCCTCGACACCGTCGCCGGGGCTGCCGCCGCCGTCGCCAGGGCGGTGGCCGTCGCTGTCGCCGACGATGCGCCCGGCCGGGCCACCTTGACAAACCTTGTTGCCGTTTCCGCAAATGGAGGCATGGAAGACGTGCTCGCCGCCGTTGGGCCCAGGCTCAAACGCATCCGCCTGGAGCGCGGGTGCACCCTGGCCGCACTGTCGGAGACCACCGGGATCTCGGTCAGCACGCTGTCCCGGCTGGAGACCGGACAGCGGAAACCCAGCCTGGAACTGCTGCTGCCGATCGCGCACGCGCACCAGGTCCCGCTGGACGAACTGGTCGGGGCGCCGCCGGTCGGCGACCCGAGGGTGCGGCTGAAGCCGGTCAGGCACGGGTCGTCGACGGTGCTGCCGCTCACCCAACAGCCCGGCGGGCCGCAGGCGTTCAAGATGGTCATCGGCGCCGACCGCAACAAGCCCGACCCGCGGTCGCACGAGGGCTACGAGTGGATGTACGTGCTCAGCGGGCGGCTGCGGCTGGTCCTCGCCGAGCACGACATCGTGCTCAAGGCAGGGGAGGCCGCCGAGTTCGACACCCGGGTGCCGCACTGGTTCGGCAGCACCGGGGAGGCGCCGGTGGAAGTCCTCAGCCTGTTCGGGCCGCAGGGCGAGCGCATCCACGTCCGCGCGAAACCCGGCGCCAGGTAGCGCGCGGGCCGCCGGCCCACCCGGGTGCGGGTGCCGGCGCGAGTGTTGGCGCGGCGCCGGAACAGCCGACCGGTTCGCTCAACTGTCCGTTCGTCCGGGCGGGTTGGACGGCGGCCTGGCCATCCGGCTCCGGCGCCCCGCCCGGCCGGGAGACGCTCCGGGGTGGGCGGCGGGCCGGGGGTCGGCAGCGTCGGGCGGCACACCCCGCGCCTCGCGTCCCCCACCGCGTGCGGCGAGGTGCGGACAGGTGTGCGTTCGCCCGGACGGTGGCGGGGTTTTTGCATTCGGCGAGCGTCGTGTGATCGGCTGTTGGTCCGATCTGCCCGCATGGGCATTGCCGACGAGGAGAGTGACCCATGGCGGGCTTCGGCTGGAAGCTGCACGGCGACGGAAGGAGTCCGGCGCCCGGAGCAGTGGTGAAGCCGGACGAGCGGCTGAGCTGGGGACGCACCATCGGGCTCGGGGCTCAGCACGTCGTGGCCATGTTCGGGGCGACGTTCGTGGCGCCGGTCCTGATGGGGCTCGATCCCAACCTGGCCGTGATGCTCTCCGGCGTCGCGACCATCTTCTTCCTGCTGGTCACCGGCGGACGGATCCCCAGCTACCTCGGCAGCAGCCTGTCGTTCGTCGGTGTGGCCGCCGTGATCAAGGCGCAGGGCGGTGACGCCGCCACGCTGACGGGTGCTCTGCTGGTGGTCGGGGCGGTGCTCACGGCCTGCGGCGCCGCGATCCAGGCGGCGGGCGCCCGGGTGATCCACGCGGTGCTGCCGCCGGTGGTGACCGGCGCGGTGGTCATGCTGATCGGCTTCAACCTGGCACCGGTCACGGCCGGGACGTACTGGCCGCAGGACCAGTGGACCGCGCTGCTCACCATGCTGTTCACCGGACTCGCCCTGGTGGTGCTGCGCGGTTTCTGGTCGCGGATCGCCATCTTCCTCGGCCTGGTCTTCGGGTACGCCGTCTCCTGGATCTTTGACCGGGTCCTCGGGCAGATCCACTCCGCCACCGGCGCAGGCACGGTGACGGACCACTGGCGGCTCGACCTCTCCGGTGTCGGCAAGGCCGACTGGATCGGCCTGCCGACCCTGCACACCCCGAACTTCTCCGCCTCCGCCGTACTGGTGGCGCTGCCCGTCGTGGTCGCACTGATCGCCGAGAACGCCGGACACGTCAAGGCGGTCGGCGAGATGACGGGTGATCCGCTGGACGACCGGATGGGCGCGGCGATCATGGCGGACGGCGCCGCCACCATGATCTCCACCAGCGTCGGCGGACCGGCCACCACCACCTACGCCGAGAACATCGGCGTGATGGCCGCGACCCGGGTCTACTCCACCGCCGCGTACTGGTGCGCCGCCGGGTTCGCGATTCTCTTCGGTCTCTGCCCGAAGTTCGGCGCGGTGGTCGCCGCGATCCCCGGCGGGGTGCTCGGCGGGATCACCGTCGTCCTCTACGGCATGATCGGCCTGCTCGGCGCCCAGATCTGGGTGCACAACCGGGTGGACCTGACCAACCCGCTGCACCTGGTCCCGGTGGCCGCCGGCGTCATCATCGGCATCGGGAACGTGTCCCTGAAGTTCACCGACGACTTCTCGCTCAGCGGCATCGCCCTCGGCACCCTGGTGGTCCTGCTCGGCTACCACGTGCTGCGCCTGATGGCCCCGGCCCACCTGAAGCAGCAGCCCCCACTGCTGGACGCGGGCACCAGCGAGTACGACGCGGGCACCTCGGACCGCTGACCGGCCATCCGGCTGCCACCTGGCCGTCGGCCCGCTCGGCGGTCAAGCCCGTCAGCCCGTCAGCTCTTGCGGAGATCCGGGGCCGGGACGCCGATCAGCAGGCGGCGCAGGGCGTCCCAGGCGGCGCGCAGGGCTCGGGTGAGTGCGGGGGAGTCGTCCGCCATGACGCGGACCCAGGCGCCGCACTCCTCGGGCAGGGTGCTCACGCCGTACGTCAGTCCGCTGGGCCGCAGCGCTCCGTGCAGGGCGTCGGCGACCGCTGCGGCGGGGGCCAGCGGGGTGACGGCGAACAGGGTGGACATCAGGCCGTAGCCGTCCAGTACGGCCGGGCCGTCGACGCCCCCGGGCGCCCCGCCCGGCTCCAGCCGGACGGTGTCCACGGCCAGCAGTCCGCCATCGGGCCGCTGGATCTCCAGGTCGCTGTAGAGCATCCGGTAGGCGTTGCGCTCGCCCCGGGCCAGCCGCCCGGCGGCGATGGTCTCGCCGACCAGGACGGTGGCGCCCGGGTCGACCGTGACCACGGTGTGCTGGTAGAGCCTGGCGTCTCGGTAGGGGATCAGCGGGTCGGGCAGGTACTCGACGTAACTCCCGTGTGCTGCGGTGATGTTGATGACCTGGGTGGCGTGGTCGAACTCCATCCGGTGCACCTTGGTGGCGGCCTGGGTGGTCAGGTGCACGGCGGTGCCGGGGCCGCAGTCGACGTCGATCCGGTTGCGGTCGGCCTGGACGATCCCGCCGCCGGTGGACATCAGGAAGGTCACCGGCAGGTCGGGCCGCAGCGGGTCGATGTACAGCGGCCGCACGATCTGCAACGGTGACTTCTGGTAGCGGTCGACCAGCTCGGTGCGCCCGCCGACCCTGGCGTAGCGCAGTTCGAGCAGGCCGACCTTGCCGGGGCGCCCGGCGGCCAGGGTGTCGGGTCGGCCGGTGAGGTCGAGCATCCGGTCCGGTACCCGGCGGGGTTCGTAGTGCGCGGGATCCAGCCGCGTGGGCGCCGAGGTCATGCGGGAACCGCCTGCGAGGCGGCCGCCCCGGGAACGGCCGCCTCCCGGCGGGTCGCCGCCGGGTGGGCGAGGAGGAAGTCGGCGATGGTGCCGAGGCCCTCGCCGGTCAGCGAGTTGGTGAGGACGACCGGCCGGCCGTCGCGGACCGTACGGGCGTCCGACTCCATCGTGCCGAGGTCGCAGCGGACGTACCGGGCGATGTCGATCTTGTTGATGACGAGCAGTTCGCACTCGGTGATGCCGGGGCCCTTCTTGCGCGGCATCTTGTCGCCCTCGGCGGTGTCCAGGACGAACAGGAAGAGGTCGACCAGGGCCGGGCTGAAGGTGAGCGTGAGGTTGTCGCCGCCGCTCTCGAAGAGCAGCGTGTCGATGGCGGGGAAGCGTGCCGTCAGCTCGTCGGCGGCGGCCTGGTTCATCGTCGGGTCGTCCCGGACGGCGGTGTGCGGGCAGGCGCCGGTCTCGACGCCGACGATCCGGTCCGCGTCCAGGACGCCGTCCAGGGTGCGCCGGACGTGCGCGGCGTCCTCCGAGGTGTAGATGTCGTTGGTGATGACGGCGGGAGTACGTCCCCGTCCGATCAGGACCGGGACCAGCGCCTCGATCAGCGCGGTCTTGCCGGAGCCGACCGGACCGGCGATGCCCACCCGCAGCACGCCGTCCTCGGGGCGGCGGACGAGCTCGTCGTGGTCGTGGTGGTGGTGGGATCCGCGTACCTGCGTGGGGTCGTGCATGGCAGTCCTCGTGGGAAGTCGGGAGCGGGAAGTCGGAAGTGGGGAGCGGGAGAAGCCGGGAGCGGGAGAAGCCGGGAGCGGGAGGAAGGGAGCGGGGAGTGGGGACGTCCGGCGGAGTGTGCCGGGCGGAGCCGGTCGGGTAGGCGGTCCTGTGGCCGTCCCCGCCCCGGGAGCTCAGCTGGCGAACAGGCGGGCGTCGGCGCGCTCGTGGCGTCCCGCCATCACGTCGGCCATCGGCGTGCAGCCGCCGAGGTCGGCCAACTCGCGGTTCAGGGCCGCCTCCACGACCTCCTCGATCACCGGGGCCGCGCCGTGCAGGACGACCTGTGCCCGCCGGTGGTCGGTGAGCCGCAGCCGGAGGGCGGCCCCCACGAAACTGGCCGCGAAGGCGAACAGTTCGCAGGTGACCGCCTGCCGCGCCGGCACGCCGTTCCCCGCGTGGACGGCGGCGGCGACGACCGGCTGGCAGCCGTGGACCCGGCCGTCCCGGTACAGCTCCCGATAGCGGCCGATCTCCGGCGTGCCGTAGACCTCGTCCGCCAGATCCAGCAGCTGCCGTCCGGTGCGGATCGCGGCCTGCCGGGCCTCGCGGCCCAACTTCGTTGCGTACAGCCGTCGTTCCACGGCCACCAGCCGGTCCCAGTCACCGGCGCTCACTGCGCGGTGGGCGAGGGCGAGGGCGGTCGCGTCGGCGGGGCCCGTGCCGTGCCGCAGCAGGTCGTGCAGGAGGGCGGGCAGGGTGCGCGGCGAGACCGCGCGCGCCTGCTGGTAGCCCTCCAGACCGTGGGAGAGGGTGTAGTAGCCGCTGGGGAAGGCCGAGTCGGTGAGCTGGAGCCCGGTCAGCAGCGCCGGGATCGGCATCGGATCGTTCAAGCCGGGTGTCCTGACGTGTGGTTGGCGGTGCGCCGGTCCGACGGCCGCCGGGGCGGTGGATCAGACGATGTAGAAGAGCTGGTTGAGCGGGAGGCGCTCGGCCGGTTCGATGGTGGCGGGCTCGCCGTCCAGCGTGACCTTGTACGTCTCCGGGTCCACCTCGATCCTCGGCAGCGCGTCGTTGCGGACCATGTGCTGCTTGCCGACCGTCCGGCAGCGCTGCACCGGCTCGATCCTGCGCTGCAGGCCGAGTTCGCCGGGGACGCCCGCCGCGATGCCGGCCTGCGACATGAAGGTCACCGAGGTGCGCTGCCGGGCCCGGCCGTACGAGCCGAACATCGGCCGGTAGTAGACCGGTTGCGGGGTGGGCAGCGAGGCGTTGGGGTCGCCCATCAGCGCCCAGTTGACCATGCCGCCCTTGATGATGAGCTTGGGCTTGGCGCCGAAGGAGTGGATCGGCCAGAGCACGATGTCGGCCAGCTTGCCGGGCTCCAGCGAGCCGATCACATCGGCGGCGCCCACCGCGACCGCCGGGTTGATGGTGAGCTTCGCCAGATAACGCAGGACGCGGGCGTTGTCGTTGCGCGAGCTGTCCTCGGCCAGCGCGCCGCGCATCTCCTTGCAGTGGTGGGCGGTCTGGAAGGCACGGGCGAAGGACTCGCCGACCCGGCCCATGGCCTGGGAGTCGGAGGAGAAGATGCTGATCACGCCGAGGTCGTGCAGCACCGTCTCGGCCGCGATGGTCTCCGCCCGGACCCGGCTGTCGGCGAAGGACACGTCCTCGGGGATGTCCCGGGACAGGTGGTGGCAGACCATCACCATGTCGAGCAGCTCGTCCACCGAGTTGACGGTGTACGGCAGAGTCGGGTTGGTGGAGGACGGCAGTACGTTGGCCTCGCCCGCGACCCGCATGATGTCGGGGGCGTGGCCGCCGCCCGCACCCTCGGTGTGGAAGGTGTGGATGGTGCGGCCGTCGATCGCCGAGAGGGTGTCCTCGAAGAACCCGCCCTCGTTCAAGGTGTCGGTGTGGATGGCGAGTTGGACGTCGTACTGGTCGGCGACCCGCAGTGCGTTGTCGATCACGGCGGGGGTGGCACCCCAGTCCTCGTGCACCTTGAGGCCGGCCACGCCCGCCTCGACCTGCTCGCGCAGCGCGTCCGGCAGGCTGCCGTTTCCCTTGCCGAGAAGACCGACGTTGACCGGCAGGTCCTCCACGGCCTCCAGCATCCGGTGGATGTTCCACGGCCCCGGGGTGCAGGTGGTGCCGTTGGTGCCGTCGGTCGGCCCGGTGCCGCCGCCGAAGAAGGTGGTGATGCCGTTGGACAGTCCCTCCTGGGCCTGCTGCGGCGAGATGAAGTGGATGTGGGTGTCCACGCCGCCGGCCGTGGCGATCAGGTGCTCGCCGGAGATCACCTCGGTGCCGGGGCCGATCACCAGCTTCGGGTCGACGCCGTTCTGCAGGTGCGGGTTGCCGGCCTTGCCGACGGCCACGATCAGACCGCCGCGGACGCCGATGTCGCCCTTGACGATGCCGAGCACCGGGTCCATCACCACCACGTTGGTGATGACCAGGTCCAGCGCACCCTCGCGGCCCAGCGCGGCGGGGTCCTGGGCCATGCCGTCCCGGATGGCCTTGCCGCCGCCGTAGACGGCCTCGTCGCCGTAGGAGCCGGCGTTGTGGTCGTACTCGACCTCGACGACCAGGTTGGTGTCGGCCAGGTGGAACCGGTCGCCGACGGTCGGGCCGAACAGGTCGGTGTACTGCTTGCGCGGCAGGAGCGCCATCAGGCGTCGGCCCCTTCGTTCTCGTCGTTCGTCGAAGCGTCGGTCGAAGCGTTCGTGGAACCGCTGGTCGTAGCGCTCGTGGAGGCGTGCACCGGCGTGTCCGCCAGTGCACCCGCCAGTGCACCCGGCAGTGCACCCGGCAGCGCACCGGTCAGGGCGGCCGGCAGGGTTGCCGTCGGCAGCGGGGCCGACGCACCCGCCGTTGCGTTCTCCGGCGCGGCTCCGGGCGTGTTCTCGAAGCCCAGTTCGGCAGCGCGGCGCAGTGCGGTGCGGCGGGTGTCGGGTGCGGACAGGCCGCCGTCCACGAGCCCGGCGAAGCCGACCAGGCGGCGGGTGCCGCCGAACGCGCACAGGCCGACCTCGCGGGTGTCACCGGGCTCGAAGCGCACTGCGGTGCCGGAGGGAATGTCCAGGTGCATGCCGTACGCGGCCTCGCGGTCGAAGCTCAGGGCGCGGTTGGCCTCGAAGAAGTGGTAGTGCGAGCCGATCTGAACGGCCCGGTCGCCGGTGTTGGCGACGGTGAGCCTGGCCGTGGCCCGGCCGGCGTTGATCTCGATCGGATCATCGCCGTAGAGGTAGTGAGCTCCCCCGGACATCCTGCTCTACTCCTTGGTGTGCAAAGTCGGCGGTTCTGACTCCGAGTCGGCAGTGCGGCGGTGCACCGCACGGCGCTGCACCGCACGGCACAGCGCAGCGCGGCCCAGCACATCGCGGTGCGGCGTGCGGCGAGGCGGGCCGGGCGGTGGGGTCAGGCGTGGATCGGGTCGTGACACGTGACCAGCTTCGTACCGTCGACGAAGGCGGTCTCGACCTGGAGCACGCTGAGCATCTCCCGCACGCCCGGCATGACCTCGTCGGCCGTGACGACCTTGCGGCCGAGCTCCATGCACTCGGCGACGGTGTGGCCGTCGCGGGCGGCCTCCAGTACGGCCTCGGTGATGAGCGCGGCGGCTTCGCTGTAGTTGAGCTTGGTGCCCCGGTCGCGGCGGCGCCGGGCGAGGTCGGCGACCACGTAGACGTGGAGCTTGTCGATTTCCCGCGGCGAGAGGTTCAAGGCGTCACTTCGCTTTCTCGGTGGAGGGACCGGGCCGGTCCGGCGCTGGACCGGCTGCGGAGAAGGCGGCACCGGCGGTATCGGCGGTGGAGAGGAGCGGGGTGAACACGGGCGGATCAGGTCGGCGCGCCACTCGTGGGGGAGGCGGACCTGATGGGGACGGTGCCGGCTGGAGGCCGGGGCCGAAGGCTGCGCGGCGTCGTGGTCCATGACCCACGGGCTAGCTCTGGGGACGCCCTTTCCGGCGCTTGCTCCGCAGCCTGCATACGTACTCCCGAGAACGTCGTCCCGCGCGCCAACACCGCCTGGTTCGGGCGGTGTTGTTCGTGCTCTGCTCCCGGATCGGAACAGTACGCCTGACCGGGCGGGAGGCAAGCGGCCGATATCGGGTACGTAGCGTAGCCGATTGCGTGCCGAGTGGAATCATGCCTGGTGGGAGTGGTCGTGCAGATGCACGGATGCGGGGGCGGGTGATTCACGGCGCCGGAAGAGTTGACAAAGTGTTGAATGTTTTCGGGCCTGGCGTTGACCGATCGGGCCCCCGCGGGGCCGGTCCGGGAGTCCGCGACGGAAGGGCTGCGACCTGAACACGACAACAGGGCACGGCGCCTGACGACCCGTCCGCTCAGGCGGGCCTTCGCTCCGCGTCCCTGACGGCCGTCGCTCCGGAGGTACGCGAAGGCCCGACCCCTGGAAGGCGCCGGCTCCGGGGTCGGGTCTCGGGTTGCGGGCTACTCGTACCGGTAGAGCAGCGCTTCGCGCTCGGCCTGCTCGATCATTTCGACCGTCAGTCCGGGGATGTCCAGGTGGGAGAGGGTGACCTGGGCCGAGCTGGGCGCGGCGTCGAGGGCCGGCCACTTCTCGGGCTTCCAGGCGCCGGCTCGCAGGAAGGACTTCGGGCAGTGCCCGTACACCTCCTCGACCGCCACCACGACGGCGCTGCGCGGCGGCTTGCCCACGGCGGTCAGCTGTTCCAGCAGCCGGGGGTCGGTGGAGACGCAGGCGCGCCCGTTGACCCGCAGGGTGCTGTCACGGCCGGGTATGACGAACAGCAGCCCGACCCGGCCGGTCTCGACGATGTTGTGCAGGCTGTCCAGCCGCTTGTTGCCGGTGGCGTCCGGGATGGCGAGGGTGTGCGCGTCCAGCACCGAGACGAACCCGGGCGGGCCGCCCCGGGGCGTCACATCGGCCCGGCCGTCCGCACCCGCACTCGCCATGAACACCAGCGGGGCGCAGCCGATCAGCTGCTGGGCGCTGTCGAGCAGCCGGTCGACCTGCTTGCGGCGGGCGTGGTCGCCCGGCTGTTCGTAGACCTCGCGCAGCTGGCCGGTCTCCCGCAGGGCGGTGGCGTTCAGGGCGTCGAAGAGCCGGCTCGCGGCCGGTGGTGTTGTGGTCACGTACGGGCAATCTAGCCGAGTGCCAAGGGCGCGGACAGGGGATTTCACCCCGTGGGCGGCGATTGCCCGGCCGGGCCGCGAGCGGCACGCGGTGGATCTCGTCGGCGCGGTGCCCGGCGCGCGCGTGCGCCCGCTGGACGGCCTCCTCGGACGGTGCTCCGCCCGCCTCCGGCCGGAAGTTCGCCGCTCTCCCGGAGGTCGGCTCACGGTGAAGTCAACTCCCCGCCGTATCGGTCCGGTTGGTGGCGGGGTGGGCGAGTCCGACGAAGGCCCGGTGCGGGGGCGTGCGTGCCGACTCCCGGCGCCTGCTGGGCGCCTGGCGCCGACGCCAAGGCCGCCTCACCCTCGTCCCCGCCCTGCCGGCCCGCGCCTCGCGCCCCCGTCGGCTGTGCCCCGCCCCAGCCCCCGCCGCCCTCGACCGTGCCCCCGGCCGGGACCGGCGCAGCCGGTGCATCCCACCGCCCGGCGCCCCGCAGCGGACGGTCGGTCCTTCCCTTGAGCGGGCCGGTTGCGAGCCGTACGGATCCGGGTGGCCGGTCCTCCGTCGACTCTCGCGCTATTCCCGGCCGCAGCGAGTCGGCCGAGTGAATCAGGCCACAGCGAAACCCCCTCCTGGTTCGCCGGGGATCATGGCACAATGACGGCAATAGCAGTGACGTTCAGCGCACTCCGGGGTCGGTGAAAATCCGAACCGGCGGTTACAGTCCGCGACCCGTCCGCAGCCAGCGGCCGGTTGATCAGGTGAAATTCCTGGACCGACGGTTAAAGTCCGGATGGGAGGCGTGCGCGGGCGGACGAGCAGTGCCACGGCTCCACCCGAAGAGCCGCGGAAGGCGTGCCGGGAGGACTCCGTCCCGTGTGCCGGTCACAGACCGGTGCCGAGGGGGTTTTCCGGGCAGTCCCGCACCTTGCTGTCCGTGTCCTCATCCCATGCCGCCCCGGAGTCCGCGTCCCAAGCGCGAGGAGAATCCGGGTGTTCACCGGCATCATCGAAGAGCTCGGCGAGGTCGTCTCCATCGAGGAGTTCGGAGAGTCCTCGCAAATCCGTCTGCGCGGCCCGGCGGTCCGTTCCGGTGCCAAGCACGGTGATTCCATCGCGGTCAACGGCGTCTGCCTCACCGTTGTCGACACCTCCGACGAACTGGCCGCCGCCAGTGACGAGTTCACCGCCGACGTGATGGCCGAGACGCTGCACCGCTCCAGCCTCGGCACGCTGCGCCCCGGCGACCGGGTCAACCTGGAGCGGGCCATGGCACTCGGCGCCCGGCTCGGCGGGCACCTGGTCCAGGGCCACGTCGACGCGACCGGCACCCTGCTCGCCCGCGAGCCCGGCGAGCTCGACTCCGCCGGCAACCTGCGCTGGGAGGTGCTGCGCTTCTCGCTGCCGCAGAGCATCGCCCGGTACCTGGTCGAGAAGGGCTCGATCACCGTGGACGGCATCAGCCTCACCGTGGTGGAGGCCGCCGTCGACAGCTTCACCGTCAGCCTCATCCCGGCCACCCTCGCCCTCACCACCCTCGGCACCAAGCAGATCGGCGAGCCGGTCAACCTCGAGGTGGACGTGCTCGCGAAGTACGTCGAGCGGCTGCTCGACAGCCGTGCCCTGCCGGTCACCCTCGCCCCACCCACGGCGCTGGAGGACGTGTCGTGAACTGGCTCAACGACACGGCCTTCGCGGTGCTCGGCCAGCCGGTCAAGTGGACCGACATGGTCGGCAACCTGCTCGGTCTGGCCGCGCTCGCGCTGGGCTGGCGCCGTTCGATGTGGACCTGGCCGGTCCAGCTGCTGTCCGCGGTCGTCCTGGTCGCCGCCTACCTGTCCGGCCACCTGGCCGGGCTGGTGGGCAAGCAGGGCATCGTCGTCGCCGCCGCCGTCTGGGGCTGGTACCAGTGGCAGCGCGGCCGCCGCAGCAGCGGCGACATAGCGGTCCGGTTCGCCACCGGGCGTGAGCGCGCACTGCTGGTCGGCGCCACCGCGCTGGCCACCGTGGGCCTGGCCGAGCTCTTCCTCGCCGTCCCCGAGCTGTCGTGGAGCCCGTGGGCGGACGCGTACATATTCGTCGGCACGCTGGCGGCGATGTACGCCCAGGCCAGGGGCTGGGTCGAGTTCTGGTTCGCCTGGATAGCCGTCGACATCGTGGGCGTCCCGCTCGCCTTCACCAGCGGCTACACCTTCTCCGGCCTGACCTACGTCATCTACTTCGTTCTGGTGCTGCTCGGCCTGCGCGCCTGGTGGCTGCGCACCCGTACGCCCCGTGCCGTCGGCACGGCCGTCCTCCAGGGAGCCACGGCATGACCACTCACCCCGTACCCGGCGTCCGGTCGCCGCTGGACGACAGCCTCGCCCTCGACCCGGTCGAGCACGCCATCACCGACATCGCGCTCGGCCGCCCGGTGATCGTGGTCGACGACGAGGACCGCGAGAACGAGGGCGACATCGTCTTCGCCGCCTCCGCCGCGACCCCCGAGCTGATGGCCTTCACCATCCGCTACACCTCGGGCGTGATCTGCGTCCCGATGACCGGTGACGAGCTCGACCGGCTCAAGCTGCCGCCGATGACCCAGGTCAACGAGGACCGCAAGGGCACCGCGTACGCGGTGTCGGTGGACGCCCGGGACGGCGTGGACACCGGCATCTCCGCCGCCGACCGGGCCCGTACCGTCAGACTGCTCGCCAGTGAGGCCACCGAGCCCGGCGACCTCACCCGGCCCGGCCACGTCTTCCCGCTGCGCGCGGTCGAGGGCGGCGTCCTGGTCCGCCCCGGACACACCGAGGCGGCGGTCGACCTGGCCCGGCTGGCAGGGCTCCCGCCGGCGGGAGCGATCGCCGAGGTGGTCAACGACGACGGCACCATGTCCCGGCTGCCCGAGCTGGTCGCCTTCGCCCGGCAGCACGGCCTGTCGATCATCTCCATCGAGGACCTGATCGCCTACCGCCGCCGCACCGAACTGCACGTGAGTCGCGCCGCCGTCACCACCCTGCCCACCGAGCACGGCGACTTCACCGCCGTCGGCTACAAGGGCACCCTGGACGGGGTCGAGCACATCGCCCTGGTGGCGGGCGGCCTCGGCGCCGACGGCAAGGTCCCGGACGGCGAGGACCTGCTGGTGCGGGTCCACTCCGAGTGCCTGACCGGTGACGTCCTCGGCTCGCTGCGCTGCGACTGCGGCCCCCAGCTGCAGGCCTCGCTGCAGGAGATCGCCACCGCCGGCCGCGGTGTGCTGCTCTACCTGCGCGGCCACGAGGGCCGCGGCATCGGTCTGGCCCACAAGCTGCGCGCCTACGAGCTGCAGGAGCAGGGCCGGGACACCGTGGACGCCAACCTCGAACTCGGCCTGCCCGCCGACGCCCGCGACTACAGCATCGGCGCCCAGATGCTCGCCGACCTCGGCGTCCGCTCGCTGACCCTGCTCACCAACAACCCCGACAAGATCGCCGCACTCACCGAGTACGGCCTCACCGTCAACGGCCGTCAGCCCGTCGCCGTCGCACCCGGCGAGCACAACACCGCCTACCTGCGCACCAAGCGCGACCGGATGGGCCACGAACTGCCCTGGCTCGACGCCAACTCCTGAACCTCCCTACCACCGAAGGACGTACCAACGTGAGCGGCCACGGAGCTCCCGAGCTGACCATCAACAACGTTTCCGACCTGCGGGTCGCCGTCGTTGCCGCGCAGTGGCACGAGCAGGTGATGAACGGCCTGCTGGACGGCGCCCGCCGCGCGCTCAAGGAACTGGGCATCGCCGAGCCGACCGTCGTCCAGGTCCCCGGTGCCTTCGAGCTCCCGGTCGCCGCCAAGCGGCTGGCCGAGCGCGGCTACGACGCGGTGATCGCGCTCGGCGTGGTCATCCGGGGCGGCACCCCGCACTTCGAGTACGTCTGCGAGGCGGCCACCCTCGGCCTCACCCAGGTCAGCGTCAGCACCGGCGTCCCGGTCGGCTTCGGCGTGCTGACCTGCGACAACGAGCAGCAGGCGCTGGACCGGGCGGGCCTGGAGGGCTCCGCCGAGGACAAGGGCCACGAGGCCGTCACGGCGGCGGTCGCCACGGCCGCCACGCTGCGCGCGCTCGCCTGACCGCAGGCGGGGATCGGCAAGGACGCGGGGATCCGCGTGGACGACCGGGCACACAGCCGCACGGTCGTCC
>NZ_JBHJVK010000072.1:0-43414 GCF_042264695.1 Kitasatospora sp. NPDC056138 | reverse complement strand
GCCCGTGGATCATCCGATCCACGGGCCGCTCCGGTGGTCCCGTCAGCTCTCCGCGGGGTCGAGCCCGGCCCGCAGCAGACCGTAGGTGTACGCGTCCTCGAGTGCCCGCCAGGAGGCGGCGATCACGTTGTCGGCGACACCGACCGTGGACCACGTCGACGTGGCGTCGCCGGACTCGATCAGCACCCGGGTCTTGGAACCCGTCCCGTGCTGGCCCTCCAGGATGCGGACCTTGTAGTCCACCAGCTCCATCCGGGCCAGCTGCGGGTAGATGTGCTCGAGTGCCGTGCGCAGCGCCTTGTCCAACGCGTCCACCGGGCCGTTGCCCTCACCGGTGGCGATCCGGCGCTCGCCCTTGGCCCAGAGCTTGACCGTGGCCTCGTTGCCCGCGTTGCCGTCCGTCAGCTGCTCGCTGATGGTCCGCCAGGACTCCAGGGTGAAGAAGCGCTCCCGGCGGCCCTTGGCCTCGTCCCTGAGCAGCAGTTCGAAGGAGGCGTCGGCGGCCTCGTAGGTGTAGCCGAGGTTCTCCTGCTCCTTGACCTTGGCGACCACCCGGCCGACCAGGTCCCGGTCGGCGGAGAGGTCGTAGCCGAGCTCCTTGCCCTTGAGCTCCACCGAGGCCCGGCCGGCCATGTCGGAGACCAGCATCCGCATCGTGTTGCCGACCAGTTCGGGGTCGATGTGCTGGTAGAGGTCCGGGTCGACCTTGATCGCGGAGGCGTGCAGCCCGGCCTTGTGGGCGAAGGCGGAGAGGCCGACGTAGGGCTGGTGGGTGGAGGGCGTGAGGTTGACGACCTCCGCGATGGCGTGCGAGATCCGGGTCATCTCGGCCAGCCGGCCCTCGGGCAGGACGCGCCGGTCGTACTTGAGCTCCAGCGCGCCGACCACCGGGAAGAGGTTGGCGTTGCCGACCCGCTCGCCGTAGCCGTTCGCGGTGCACTGGACGTGGGTCGCCCCGGCGTCCACCGCGGCCAGCGTGTTGGCGACGGCGCAGCCGGTGTCGTCCTGGGCGTGGACGCCGAGCCGGGCGCCGGTCTGCTCCAGGACGTCGGCGACGGTCTCGCGGACGCCCGCGGGCAGCATCCCGCCGTTGGTGTCGCAGAGGACGACCACGTCGGCTCCGGCCTGGTGGGCGGTGCGGACCACCGCGAGGGCGTACTCGCGGTTGGCGCGGTAGCCGTCGAAGAAGTGCTCGCAGTCGATGAACACCCGGCAGCCCCGGGAGCGCAGGTACTCCACGCTGTCCCGGACCATCTCCAGGTTCTCGTCCAGGGTGGTGCGCAGCGCCAGCTCGACGTGGCGGTCGTGGGCCTTGGCGACCAGCGTGATCACGGAGGCGCCGGAGTTGACCAGGGCGGCCAGCTGGGGGTCCTCGGCGGCCTTGCCGCCGGCCCGGCGGGTGGCGCCGAAGGCGACCAGCTCGGCGTTCCTGAGGTCGAGTTCGGCGGCGGCACGGGCGAAGAACTCGGTGTCACGCGGGTTGGCGCCCGGCCAGCCGCCCTCGATGAAGCCGACGCCGAACTCGTCCAGGTGCCGGGCGATGGTCAGCTTGTCGGCGACGGTGAGGTTGATCCCCTCGCGCTGGGCACCGTCGCGCAGCGTGGTGTCGAAGACGTGGAAGCTGTCGTTGGGGCGGCTACTGGCCTCGGTCATGACCCTGCGTTCTCCGTTTCCGGGAGTACTTCTTGTCGTTTTGCCGGATTCTCCGGCTCCACTGTCCACCATCCCGCGCGCTCCCGGTGTCGCAGAGCCCCTCGTGGGGGCCCCGGCCGGTCCGGGGAAACAAAAAGACCCCTCGCGGGTGCGAGAGGTCTGCGCGCGGGTCTGGACACGGTGATCGCTCCGTGCAGACGGGTCACTGCGGAGCGGTCACTGCGGACCGGCGCGCCTGCTGCCAATAATCAGCGAGAGCGAGGACACGTCCGGAGTCTTGCACACCATCCGGGATCCGGCCGGTCCGTCTCGCGATGCGAAACGGACCGGCGGGTCGGCCGAGCAGCGCGGGCGGCGCCGACCGTCCCACCGGGACGGGACGCCCGGCGGGACGCGGCCGCAGATCAGACGATCCGGTGCAGCCAGCCGTGGGTGTCCGGGATCCGACCGCTCTGGACGGCGAGCAGGGTCCGGCGCAGCTCCATGGTGATCTCGCCGGGCTCGCCCTTGCCGACGGTCCAGTCGGCGCGGGCGGACTTGACCGAGCCGACCGGGGTGATGACGGCGGCGGTGCCGCAGGCGAAGACCTCGGTGAGGGTGCCGTCGGCGTTGCCCTGCTTCCACTCGTCGGTGGAGATCTTCCGCTCCTCGACGGCGTAGCCGAGGTCGGCCGCCATCCGCAGCAGCGAGTCACGGGTGATGCCGGGCAGCAGGGCGCCGGAGAGCTCGGGGGTGACGATCTTCGCGTCCTTGCCCTCGCCGAAGACGAAGTACAGGTTCATCCCGCCCATCTCCTCGATCCACCGGTGCTCGGCGGCGTCGAGCCAGACGACCTGGTCGCAGCCCTTCTCGGCGGCCTGGGCCTGGGCGACCAGCGAGGCGGCGTAGTTGCCGGCGCACTTGGCGGCGCCGGTGCCACCGGGCGCGGCGCGGACGTACTCCTCGGAGAGCCAGACCGAGACCGGCTTGACGCCGCCGGGGAAGTAGGCGCCGGCCGGGGAGGCGATGATCATGAAGAGGTACTCGTTGGCCGGACGGACCCCCAGGCCGACCTCGGTGGCGAACATGAACGGCCGCAGGTAGAGGCTCTGCTCGGGCTCGTTGGGCACCCACGCCTGCTCCTGCTGGACCAGCAGCTCGACGGCCTCGACGAAGGTCTCGACCGGCAGCTCGGGCATGGCCAGCCGACGGGCCGAGGCCTGGAAGCGCTCGGCGTTGGCGGTCGGCCGGAAGGTTGCGATGGACCCGTCCTGCTGCCGGTAGGCCTTGAGGCCCTCGAAGATCGACTGCCCGTAGTGCAGGGTCATGTTGGCCGGGTCGATCTCCAGCGGCGCGTACGGCGTCAGCTGGGCGTCGTGCCAGCCGCGCCCCTCGGTCCAGCGGATGGTGACCATGTGGTCGGTGAAGACGCGGCCGAAGCCGGGGCCGGCCAGCCGGGCCTGCCGCTCCGCATCGGACAGCGGGTGCGCGGAGGGCTTGAGCTCGAACGTGATGGGCGCCTGGGTGGGCGTACTCATGTCTGTCTGTCCTTCACCGTGGGGTTGGTCCGGGCCCCGCCACCGGTGTTCGAACACACGACGGCACGGCCCACTGTCGATACTCGCATCCAGAGGGCCGTGCCGAACAGCTGGCAAGCTGCTCCGATATGTGCTCCGGCCCGTCAGCCGGATACTCGGGCGGCGAGCGCGTCGCCGACCTGGGAGGTGGTCCTGGTGCCGGTGCGCCCGGCCAGGTCGGCCGCGACGGCGGCCTCGACCTTCGCCGCCTCGGCGGTGAAACCGAGGTGCTCCAGCAGCATGGCGACCGACAGCACGGTGGCGGTCGGGTCGGCCTTGCCCTGTCCGGCGATGTCCGGGGCCGAGCCGTGGACCGGCTCGAACATCGACGGGAACTCGCCGGTCGGGTTGATGTTCCCGCTCGCGGCCAGGCCGATGCCACCGGTGATCGCCGCGGCGAGGTCGGTGAGGATGTCGCCGAAGAGGTTGTCGGTCACGATGACGTCGAAGCGCTCGGGCTGGGTGACGAAGAAGATCGTCGCCGCGTCGACGTGCAGGTAGTCGGTGGTGACCTCGGGGAACTCCTGGCCGACCTGCTGGAAGATCCGGCTCCACAGGTGTCCGGCGTGGACCAGCACGTTGTTCTTGTGGACCAGGGTGAGCTTCTTGCGCGGCCGCGCGGCCGCCCTGCGGTAGGCGTCGCGGACCACCCGCTCGATGCCGTACGCGGTGTTGAGGCTGACCTCGGTGGCGACCTCGTGCTCGGTGCCGGCGCGCAGGGTGCCGCCGTTGCCGACGTACGGGCCCTCGGTGCCCTCGCGGACGACCACGAAGTCGATCTCGGGACGGCCCGCCAGCGGGCCGTCGACGCCCGGGAGGAGCTTGCCGGGGCGCAGGTTGATGTGGTGGTCGAAGGCGAAGCGCAGCTTGAGCAGCAGACCGCGCTCCAGCACTCCGGAGGGGACGCTGGGGTCGCCGATGGCACCGAGCAGAATGGCGTCGTGGGTCTTCAGTTCGGCCAGCACGCCGTCCGGCAGGGTCTCGCCGGTGCGGTGGTAGAACCTGGCGCCGAGGTCGTACTCGGTGGTCTCCACCTCGACCTCGGAGGGGAGGGCGGCGGCAAGCACCTTGAGGCCCTCGGCCACCACTTCCTGGCCGATGCCGTCACCGGGGATCACTGCGAGACGAAGGGTGCGAGACATGCCACGGACCCTACTCCGCGTCCCAGTTCGTGACACCTGCATGTCCACTATTCGGACGTCGCGTGTCGCGCCGGCGGTGGTACGCAGTTTCGAACGAAGCGGGCGTAACCGGTAATATCCATCCAGAGTTCATGGTTTCTTCACGGGGGATCACAGATGGTCAATCCCATCAGCCGGCGCCGTGCACTATGGCTGGCCGGCGGGATGGTGGCAGTGCCCGCATCCGGCTACGGACTGTGGGAGGCCACCCGCTCCACGTCACCGAAGTCCCGCAGCACCCAGCCGCCGCCGGAGACGATCCAGGCCAGCGGCATCGCCGGCAGTTCGGAGCGGATGTCCTTCGTCCATGTGATCGCCCACCCGGACGACAACCTCTACTTCATGAATCCCGACCTCGACCAGGCCGTCGCGACCGGCGCCGCCTGCGTCACGGTCTGCCTGACCGACGGCGAGTCGGACGGGCGCAACGTGCTGCACAGCGAGGCGGGCCACCAGCACGTCCCCGCGGACCGGGCCGGGTACACCAGGGCCCGGATCAACGGGCTCGCCGCCTCGTACGCCGTGATGGCGACCGGCGACGAGAACAGTCCGTGGGAGGTGGCGCTGGTCAGCTACCAGGACGGACTGGCCGTCGAGCAGCACACCCTGAAGGCCGCTCCCCACGTGCAGCTGATATTCCCCGCACTGGTGGAGGCCCGCGCGGTGAGCACCCCCAGGGCGGACAGCCTGCGCGGCCTGTGGCTGGGCCAGGAGCAGCGGATATCCACCCTGCCGCCGGCCCGCAGCGGCCTGCCCGCCCAGGCCACGTACACCCGTGAGCAGCTGGTGGACACCCTGGTGAACATCCTGGACCACTTCCGCCCCACCGTGGTCCGCACCCTCGACCCCAACCCGGACCACGCCGTGAAGGCGCCGCCAAGACCGCAGGGCCTGCTCTACCTCGACCACCAGGACCACACCTACTCCGCGTACTTCGCCCAGGCGGCACTCGCCAAGCACTGGGGCGACGGCAGCGGCAGGGCCGCGACGGTGGAGAGCTACCTCGGCTACGTCAACGCCGAGCTGCCGGCCAACCTCGACCTGCCGACCGTGCAGCGCAAGGCGCGGCTGATCGACACCTACGGATGGGCGGACAACCGGGACTGCGGCGACCCCGCGGGCTGCGGCGACCGCAAGGTCGGCAAGGGCGCGCTGCGCAACGGCTGGGCGCAGAGCACCCGCTACCGCGCCGCGGGCAGCGGCCAGTGGATCCAGCAGACCGGCGCCGGCCGGCTGATGGCCTTCACCCTGCTCAACGGGGCGGCCGCGTACTGGTTCGAGGACGCCAAGGGCTGGCACGGCCCGCAGCGCATCGCCGGTGACGGCCTGGAGGGCCAGCTGCAGGTGATCCGCCAGGCCGACGGGCTGCTGCGGCTGTTCGGCGTGCGCACGGTGCTCGGGTACACCCCGCAGGACCACCGCCGGGAGATCGTCACCTGCGTGCAGAACTCCGACGGCCCCGGCGAACAGCCCTTCAGCCCCTGGGAGAGCCTCGGGGCACCGGACGGCGACGACGCGGTGAAGTCGATGGAGTTCGGCTACCCGGTCGCCCTGGCCCGCCCGGACGGCGGTGTGCAGGTCTTCGCCCGCACCTTCGCGGGCACCGTCGCCGTCCGGGTGCTGGACGGCGGCTGGAACGCCCTGCCGCTGCCGCCCGGGGTCGGCCAGGGCGTGCTGGACGGCATCGGCGCGGTCCTCGACGCGAACGGCCTGACCCACGTCTTCGCGGGCGGCAAGGGCGTCGCGCACTGGATGAGCGACACCCCGGGCGGGCCGCTGCGCCCGGCCGCGCCGACCGGCCTGCCCGTTCCGGGCGGACCGATCACCGCCCTGCTGGGCAAGGACGGCAGGCTGCGGCTGCACTTCCGTGAGCCCAAGTCGGCCAAGGTGCTGACCGCCGAGCACGAACCGACGTTCGACACCTGGAAGGTCGTCGCCGAAACCACCCCTCCGGGTGGTTTCGGCCGTGTCGCGGCCGGCGCGGACGTACTCGCGGTCCGGGACGGCAAGGGCCGGGTCGCCCTCGGCACGGTCCAGGGGTGGCAGCACTCCGGGCCGCTGCTGGCCGGTGCCCCCTCGGTCACCACCGACCGGGACGGCCTCCCGGTCGTCGTCGCCGTGGGCTGCGACGGCATGCTCTACGTCGCCCGGCGCTCGGCCGCGGAGGAACCGTTCGGTCCGTGGAGCCTGGCTCCCTGAGAGGACCGTGCGGTAAGGCCGCTTATGCTCGACCAGATCGATCGAGACGACCCGCACGAGGCAGGAGCCGCACCCCGTGAGCCGGAGCACCGCCCTCGCCCGACGTCTGAGAAGTCCGGAGCTCGGCGCGGCCGCGCTGGCGGCCGTCCTCTCGATGGGCGCGTACTGCCTGGCGATGGCGATCCGCGGGACGTACCCGTTCGGCGCCCGCTCGCGGGCCGTGAACGACCTGGGCAACCAGTTCGTCCCCTTCCACGCCCACCTGTGGGACCTCCAGCACGGGAACACCACCGGTGACCTGGTCTTCAACTGGAACAGCGGCTTCGGCGCGCCGTTCCTGGCGGACTTCTTCACCTACCTGATGAACCCGTTCTCCTGGCTGGTCGGGCTCTTCCCGCGCGACGCGGTGAACTTCCCGGTCTTCCTGGTCACCCTGCTCAGCATCGGCCTCGGTGCGGCCGTGATGACGTACTTCCTCGGGCGCCTGCACCCCGGTTCGCCGTGGCTGCGCGCGCTGCTGGGCGTCGGGTACGGGGTCTGCGCCTGGGTGCTGAACGACGGCTCCCCCGACCCGATGTGGATGTGGGGCCTGGTCTCGCTGCCGCTGGTCGGGATCGCCTGCGACTGGTGCCTGGCCGGCCGCCGGTGGGTGCTGGGCACGCTCTTCGTGGCCGTCGCCTGGGCCGGGAACTTCTACACCGGCGCGATGGCCACCATCGGCGCCGGACTGGTGCTGCTGGTGCGGGTGGTGCTGGCCGACGACCGCCCGGTGCGGGCCCGGCTGCTGGTGCTCGGCCGGGCGGCCGGCATGGTCGTGACCGGGGTGCTGCTGACCGCACCGGTCATGTTCGTCGGCCTCAAGGCCAGCAAGTCCTCCCAGCCCGCGCCGCTGGCCACCTACGGCGGCCCGCCCGGACTCACCGACTACCTCGCCCAGCTGCTGCCCGGCGGCCGCTCCGGCCTGAGCGTGCCGAACATCTTCATCGGCATGCTCGGACTCCTGCTGGTCGCCTCGCTGCCGTTCAACCGGCGGGTGGGCGTGCGCGAGCGGGTGGTCTGGTACGTGCTGCTCCTGCTGGTCGCACTCAGCTTCGTCTGGGAGCCGACCATCCTGCTCTGGCACGGTCTGGCGATCCCCAACGGCAGCCCCTACCGGGCCGCCTTCGTGCTCAGCGGGATGCTGACGATGGCGGCCTGGGTCTCGCTCTCCCGCCGCCCCGACCTGTTCGCCCTGCTCGGCGGCGCCGGACTGGTCGCCCTGGTCGCCCTGGTCGGGCACGACCGGAGCTCGGTCTACGCGGCGACCTGGGTGCTGGTCGGCGCGGGCGGCGCCCTCGCCCTCGCCGCCCTCTGGGCCCTCGACCGCTGGCACGGCGACCGCCGGGTGGGGCGGCTCGCCGTCCTGGTGCTCGCCTGCGGGGTGGTGGCCGGGACCACCCTGTCCACGTACTCGGCCACAGTGATCCGCGACAAGCTGCCGTTCTTCTCCCCCCGGCCCACCATCGGCGGGCCGAGCCTGGCCGCGTACGACGTGCTCAGGCAGCACGACGACTGGCCCGCGACCCGTACCGACCCGGGCCCGCACGAGTTCGCCTCCAACGACCCGATGCTGCTGGCCGGCGAGGGCGGCTCGTACTACAGCAGCTACATCCCGGCCACCACCGCCGAACTGCTGCACGACCTCGGCGCGGGCTGGTTCATCCAGGGCCGGCACACGCTCAGCCCGGCCGACCCGGTGGGCCGGGCCCTGTTCGGCGTCACCACCTACCTGGACAGCAGCTCGGACCCGAACGGCTTCACCGCCAAGCAGGCCGCCGCCGCACCGCTGGTCACCGTGCACCCCTCGGTCAGGCTGGACACCAGCTCGGTCTGGTCCCGCCAGGAGTCCCTGCTGGGCGCCAAGGTGTACGAGATCCCGCAGCTGACCCCGACCGCCGGGCCCCGGCCGACCCTGCACGGCAACAGCGGCTGGTCCGTCCCGGCCACGCCCAGGGGCAGCGCCTGGACCACCTTCACCGGCAGCTGCACCCCCGGCACCACCGCGTTCTTCTACGGGCCGTGGTTCAACGGCACGGTGATGGGCATGGGCGCCAAGTACGAGAGCTACGGCAGGCAGTCGATGACCGCCATGCCGATCAGGGAGCTCGGCCCGGTCGGCGCGGACGGCAGGGTCCGGGTACAGCTGCGCACCCCGGCTGCCGCCCAGATCCCGGCCGCGCCGATCGGCTGCTTCGACCAGGCCGCGCTCACCAGGGCGCTCGGCGGGCTCAAGGGCGCCACGGAGGTCAGCTCGGGCGGGCACACCCTGAGTGCCGAGCTGCCCGCCGGGTCGAGCGGCACCGCGCTGGTCTCGGTGCCCGCCGTCACCGGTTGGCAGTGCTCGGTGGACGGCGGCGCCGAGCGGAGCGCGCAGTCCGTCCTCGGGATGATCGGGGTGCCGCTCGGCAGCGGTGCCTCGCGGTTCTCCTGCACCTACCGCACTCCCGGCCTGGCGGTCGGCCTGGCGGTCGGCGGGGTCGGCCTCGCGGTCCTGGTCGGGGTGTCCGTCACCGCTAGGCTGCGGCGCAGGCACCACGCGGACGGGTCGGTCACCCCGGTACCATCTACGTGATTATCGGGACAAATGTGGTCGTGCGATCAGCCGCCCTGAGTGCCCACTACCGGAGGTGAGCCCGTGCGACTGTCGGTCGTTGTCCCCTGCTACAACGAAGAAGACGTGATCGATCTCTTCGACAAGTCGATCCGTGCCAGCCTGGACGAACTGCCGATCGACTACGAGCTCTGCTACGTGGACGACGGCAGCAGCGACCACACCCTGGAGCACCTGCGCAAGCTGGCCGCCGAGCACCCCGGCAGCACCCGGTACGTGTCCTTCAGCCGCAACTTCGGCAAGGAGGCCGGCATGCTGGCCGGCCTCCGCGAGGCCACCGGCGACGCGGTCGTGCTGATGGACGCCGACCTCCAGCACCCGCCGGAGCTGATCGAGCGGATGCTGGAGCTCTACGACCGCGGCCACGACCAGGTGATCGCCCGCCGCACCCGCGAGGGCGACAGGGCCGTCCGCAGCGCCGTCAGCCGGCTCTACTACCAGCTGATCAACAAGTGGGTGGACGTCGAGATCGAGGACGGCGTCGGCGACTTCCGGCTGCTCTCCCGCAAGGCCGTGGACGCGCTGCTCTCACTGCCGGAGTACAACCGCTTCTCCAAGGGCCTGTTCTCCTGGATCGGCTTCGACACCGTCACCTTCGACTACAAGAACGTGGCCCGCGAGGCCGGCGAGACCAAGTGGCGGTTCGGCGCCCTGCTGAACTACGGCATGGACGGCCTGATCTCCTTCAACAACCGCCCGCTGCGGATCGCCATCTACCTCGGCCTCGCCCTGGTCGGCCTGGCAGCGCTGTACGCGGCGTGGATCACCGGAGTGGCCCTGGTCGACGGCATCGACTCACCCGGCTACGTCACCCTGATCGTGGCCATCGTCGGCCTCGGCGGTCTGCAGATGGTGATGCTCGGACTGATCGGCGAGTACATCGGCCGGATCTACTACGAGACCAAGCGCCGCCCGCACTTCCTGGTCAAGGAGACCAACGCACCCCGGGCGACCTTCAAGGCCGAGGGCTACCGGGGCTCCCAGGAGGAGGAGCGGTGAAGCCGCAGCTCTGGCAGATCGTCAGATTCGGGCTGGTCGGCGCCGCGAACACCGCGACCTTCTACCTGATCTACCTCGCGCTCCACCCCTTCATACCGTACTTCGCGGCGTTCACCGCGGCCTTCCTGCTCAGCATGGTCGGCTCGTTCTTCCTGCACACCTACTTCACCTACCGGACCAGGCCGACCTGGAAGAAGTTCCTGCTCTTCCCGCTGCCCAACATCACCAACTACCTGGTGCAGAGCTTCGGGGTGGTCGCCCTGGTCCAGTGGCTGCACCTGGACAGCAGGATCGCGCCACTGGTGGCTTCAGTGGTCGCGATCCCGATCACCTTCGTACTGTCGAAGATCATCCTGACCGGGCGGGCCGGGGAGCCCGCCCCGGCCGGTCAGGGCGGCTCAGCGCGGGTCGACCAGCTGAACGCGGCTGCCGTCCCGGTTGAGGTGGTGGACAAGTAGCAGCCTGGAGCGGTCGCCCGCGGTGCGGCGCAGCTCCAGCACCCCGCCCGGCCGCTCCTGTGCCAGGAGTGCGGCAGGGCCGCCGACCCCGCTGCGGACGTCCAGTGCCGGGTGCAGCACGTCGATGCCCAGGGTCGGCTTCCCGCCGTCCATGCCGATCGAGGAGAGCGCGTCCAGCGCACTGGGCAGGCCGCCGGCGGTGAAGCCGGTCCACAGTCCGTAGCGGATCCCCGCGGCGCCCCGCTTCAGCCTGGGCAGCGCGGCCAGCCGGACCGGCAGCACCACCGCGTCACTGTCCAGCAGGCCGGTGTCGGTGTCGCCCCAACGGGCGTTCAGCGGCTGGACGTCCAGCTCCTCGCCGGTCCTGGCGTCCAGGGTGCGGGCCACCAGGACGTCGCTGCCGGGCAGCCGGTCGGCGGCCACGACCGCATCGGTGACGCCGTCCCCGTCGGTGTCCAGCGAGGCCCGGACCGCGAAGTTGCCGACCGGGGTGGCCGCCGGGGCCCAGAAGGCCGCGGCCAGGTAGAGCGTGCCGCGCAACGGCTCCTGATCACCGGCCGGGCCGCCGGGCGCGGCCGCCGGCGAGGCCACGGGCAGCGGAAGCGGGAACGGGAACGGGCCGCCGCCGGCCGCGGCGGCGTCCGTGGCCGCACCGGCGTACCTCAGGTCGGCCGCCCGGTCACTGTCGCTGGTGACGCACGGCCCCGCATCCTTGGCGCCCGGCGCCTGCCCGCCCTCCTGGTGCAGGGCGTCCGCGGCCCCGTCCGGGCAGGTGGGCCAGCGGGTGCCCGCTGCGCCGAAGGTGAAGGCACTGACCAGGCCACCACCGCCCTCGACGGGGGCGGCGCCGCCGTTCAGGGTCAGCAGGGTGCTGGACTGCGAGGCGCGGACCTGCGCCCCGGCGGACAGCTCGGAGGCCGGGCGCGGCGCGGCGAACAGCGGTACCCGCAGCGCGGGCAGCTGCCCGTCGGCGGGGGTGAGCAGCAGCCGCCCGGAGAGCTCGGCCCGGTAGCTGCGGGCCCGGCCCGCCTGGAGCAGGTCGAGGGTGGGGTCGGGGGCCCGCCCCAGCTGTCCGGGAACGTGCAGCGTGACGGTGACCCTGGCGCTCCCCCCGGCCGGCACCGTGACCTGACGCGGCGTCACCTCGAATGCCGCGCCGGGGACTTCGGTGGACGACTGGTAACCGGTGGCGTAGTCGACCGGGCGGGCCGCGAAGTTGCGGATCTCCACCTCCCGGCGGAGCGAGGTCGGGCCGGTCACGGGCACCGGACCGAAGGAGACGCCGACCGCGCCCTCCACCGCCCCCTCCCCCGCCGCGTACGCCACCGCGGGCGTCCGCACGGCCTGGTCCACCCGGACCCGTCCGGCACCCGCGCGCTCGGGCCCGTACACCGGGCCGGTGCGGTTGTCACCCGGCCAGGTGTCGCCCGCGGTGTTCATCAGCGCCGCCTTGACCTCGGCCGCGGTCCAGCCGGGGTGGGCGGCGCGGACCAGGGCGGCGAGCCCGGCGATGTGCGGGGTGGCCATCGAGGTGCCGTCCTCGCGCATGCCGCCGCTGCCACTGCCCGCCTTGGCCGACCAGATGGTCTCGCCGGGCGCCGCGAGGTCCGGCTTCACCAGGCCCGGCAGGCCGATGCCGCGCGAGGTGAAGGAGGTGAGGGTGTCGGCGCGCTGCGGCTGGTCCTGGGCGACCGCGCCGTGCAACGGGTTTCCCCTGGTGGCCAGTTGGACCCTGACCGGACCGGCGGCCACAGCCCGGACCAGCCGGTCGCCGTCCTCCTTCGCCAGGATCGCGACCGGGATCCGGTCGTCACCGGCGAGTTCGCCGAGGTGGTCGCCGTCGGCGGCGAGGAGCGCACCGACTGCGCCGGCCGCCGCCGCGTGGTCCGCCCGCAGCGCGGAGCCGCAGGCCCGGTCGGCGTCCTTGGTCCGCCAGGACAGCACGGCGACCTTGCCGCGCAGCCGTTCGGCGTCGGCCGCACCGAACGGTGTGCAGCCGTCCGACCGGTCGGCGGGCAGCGCGAGTTCCCCCTCGACCTCCTGGGTGGACCAGCCGGAGTACTTGGCGCTCCAGTGCGCCGGGACCAGCCCGGCCAGGGCCTGCGGGGCGAGCACCCGGACACCGTCCGCGTCACCGTGCGGGTCCACCGAGGCGGCCACCGCAACGGAGCGCGCGGCGGTGCCCGGGCTGCCGCCGACGCCGTACACGTCGCCCTCGTTGCCGATCGCGGCGACCACCACCGTCCCGAGCCCGGCCAGCCGGTCGGCGGCGATCGCGTCGGCGTCGTCCGGGCCGCCGAAGCGGTCGCCGAGGGAGAGGTTGACCACGTCCAGCCGGTCCGCCAGGTCGCCGGTCCCGTCGGGGTCGGCGGCGATGTCGAGGGCCTGGGCGAGCTGGTCGGTGGAGCCCTCGCAGCCGAAGACCCGGATCGCGTACAGCTTGGCGCCGGGGGCCGCACCGGGGCCGACCTTGAACCCCGCCGGGTCGAGGCCCGGCCGGTAGGGGCCGCGGTAGGTGCCTCCTGCCGAGGTGACACCGAAGCCCGCGGCAGTGCCGGCGACATGGGTGCCGTGGCCGTTGGCGGCGCAGTCGATCGGGTTGCCGTCGGGGTGCGGCACGGGCTGCGGGTGGCCGGAGGAGGGGTCGGGGTCGTAGTCGTCGCCGACCAGGTCCTTGCCGCCGACCACCTTGGCGCTGGGGAAGAGTCCGGCGGGGGCGGGCTTGGCGCCGTCCACCGAGCGGAACGCCTGCTCGGTGCCCGGACCGCCGAAGTCCGCGTGGGTGTAGTCGATGCCGGAGTCGATGATGCCGACCCGCACCCCCTCGCCGGTGTTGCCCGGCAGCCCGGCGGTGCCCGACCAGAGCACGGGCGCGCCGGTGAGCGGGACGGAGTACCCGTTGGAGCGCTGCTTGAGGGTGATCGGATGGACCGCCCTGACCCCGGGCAGCCGCCGCAGCGCGGCCAGCTGGGCGGGCGGCGCGGTCACCGCGATGCCGGTGAGCAGGGTGTGCGTGCGGTAGAGCTCGCGGGCACCGGGGGCGGCCCGGCGGACGGCACCGCCCAACCGGTCAAGCGCCCGGTCGGCGCGGCGGCGCTGCCCGGCCCCGGCCTCGGCGGCGGCCCGGCGGACCTGGGCCGGCGAGCGCCCGGCCCGCCGCGCCGAGCTCTCGGCCCGGCGCCAGGCGGCGGCCGCGGGTTCGGTGTCGAGCTCCAGCAGGACGCGCTGCGGCGGTTCGGCCCGGCCGACCGCCCGACCTGCCCCGGCGGCCGCACCGGCCGGCGGCGTGGCGACGAGCCCGACACAGCCCGCCAGGACGGCGAGGGCGGCTCCCAGCCCGGTCAGCCCCCTTCGGCGCTGGTCCCGGGCGAAGGGGTGTCGGCGGAGAGCTGGTGGGGTGCGCACAGAACCGTCCTTCCCCGGCAGGGGCGGACAGATCTCGCTGCCGCCCGCGCCGTGCGGACGTCGATCACCCCTCCGGAGCGCTCAAATTACGATCATCGCGCCGAAGGGAGTGGACGAACTCCCTCGTTCGGGGAGGGAGTGCACTCCTGTGAGTGATGCGCTGTCAGGCTTTCGGCCCAACCCCGGGGGCCGGGTCGGCGTGTCTCAGCCGAGGTGGCCGGTGACGCCGCCGTTGTCACGGCGGTCCAGGGCGCGCTGGAGCGCGGCGGCGGCGTGCGGGTCGGGCTCCGCGCGGCGCCGGCGGCGCGGCGGGCGGACGGAGTCGGTCGGGGTGGCGTGGCGGTCTGCGATGGGGGGCATACCGGGCTCCTCGGGCAGGGGCACGCGCACCGGCGTGCCGGGGGTTCGGGAGGTCTCAGGAAGGAGGGAGCCCCGCGCGGCACGCCGCTGGAAGGGTGGCGGCGGGCTACGGGACGGCACGCGCCGGACAGGGATCGCCTGCCGGTCCGCGTACGGCGCGCACGGGCCACGCTCCCCGCTTGTCGGGGGCGGCTGCTCGTGCGGCTCTTTCACGGTACGACGGCGGGCGGGCGCTGTCTGCACGAATAGTTGGATTTCCTAGTATCTGAGACGGCGTTCACCCGGAGCACGCGCAAGGGGCCGGACCGTGGCGGTCCGACCCCTTGCCGACGGGCGGTGGATCAGTCGTCCAGCACCATGGCCTCGGCGCAGGCCGCGATGGTGAGCAGCAGCGCGTCGTCCTGACCCGGGACGATGGTGACGCCGTAGTGCTCGCTCAGCAGCGACCACTTGCGGTCGATGTGCGCGACCTCCTGCTCGCCGTAGGTGATGGCGTACTGGTGGTCGGTGATGTTGCCGGTGACGTGCAGCTCGGCACCGTTCTCGAAGGTCACGGTGAACTTGTAGACCAGCGGCGAGAACAGGGCCTTCTTGACGGTCGCGATCCGCTGCTCACCACGCTGGATGTAGCGGATGTCGCGGAGCGTCATGATCTTCTCGGAGATCCGGTAGAGCTCGTTGCCGTCCACGTCCTGCAGGGCGATGACGCCGCTGAAGCTGAACATCCGCTCGTCGACCTGGAAGACGCGCTCACCGCCGCGCTTGATCCAGAAGTCGTGGGTGGGCGAGAAGAACTTCTCGTCGATCTCGTAGGTCACACCGTTCTGCACCGGCTCGTGGCCGTCCAGCAGCCGCTGGCTCAGGCCCTGCAGGAAGTTGTCGTGCTGCTCCCCGTGGCCCTGCTGCGGCGCGCCGCCGAGCAGCTGCTGGGCGATGCCGAACAGGCCACCGAAACCGTCGCTCATGTGGGATTCCCCTCTGGGTGGTGCGATCGTTCGACATGACTGTAGAGGCCGTCCCTGAGAAGCCGACAGCCCTCCCCGGTCCTGTTGCACAATCAGCACAACAGTCGGAGAGGGCCGTCGAAAAGTAACCAGCCGAACGGGTGTCAGCCGAGGTTGACCGACCGCGCGAACCGCGCGCCGATCGCACCGGAGATCTCGGCCAGCACCTCCTGGGACACCTCGCTGTCCACGGTGATCGAGGCCAGCGCGCAGCCGCCGTCCCGGGCGACCTGCATGCCCGCGATGTTGATCCCGGCGTCGCCGAGGATCCGGCCGAGGGTGCCGACCACGCCGGGGCGATCCTCGTACTTGAAGAAGGCCATGTGGTCGGTGAGCGCCACGTCCACGTCGAAGGCGTCCACGCCGACGATCTTCTGGGTCTGCTTCGGGCCGGACAGCGTGCCGGAGATGGCGGTCTCGCTGCCGTCGGCCAGGGTGCCGCGCACGGTGATCACGTTGCGGTGCTCGGGGCTCTCGCTGGAGGTGGTCAGCCGGACCTCCACGCCGCGCTCCTGGGCGAACAGCGGGGCGTTGACGTAGGACACCGTCTCCGCCACGACGTCCTCGAACACGCCCTTCAGCGCGGAGAGTTCGAGCACCTTGACGTCGTGCTGGGTGATCTCGCCGCGCACCTCGACGTCGAGCCGGACGGCCACCTCGCCGGCCAGTGCGGTGAAGATCCGGCCCAGCTTCTCGGCCAGCGGCAGGCCCGGGCGGACGTCCTCGGCGATCACGCCGCCCTGGACGTTGACCGCGTCCGGCACCAGCTCGCCGGCCAGCGCGAGGCGGACCGACCTGGCCACCGCGATGCCGGCCTTCTCCTGCGCCTCGTCGGTGGAGGCGCCGAGGTGCGGGGTGGCCACCACGTTGTCGAAGGCGAACAGCGGCGAGTCGGTGCACGGCTCCTTGGCGTAGACGTCCAGGCCGGCCCCGGCCACCCGGCCGTCACGCAGCGCGCTGACCAGCGCGGCCTCGTCCACGATGCCGCCGCGCGCGGCGTTGACGATGCGGACGGTCGGCTTGACCTTGTGCAGCGCCTCGTCGCCGATCAGGCCGATGGTCTCCGGGGTCTTGGGCAGGTGGACCGTGATGAAGTCCGAGACCTGGAGCAGCTCTTCGAGGGTGACCAGCTTGACGCCCATCTGGGCGGCGCGGGCGGCCTGGATGTAGGGGTCGTACGCGACGATCTTCATCCCGAAGGCGGACATCCGCTGGGCGACCAGCACGCCGATCCGGCCGAGGCCGACCACGCCGAGCACCTTCTCGGAGAGTTCGACGCCGGTGTACTTGTTGCGCTTCCACTCGCCCTGCTTCAGCGCGGCGTTGGCCGGCGCGATGTTGCGGGCGACGGAGATCAGCAGGCCGCAGGCGAGTTCCGCGGCGGTGACGATGTTGGAGGTCGGGGCGTTGACGACCATCACGCCGGCCTTGGTGGCGGCGGAGACGTCCACGTTGTCCAGGCCGACCCCGGCGCGGGCGACGACCTTGAGCTTCTTGGCCGCGGCCAGCGCCTCGGCGTCCACCCTGGTGGCACTGCGGATCAGGATGGCGTCCACGTCCGCGATGGCGGTCAGCAGTTCGGTGCGGTCCCCGCCGTTGCAGTGGCGGATCTCGAAGTCCGGGCCCAGTGCGTCGACGGTGGCGGGGGACAGCTCTTCGGCGATCAGTACGACAGCGCTCTTAGATGTCACAGTGCTCACGACAGTGTGTGTCCTTAACTGTCCGGTTCCCCCGGCACGGAGGTGGCGTGCCCGGTCGAGGGGAAGGTGGCATGCCGCGTAGCTAGACGCACGACGCTGTGGGCCTGACGCGCACTCGGAAGTCTATCGACGGGCTGGGCGCCGGGCTGCTCCCGTCCGGCGAAATCACCCGGACGGGAGCAGCCTGGTTGTACAAGGCAGTTACGCCTCCTCGTCGACCCAGCTCATCAGCTTGCGCAGCTTCTTGCCGGTGGTCTCCAGCAGGTGCTCGGAGTCCGCGTTCTTGTACTCGTTGTACTTCGGCAGGCCGGCCTTGTACTCGGCGATCCAGGTGTTGGCGAAGGTGCCGTCCTGGATCTCCGCGAGGACCTTCTTCATCTCGGCCTTGGTGGCGTCGGTGATGATGCGGGGGCCGGTGACGTAGTCGCCCCACTCGGCGGTCTCGGAGACCGACCAGCGCATCTTCTCCAGGCCGCCCTCGTACATCAGGTCGACGATGAGCTTCAGCTCGTGCAGGCACTCGAAGTAGGCGATCTCCGGCTGGTAGCCGGCCTCGACCAGGGTCTCGAAACCGGCCTTGACCAGGGCGGCGGTGCCGCCGCAGAGGACGGCCTGCTCACCGAACAGGTCGGTCTCGGTCTCCTCGGTGAAGGTGGTCTTGATGACGCCGGCCTTGGTGCCGCCGATGCCCTTGGCGTACGACAGGGCCAGGTCGAAGGCGCCACCGGTGGAGTCCTGCTCGACGGCCACGATGCACGGGACGCCGCGGCCCTCCTCGTACTGGCGGCGGACCAGGTGGCCCGGGCCCTTCGGGGCGACCATGCAGACGTCGACGTCGGCCGGGGGCTTGATGAAGCCGAAGCGGATGTTCAGGCCGTGGCCGAAGAAGAGGGCGTCGCCCGCCTTCAGGTTCGGCTCGATGGCCTCCTTGTAGACGTCGGCCTGGATCGGGTCCGGCACCAGGATCATGATGACGTCGGCCTCGGCCGCGGCCTCGGACGGGGTGGTGACGCGCAGGCCCGCCTCCTCCGCCTTGGCACGGGACTCGGAGCCCTCCAGCAGACCGACGCGGACGTCCACGCCCGAGTCGCGCAGGGACAGCGCGTGGGCGTGGCCCTGGCTGCCGTAGCCGATGACCGCGACCTTGCGGCCCTGGATGATGGACAGGTCGGCGTCGTCTTCGTAGAACAGCTCGGCCACGGGGGCACATCTCCTTGCGTGGTGGTGGTGCCGGGTACTGCGATTCCTACCGTAGTTGGACCCAGCCGGGGTGTGGGGCAGTGCTTCAGGGGTTGAGACAGCGGACGGCGTCGCGCGCCGGGGGACCGGCCTACGCGGAGCGGTCCAGGGCGCGCAGCGAGCGGTCGGTGATCGACCGGGCACCGCGCCCGATCGCCACCAGGCCGGACTGCACGAGCTCCTTGATGCCGTACGGCTCCAGCATCTTGAGCATCGCCTCCAGCTTGTCGGAGCTGCCGGTGGCCTCGATGGTCACCGCGTCCGGCGAGACGTCGACGGTCTTGGCCCGGAACAGCTGCACGATCTCGACGATCTGCGAGCGGGTCTCGGCATCCGCGCGGACCTTGACCAGGACCAACTCCCGCTGGACGGCCTGGGCCTGGTCCAGCTCGACGATCTTTATCACGTTGACCAGCTTGTTCAGCTGCTTGGTGACCTGCTCCAGCGGGAGGTCCTCGACGTTGACCACGATGGTCATCCGGGAGATGTCCGGGTGCTCGGTCGGGCCGACGGCGAGGGAGTCGATGTTGAAGCCCCGACGGGAGAACAGGGCGGCGATGCGGGCCAGCACGCCGGGCTTGTTCTCGACCAGGACGGAGAGGGTGTGCTTGGACATGGTGGTCATGAGCTCTCTATCGGGTCGACTCAAGAGGGGCTCCGGCGGGGCCGGACCCGACACGGGTGGGGAGTGGGGGACGGGAGGGCGGTCAGTCGAGGTCGTCGCCGAAGTCGGGGCGCACGCCCCGGGCGAACTGGATCTCGTCGTTGCTGGTGCCCGCCGCGACCATCGGCCAGACCATGGCGTCCTGGTGGACGATGAAGTCGATCACCACCGGGCGGTCGTCGATCTCCATCGCCTGCTTGATCACCGCATCCAGGTCCTCGGGGCGCTCGCAGCGCAGGCCGACGCAGCCCATCGCCTCGGAGAGCAGGACGAAGTCCGGGATCCGGGTGCCCTGGGCCGGCGGTGAGATGCCGTCGTGCTCCGGGCCCGCGTGCAGCACGGTGTTGGAGTAGCGCTGGTTGTAGAACAGGGTCTGCCACTGGCGGACCATGCCCAGCGAACCGTTGTTGATGATCGCGACCTTGATCGGGATGTTGTTCAGCGCGCAGGTGACCAGTTCCTGATTGGTCATCTGGAAGCAGCCGTCGCCGTCGATCGCCCAGACCACCGACTCCGGCTTGCCCGCCTTGGCACCCATCGCGGCCGGGACGGCGTAGCCCATGGTGCCCGCACCGCCGGAGTTGAGCCAGCTGGCCGGCTTCTCGTAGTTGATGAACTGCGAGGCCCACATCTGGTGCTGGCCGACACCCGCGGCGTAGATCGCGTCGGAGCCGACGATCCGGCCGATCCGCTCGATCACCTGCTGCGGGGAGAGCTCACCGGCGGGGGCGGGTTCGTAGCCGAGCGGGTAGGTCTTCTTCCACTCGTCGAGCTTGACCCACCAGTCCGCGTAGTCGCCCCGGCGCCCGGCGTCGAACTCGGCCTGGACGGCGACGATCAGGTCGGCCAGCACCTCGCGGGCGTCACCGACGATCGGCACGTCGGCCGGGCGGTTCTTGCCGATCTCGGCCGGGTCGATGTCGGCGTGCACGACCTTGGCGTGCGGCGCGAAGCTGTCCAGCTTGCCGGTGACCCGGTCGTCGAAGCGCGCACCGAGGGTGAACAGCAGGTCGGCCTTCTGCAGCGCGGTGACCGCGGGGACGCTGCCGTGCATCCCGGGCATGCCCAGGTGCTGCGGGTGACTGTCCGGGAAGACGCCCAGCGCCATCAGCGTGGTGACCACCGGCGCGCCGGTCAGCTCGGCGAGGATCCGCAGCTCCGCGCTGGCCCGCGCCTTCAGCACTCCGCCGCCGACGTACAGCACCGGCCGCTTGGCACTGACCAGCAGCTTCGCGGCTTCGCGGATCTGCTTGGCGTGCGGCTTGGTGACCGGGCGGTAGCCGGGCAGCGAGGTCTCCACCGGCCAGCGGAAGGTGGTGGTGGCCTGCAGGGCGTCCTTGGCGATGTCGACCAGGACCGGGCCAGGACGGCCGGTGGCGGCGATGTGGAAGGCCTCGGCGATCACCCGGGGGATCTCGGCCGGGTCGGTGACCAGGAAGTTGTGCTTGGTGATCGGCATGGTGATACCGCAGATGTCCGCCTCCTGGAAGGCGTCGGTCCCGATCGCCTTGGAGGAGACCTGGCCGGTGATCGCGACCATCGGGACGGAGTCCATGTAGGCGTCGGCGATCGGGGTGACCAGGTTGGTGGCACCCGGTCCCGAGGTGGCCATGCAGACGCCGACCCTGCCGGTCGCCTGGGCGTAGCCGGTGGCGGCGTGCCCGGCGCCCTGCTCGTGGCGGACCAGGATGTGGCGCACCTTGTTGGAGTCCATCAGCGGGTCGTACGCGGGAAGGATGGCCCCGCCCGGGATACCGAAGACGGTGTCCGCGCCCACGGCCTCCAGCGAGCGGATGAGCGACTGCGCGCCGGTCATCGTCTCAGCAACAGCCTGGGGTCCCGGAGCATGGGCGGCCGGGTTGTCCCCGCGGCGGGGGGATGCGGCGTGCTCAGTCATCTGCCTGTCTCTTCTCGGGTTCTGTCGGCCCCGGCGTCCCCTGGCGATCCAGGCGGGTCACCGTGCTGGTGGGCCGGTCTCCGGCTCTGCCTCAATCGTCCCGATTTGCGGGGATAGAAGCCAGTGTTCTTGCGGTGGTCGAGCAGTGTCAGTGCAACAAAAAACCCCTCGTGCCAAGGGCATGCGAGGGGTGGCGCGTCGGTCTTTCACGAGCGGGACTCCGTGGTCCGCTCAGCCGACGCGCCTGCCAAGTACGAGAATTCGGGTGCGCATGGGACCGACCTTCCTCCTCGGCGGTGCCGGGTGTCAAGTGGGTGGGACGGCCGTCTCGGTATGCGGACCGGCGTTCGGACCTCCGCAGGACCCCGGTACCGCACGGCGTTCGGGCAGGTCCAGGGCGGCGTGATGGTGCACGACCCGTCCCCCGCCCGGCTCTGCACGGCCACCCGATCGGGTGTCCCCGGCGAGGTACGCGCGCCGTGCCGAGAGCGAGCCGACCGGCCGCGGCAGCGGGTAGACCCGGCGGGCCAGTGCCCGGCGCAGCCGGTGCTCGTCCAGCGGCTGCGCGAAGGCCAGGCCCTGGCCCTGGCGGCAGCCCAACTCCTGGAGCACCGTGACCTGGCGGGGCTGGTCCACCCCCTCCGCCGTGGTGACCAGACCGAGGTCCCGGCCGAGCCGCAGCGCGTGCCCGGCCAGTGCTCTGGTGAGGGTGGACTCGGCGAGGTCCTGGACCAGGCTGAGGTCCAGTTTGAGCGCGTCGAACGGGAGCCGGGCCAGCGCCCCCAGCGAACCGCCGCCCGCCCCGAACCCGGCGACCGCGGTGGACACCCCGAGCCGGCGCAGCGCGGCCAGCCGGCGGCCGATCTCGTCCGCCCCGCCGTCCGGGCCCGTCCTGGCCAGCTCGATCACCAGCTGCTCGGCGGGCAGGCCGGTCTCCCTGAGGATGCCGGCGATGGTCTCGTAGATGCCGGGCGCACAGAGCCGCTCGGCGCTCAGCCGTACGGTGACCGGAACGGCGTGCGGCGCGCCCGGGACCTGGCGGCGGGCGGCGGCCGTGGTGACGGCCTCCTGGAGCATCCAGCGGGCGAACCGGGTCGCCGCGTCGCCCTGCTCGGCCGTGCGCAGGAACTCCGCCGGGGTGAGCACCAGGCCCTGGGCCGAGCGCCATCGGGCCTGTGCCTCGACGGCCGTGACCGCCCCGGTGACGAGGTCGACCACGGGCTGGTGCAGCAGGGTGAAACTGCCCTCCCGGACGGCCAGCCGCAGCCGCTCCTCCAGCTCCGCCCGGCGCTCCAGCTCGGCCCGCATCGCCGGGGTGTAGAGCACCACCCGGCCCTTTCCCTCGGACTTCGCCCGGTACATCGCCAGGTCCGCGTTGCGCATCAGCTCGTCGGTGGCGGCCTTGGGGTCGGAGTCCGGGGCGTGGTCGCGCGGGCCGAAGGCGATGCCGATGCTGGCGGCCACGCCGAGTTCGGCGCCGCCGATCCAGTACGGCTCGGAGAGCGCGGCCCGGAGCCGCTCGGCCAGGTCGTGGACCTGGGCGCGGCCCAGCCGCCCGCAGACCAGGGCGGCGAACTCGTCGCCGCCGAACCTGGCCACCGTGTCCCCGGCGCGCACCGCGCCCTGGAGCCGCCGGGCGGCCTGGACCAGCAGTTCGTCGCCGACCTGGTGGCCCGAGGTGTCGTTGACCGCCTTGAAGCCGTCCAGGTCGAGGAAGAGCACGGCCACGGCGGGCTCGTCGGACTCGGGGTGCTCGCGGGCACCGTCGGCGGGCCACTCGCCCGGACGGGCGCCGGGGCGCTCGCCGAGGGCGGCCCGGACCCGCTGCGCGAACAGCGCGCGGTTCGGCAGGTCGGTGAGCGGGTCGTGGAAGGCGTTGTGGTGCAGCTGGGCCTGCAGCATCACCCGCTCGGTGACGTCCCGGCTGTTGAGGATCAGCCCGTCCCGGTAGCGGTTGACGGTGGACTCCACGTGCAGCCAGTGGCCGTCACCGGAGCGGATCCGGCACTCCACCCGGGCGGAGGGCTCGGCACCACCCGCGTCGGCGTCGCGCCGGCCGGGGTGGCGGACCATCAGTCTCCTGACCTCACCGAGCACCCGGTCCACGTCACCCGGATGGACCAGGTTGAGCAGATTGCCACCGACCAACTCCTCGGGGTCACGACTGTAGACCGTGAGGGTGGCCGGACTGACGTACGAGAGCACGCCGTTGGCGTCCGCGATCATGATGACGTCGCTGGAGCCCTGCACCAGGGAGCGGAAGTGCGCCTCCTTCTGGGCGAGCTCCTGCGCCAGCGAGAGGTTGTCCAGCAGCATCACCCCCTGGCGCACCAGCAGGACCAGGCCGAAGGTCGAGGCCGAGACGATCATCACGCGGTCCAGCGGCCGGCCGCCCATGGCGTTGTAGACGATGCCCGCGACGCAGACCGCCGCCGCCACGTACGGGGTGAGCGCGCTGAAGGTGCTGGCCACCCGGCGGCGCGGGGCGCCGCCGGTGGACGGGTGCTCCCGGTGCGGTCGGCTGCGGTCGGGCGACCAGGGCGCCCAGGCGAGCAGCACGCTGCCGGCGAACCAGCCCGCGTCCAGCAGCTCGCCGGAGTGGTAGCTGCTGCGCAGCTCGGGCGAGGTGAACAGGGCGTCGCAGACCACCGTGACGGCCAGCGCGACCATCGCGGTGTGCACGGCGGCCCGGTTGCCGTCCCGGCCCCGGAAGCGCAGGCCCATCACCAGGCTGACCAGCAGGATGTCGAGCACCGGGTAGGCGAGGCCCAGGGCGAGCCGGAGCGGGGAGTCGCCCTCCCCCGCCGCCACCCGGCCGAGAGCCAGGCTCCAGCTGAGCGTGAACAGTGAACTCGCCACCAGCCAGCCGTCCAGCAGCAGGCAGAGCCAGCCGGCCGCCGTCCTCGGGCGCTGCGCGAGCACCACCACGCCGGTGATCGCCAGCGGGGCGAAGAGCAGGAAGGCGTACTCGGCGGCGGAGTCCGGGGGGAGCGTGGTGCACAGCACCACCTCGTACCAGCCCCAGGTGCCGTTGCCGAAGGCCACCATCGAGGACGAGAGGCCGAACAGCAGCCAGGCGGGCCGGGACGGCCCACCCACCGTGCAGCCGTGCAGCAGGCAGGACAGCGAGGCCGCCAGCGCCGCCCCGGCCAGCCCGAAGTCGCCCATGAAACGGGCCAGTTGGGGCGACCCCCAGCCGAGGGCGGCCCCGACCGCGTAACCCAGGCAGAGCGCGATCAGGACAGCGCCGGGGATCCGGCCGCGGGAGTCGCCGGCACACGCGCCCCCACCGCCCCGCACACCGCCGTCGGGGTCGTCGCCGCGGCGGCCTCCGCGGCCGGCCGGGGGCGCGGCGGGCAGCACCGCATCGGTGGAGTTCACTCGACATCTCCCCCTCCGGCCCGGGGCGTGCACGCGCCCGAGCCTCGGCCGTGCCACCGCGTGAAGTGATCTGACGCCACGTCACTGCAGCATCCCCGCAGGCTGGTTCCGGTACCCACTGGGGCGTCGGACGGAGCCGTTCCGCTACGCCGTACCGGTGTTCCCACCCGGGACACTACACCACTTCGGTCACTCAACGACACGCACACTCAACTTAGAGTAATGGCCCGTGCGTGGTGATGTGCCCCGTTCTCGGCGGGATCGCCCCGGTTGGCAGCGGCGCACGACCGGGGCGCACGACCCACCGGGGCTACGCCCCTTCGGGCACCAACTCCCGGTCGGCGAAGAGCCGGAGGCGGTGGGCGAGGGCCGCCGCCTCACCGCGCGAGGCGACCTCCAGCTTGGCCAGGATGTTGGAGACGTGCACGCTGGCGGTCTTGGGCGAGATGTACAGCTCCTGCGCGATCTGCCGGTTGGTGCGGCCCAGCGCGAGCTGCCACAGCACGTCCCGCTCGCGCGGGGTGAGACCGAAGGACTCGGCCGGATCGGGCCGCCCGCCCGCCGGGTCGGATCCGCGTTCGGCTTCACCGGCTTCCTGTTCGACCTGGCGGAGCTCCGGTGCGAGCCCGGCCCGATCGGCCAACCTGGCGATCTCCCGCTCCAGTTGGCGCTCACCGCGGGCCACCGCCAGCCCGCACGCCTCGCGCAGCAACCCGGCCGCCGCCGCCCGCTGTCCGGCGGCGGCCGCCGCCTCGCCGCCCCGGTACAGGGCGAGCAGCAGCGGCTCGCCGGGGCCGTCCCCGCGCAGCACCTCGATCGCCGCCGTCCAGTGCGCCGGGGTGTCCGCCCCCTCCGCACGGGCCAACTCCCCCTCCAGCAGCCGCAGCCAGCCGACGTGCAGCGCGATCCCGGGCCGGAGCCGGGCGGCCGTGGCGGCGATCCTGGCGAGCGTCTCGGGCCGGCCCCGGTCCGCTGCGGGCAGGCCCCGGGTGTCGGCCTCGATCGCCGCCCCGTCGACCAGCACCGGCAGCAGCCAGCCGGCTCCCCCGTCCAGGAGCCGCCCGGACGAGGCCGCGTACCGCTCGACACTGGTGTCCAGGACGGCCAGCAGCTCGGCCCTGGCCTCCAGCGGGCGGCCGGCCCTGGCGGCGATCCGCATCGCCAGCCGGGCGGTGGGCAGCGCGTGCTGCGAGTCCACCGACCTGACCGTGGACCTGACCTTGGCCAGGTACCTGGCGGCGGAGTCCAGGTCACCCTGGCCCAGGGCCAGATCGCCGCGCAGCCGGTCCAGGAACTCGTGGTGCCCGACCGAACCGAGCCGGTCGTCCCAGGCGGCCAGCAGTTCGGCGGCCTCGGCGGGACGGCCGAGCAGCATCAGCGCCTCGGCCAGGTTGCCGGTCAGGATCGCCCCGGTGTTGGCCAGCAGACCGGTGCTGCCGGCCGCCTCCAGCCCCTGCCTGGCCAGTTGCTCGGCCTCGGCGGGACGGCCGAGCCCGAGGAGCTGGCTGGCCAGGTTGTTGAGGCCCCGGCAGTACACGTCCGCGCCCAGGCTGCGGGACTTCTCGACCGCGTCGGTCAGCAGCGCGACGCCCTCGTCCAGGTTGCCGAAGTGCGCGTGCAGGCTGCCCAGCGTCATCCGGGCGTGCTGCTCCACCCCGGCCGCACCGGCCGCCCTGGCGATCTCCACGGCCCGCTCGGCGAGCCCGATGTCCGCCTCGGTCGGGTGGCCCAGCATCGCGTGCGCGGCGGCCAGCGCGAACACCTCCGCGCGTACGGCCGACGGCCGCAGGTTCTCCACCAGCCGCTGGGCGCGCTCGATCTCCTCGTCGCCGCCACTGCGGTGCAGCTGGGTGAGCAGTCGCGAGCGGTGCATCCTGAACCAGGCGGCCCGCTCCGGGCTCCGCTCCTCGTCGACCAGTTTCAGGGCCGTCTTGGCCAGGCTCAGCCCGCGTTCGCGGTCCCCGGCGCGGCGGGCGGCCACCACGGCCTCGGCGAAGACGTCCACCAGCCGGAGCCGGTCGCACCCAGAGTCGTGGGTGCCCGGGTCGCAGCTGCACGAGGGGTAGGTCTCGGCCCAGTCGTACGGGCGCAGGGTGCTCTCCAGCACCTCCTCGGAGACCTCGTCCCAGAGCTCCAGGGCCCGCTCCAGCATGCGCAGTTGCTCGGCGAAGGCGTTGCGGCGGCGGGCCGCCCTGGCGGCGTCCAGCGCGGTCGGCAGGGCCCGCGCCGGATTGTGCGCGTGGTACCAGTAGTTGGCCAGCCTGGCCGGGCGCTTCTCGCAGCCGACCAGGACCTCGTCGGCCTCCAGCACGGTGGCGTAGCGGCGGTTGATCCGGTATCGCTCGCCGGGCAACAGGTCGTCGGAGACCGCCTCGCGGACCAGGGCGTGCCGGAACCGGTAGCCCTCACCGTCGGTGTCCGGGCGCAGCACGTTGGCGCCGACCGCGTTGCGCAGCGCCTCGATCAGCATCTCCTCGCCCTCGTCCAGGACGGCGGACAGCAGCGCGTGTTCGACGTAGGAGCCGCCTTCGGCGGCGATCCTGACCACCCGTTGGGTCTCGTCCGGCAGGGCCTCGACCCGGACCAGCAGGATGTCGCGGAGCGAGTCGGTCAGCCCGGCGGGGCTGCCGTCCAGGTACGCGGTGGCGAGCTCCTCGATGAAGAACGGGTTGCCCTCGGAGCGGCGGTGGATCCGGTCGATCAGGTCGCGGTCCAGGGTCTCGACGCTCTCGCTGCCGAGGATGCCCGCCAGCTGTGCGGCGACCTCGTGCGGCCCGAATCTGGCCAGTTCCAGCCGCTGTATGGTGCGCAGTCGGTCGAGTTCGGCCAGGAAGGGGCGCAGCGGGTGGCGGCGGTGCAGGTCGTCGCTGCGGTAGGTGGCGATGATCAGGACCCGGGAGCGGTGCAGGGTGCGGACCAGGTAGGCGAGCAGTTCACGGGTGGAGCGGTCGGACCAGTGCAGGTCCTCGACGGCCAGGACCAGCGTCCGGTCGACGGTGAGGCGTTCGAACAGCCGGGCGGTGTGCTCGAAGAGCCGGGCCCGGCCGAACTCGTCGTTGGGCTCGGTGCCGGTCTCGCCGAACTCCGGAAGCAGCCGCGCCAGATGGCCCTCCATGCCCTCCGCGGCCCGTTCGAGTTCGGCACCGAGCGCCCGGTGCAGGCGGCGCAGCGCGGTGGCCAGCGGCGCGTACGGCAGGCCCTCGGCGCCGACCTCCAGGCAGCCGCCGAGCGTGGTCACCACGCCCCCGTCGCTCCCGTCGCAGGCGGCCGCCAGGAACTCCTCCACCAGCCTGGTCTTGCCGACCCCCGCCTCGCCGCCGATCAGGACGGTCTGCGGCTCCCCCGCCACCGCCCGGCGCAGCGCCGCGTCGAGGACGGTGGTCTCGGTGCCGCGGCCGACGAAGACGGGACTGATCGATTTCTGCTCCACACCGGCGAGCATGCCACAGGCGCCCGACGCCGGTGGAGCGGTTATCCCGGGGGCCGGACAGCCCGAGGGGGAGGCGCCGTAGGCGTCCTCCCCCTCGTTCTTGCGGCCCGCCGGTGTTCCCGGCCCGAAGCCGCCCGGGTCCGCACCCGGGCCGTGCACCGCCGTCAGCATTCGCCGAGCTGCGCGGCGCGCGGGCGGGCGACCGGGCGCCGTACGCCGCGGGCCAGCCGGGCCACCGCGCCGGTGCGCTGACGGACCGTACGGGCGCCGCGGGCCTCCTGGACCAGGCGGTCGTGCTCGGCCTGGCGGTGCAGTTCCTCGACGCGGTTCTGGATGAGCTCGTACTCGAACATCTGGGATTCCCCTCCGGTCGGACGATCGCCGGCCCCTTCGGCCGGCCCTCCCTCGTCCTGGTTACAGACTCCTCTCCCAGAGGGGTTCGCCGCATCGGGAGCATGCCCGATCCCGCCGGGCCCCCGGACCTTAGAAAGCCCGTGCCCCCTCCCTGTTCGGGAGGGGGCACGGGCTCTGATACCTAAGTAGGCAGCCGCTCGGGCTAAGGATCCTTAGGCCTGAACGCCGAGACGCTCAAGAATCAGGTCCTTCACCCGGGCCGCGTCGGCCTGGCCGCGGGTGGCCTTCATGACCGCGCCGACCAGCGCGCCGACCGCGGCGACCTTGCCGTCACGGATCTTGGCGGCGATCGCCTCGTTCTCCGCGATGGCCTGGTCCACGGCCGCGCCGAGCGCCGAGTCGTCGGAGACCACGGCGAGTCCCCGCTGCTCCACGACCGCGTCCGGCTCGCCCTCGCCGGCCAGCACGGCCTCGATGACCTGGCGGGCCAGCTTGTCGTTCAGCTTGCCCTCGGCGACCAGGGTGCAGACCCGGGCCACCTGGACCGGGGTGATCGGCTGCTCGGCCAGATCGGTACCGGTCTCGTTGGCGCGACGGGCCAGCTCGCCCATCCACCACTTGCGGGCCTGGTCGGCGGGGGCACCGGCCGCGATGGTCTCCTGGATCGGCTCCACCGCACCGGCGTTGAGCACCGACTGCATGTCCTTGTCGGACAGGGCCCACTCGGCCTGCAGCCGGGCCCGGCGCACCCGGGGCAGCTCGGGCAGCGCGGCCCGCAGCTCCTCGACCCACTCCCGCGAGGGGGCGATCGGGACCAGGTCGGGCTCCGGGAAGTACCGGTAGTCCTCGGCGTTGTCCTTGATCCGGCCCGAGGTGGTGGTGCCGTTGTCCTCGTGGAAGTGCCGGGTCTCCTGGACGATGGTGCCGCCCTCGTCCAGCACCGCGGCGTGCCGCTGGATCTCGAACCGGGCCGCCCGCTCCACGCTGCGCAGCGAGTTGACGTTCTTGGTCTCCGAGCGGGTGCCGAACTTCTCGGTGCCGTTCGGGCGCAGCGACAGGTTGACGTCGCAGCGCATCTGGCCCTTGTCCATCCGGGCCTCGGAGACGCCCAGCGCCTTGATCAGCTCGCGCAGCTCGGCGACGTACGCCTTGGCCACCTCGGGGGCACGCGAACCCGCGCCCTCGATCGGCTTGGTGACGATCTCGATCAGCGGGATGCCGGCCCGGTTGTAGTCGAGCAGCGAGTGCGTCGCGCCGTGGATGCGGCCGGTCGCGCCACCGACGTGGCTGGACTTGCCGGTGTCCTCCTCCATGTGGGCGCGCTCGATCTCGACCCGGAAGGTCTCCCCGTCCTCCAGCTGGACGTCGAGGTAGCCGTTGAAGGCGATCGGCTCGTCGTACTGGGAGGTCTGGAAGTTCTTCGGCATGTCCGGGTAGAAGTAGTTCTTCCGGGCGAACCGGCACCACTCGGCGATCTCGCAGTTCAGCGCGAGGCCGATCTTGATCGCCGACTCCACGCCGATGGCGTTGACGACCGGCAGCGAGCCGGGCAGGCCGAGGCAGGTCGGGCAGGTCTGGGTGTTCGGCTCGGCCCCGAGCGCGGTCGAACACCCGCAGAACATCTTGGTCTTGGTACCCAGCTCCACATGGACCTCAAGGCCCATCACCGGGTCGTACGAGGCAAGAGCCTCCTCGTACGGGACCAGGTTTTCGACGCTCACAGCGTCCCCTTCACTAAAAGTCTTGGCGGTACGGGCCGTCAGCCCAGGAGGACGTCGTCGTCGCCGAGCTGCTTGAGCTCGCGCAGCAGCAGGGCGGTGCCGGTGACCAGGGCCACGGCGCCGACCACGGCGTTGATCAGCTTGAGGGTGTCCTGCTCCAGGCGGGCCTTCTTGACGTCCTTGACGATCGAGACCGCGCCGAAGGCGCTGGTGCCGATGGACAGCCACAGGCCGGGCTTGCTGTGCTTGAAGCCCTTTGCCTTTGCCACGGTGCTCACAGTGCCGGTGCCTCCTCCAGCAGGGGGTGTCCCCACTTGTCGTTGAGTGCGGCCTCGACGGCGCCGCCCACCCGGTAGAGGCGGTCGTCCGCCATCGCGGGGGCGATGATCTGCAGGCCGACCGGGAGGTTGTCCTCCGGAGCCAGACCGCAGGGCAGCGACATGGCCGCGTTGCCCGCGAGGTTCGAGGGGATGGTGCACAGGTCTGCCAGGTACATCGCCATCGGGTCGTCGGCGCGCTCGCCGATCGGGAAGGCGGTGGTCGGCGTGGTCGGCGAGATCAGGACGTCCACCCCGGCGAACGCCGCGTCGAAGTCGCGCGAGATCAGGGTGCGGACCTTCTGGGCCGAGCCGTAGTACGCGTCGTAGTAGCCCGAGGAGAGCGCGTAGGTGCCCAGGATGATGCGGCGCTTGACCTCGGGGCCGAAGCCCGCCTCACGGGTCAGCGCGGTGACGTCCTCGGCGCTGCGGGTGCCGTCGTCGCCGACCCGCAGGCCGTAGCGCATGGCGTCGAAGCGGGCCAGGTTGGAGGAGGCCTCGCTCGGCGCGATCAGGTAGTAGGCGGGCAGTGCGAGGGTGAAGGACGGGCAGGAGACCTCGACCACCTCGGCACCCAGCTCGCGCAGCAGCTCGACGCTCTCGTTGAACCGCTGCATCACGCCGGCCTGGTAGCCCTCGCCGGCGAACTCCTTCACCACGCCGATCCGCATGCCGCGCACGTCGCGCAGCTTGGCGGCCTCGACCACGGCCGGGACCGGCGCGTTGATCGAGGTGGAGTCCATCGGGTCGTAGCCGGCGATCGCCTCGTGCAGCAGGGCCGCGTCGAGGACGGTACGGGCGCACGGGCCGCCCTGGTCCAGCGAGGAGGAGAAGGCGACCAGACCGTAGCGGGAGACCGAGCCGTAGGTCGGCTTCACCCCGACGGTGCCGGTGACGGCGCCGGGCTGGCGGATCGACCCGCCGGTGTCGGTGCCGATGGCCAGCGGAGCCTCGAAGGCGGCCAGCGCGGCGGCCGAGCCGCCGCCGGAGCCACCGGGGATCCGGGAGAGGTCCCACGGGTTGCCGGTCGCGCCGTACGCCGAGTTCTCGGTGGAGGAGCCCATCGCGAACTCGTCCATGTTGGTCTTGCCGAGGATGACCACGCCGGCGTCCTTCAGACGCGAGGTCAGCGTGGCGTCGTACGGCGGGATCCAGCCTTCGAGGATCTTGGAGCCGCAGGTGGTCGGGACGCCCTCGGTGGTGAAGACGTCCTTCAGCGCCAGCGGGACGCCGGCCAGCGGGCCCAGCTCCTCGCCCTTGGCGCGCTTGGCGTCCACCGCGCGGGCGGCGGCCAGCGCACCCTCGGTGTCGACGTGCAGGAAGGCGTTGACCTTCTTGTCGACGGCGTCGATGCGGTCCAGGTGGGCCTGGGTCACCTCGGCCGCGCTCACCTCGCCCGTGGCGATGGCGGAGGCGGTCTCGGCAGCGGTGTAGCGGATGAGATCGGTCATCTCGGTCAGTCCTCCCCGAGGATCTGCGGCACTCGGAAACGCTGCTCCTCGGCGGCCGGGGCGCCGGAGAGCGCCTGGTCCGGGGTGAGCGACGGCCGCACCTCGTCCGCCCGCATGACGTTGGTCAGCGGAAGCGGGTGGGAGGTCGGCGGGACGTCCTGTCCGGCGACCTCGGAAACGCGGGCGACCGCGCCGATGATCACGTCGAGCTGCTCGGCGAAGTGGTCCAGCTCTTCGGCCTGCAACTCAAGACGCGACAGCCGAGCGAGGTGGGCAACCTCCTCGCGCGTGATGCCAGGCATGCAGCGATCCTCAAGGTGAGTTCTGGATTGGGCCGGACACCGGGTGCCCGACCCGGGCGGGGGCTCTTGGGGCACACCCGTCCTCTTGGTCTAGGCACATCCTATTGGGTACCCGGTAGGCACCGGCTGCGGCAGAACCCGGACGGCGCCCGGCGCTCCCTGCGCGGGCCGCCCGTACCGCGCCCCGGCGGCACGGGAGCCGCGCGATCGAACCGCCCGGCGGTGCACGGCCGGGCGAACGTCCACCGCGCCACCGGGCGGTCCGCCCCCGCCCGGGGCGTCACTCCGGCTGGACGACGATCGGGACGGCCTGGCCGAGTGCCGGGCGCGGCTTGGGCACCGGCGGTGCGGCCACCAGCTCGACCGGCGCGGCGGCCTGGGTGCGGTGCACCATCAGCCAGGCGGTGGCCTGGTCGGCGGGCAGCGCGGCGGACACCAGCCAGCCCTGCACCGCGTCCACGCCCAGGCTGTGCAGCCGCTCCCAGGTCTCGTCGTCCTCGACGCCCTCGGCGACCACGGTCAGCCCGAGCGAGTGCGCCAGCTCGACCGAGCAGCGGACCACCGCCGCGTCGTGGTGGTCCGCGACCATCCGGGAGACGAACGAGCGGTCGATCTTCAGCTCGCCGACCGGCAGGCTGCGCAGCCGCACCAGCGAGGAGTGCCCGGTGCCGAAGTCGTCCAGCGACATGCCGACGCCGTACCGGCGCAGCTCGGCGAGGGTGTCGGCGGCCAGCCGGGAGTCGTCCAGCAGCAGCCGCTCGGTGATCTCCAGCTGGAGCGCGTGCGCGGGGACCTGGTGCCGGTCGAGGTGGTCGGCGACCCGGCCGGCGAAGCCCGGGTTGAGCACGTCGCGCGGTGAGACGTTGACGGCGACCTGGACCTGGAGCCCCTGGGCCCGCCAGGCGGCGAGCTGGCCGACGGCCGCCTCCAGGACGTAGTCGGTCAGCCGGGGCATCAGGCCGCTGGACTCGGCCAGTCCGATGAACTCGTCCGGCGGGACCTTGCCCTGCCCGGGACGCTCCCAGCGCAGCAGGGCCTCCAGGCCGACCACCCGGCCGTCGAACGCCACCTTCGGCTGGTAGTGCAGCAGCACCTCGCCGGTCTCCAGCGCCCGGCGCAGGTCGCCCAGCAGACCGATCCGGTACGGCGTGTCGATGTCGCGGGCCTCGTCGTACTGCTCGACGCCGCTGCGCCGGTGCTGGGCGTGGCCCATCGCCACGTCGGCCCGGCGCAGCAGGGCCTCGGCGTCCTGGGCGTGCTCGGGGTAGACGCAGACCCCGGCGCTGGCCTCCAGGACCAGCAGCAGGCCGTCCAGCCTGATCGGCGCGGCGAGTTCGGCGATCAGCGCCTTCGCGACCCGTTCCAGGGTCTCGGGCCGGCCGACGCCCGGCAGCAGGACGGCGAACTCGTCGCCGCCGAGCCGGGCCACCACCGGCCGGCCGCCTTTCTGCATGGTCGGCGGCAGGCTGGAGAAGACGTCCTCCGGGTCCTCCCGGCCGGGGTGGTGGGTGCCGGTGCGCAGCGCCCGGTGCAGTCGGCGGGCGATGTGCACCAGTAACCGGTCACCGGCCGTGTGACCCAACGCGTCGTTGAGCGATCGGAAGCGGTCCAGGTCGAGCAGGATCAGCCCGACGCTGTAGTCCTCCTCGCCGTCGTGCTCGGCGATCGCCTCCTGCGCCGCCAGCAGCAGGGCATGGCGGTTCGGGAGATCGGTGAGCGGGTCGGTCAGCTGGTCCCGGGCGCGGTCCCGCGCCATCCGCCAGGCGGCGACCAGTACGGCCAGCGGCACCGCGAAGAGCGGCAGCAGCTCGGGCTCGTACCGGTAGACCAGGACGGCCAGCGGTATGAGCGGCGCGGCGCCGGCCAGCAGCACGCCGAGCAGCAGGACCGCACCTGCCACCCCCTGCGGCGGGCGTGTGGGCGCACCGCCGGTCGTACGATCCATATGCCCTGTCCTCCGTCGGGCCCGCCCCGTCAGGCCGCCTTTCGGTGCGGCACCTGCTGGTGCCGGTGGGCGCCAGTGACGGGGCGTCCCCTACGGAACCGGCCGGTAAGGCCGGTGCCGCCAACCCCTGCTGACACTCTGTTGCGCACCAGGGTATTCCGGCGTACGCCGAGAGGGCGGACTTTCGGACATCCCTGAGCGCGCCACCCGTCATGAATGCCGCTCAGTGACAGAATGCCCTCTTTCCCGAGCAGGAACCCGGGCGTCGCGGCATCAGGACGGTAACGGGGACCGGCCCTCCGAAACGCCCGGCCGGGAGGTCAGAGCCCCAGGTGGGCGCGGGCGGCCTCCGGGCCCTGGTCGAGCAGGACGGCGAAGCCGGCATCGTCCAGCACCGCGAGGCCGAGCTGGACCGCCTTGTCGTACTTGGATCCCGGATTGTCACCGGCCACCACAAAATCGGTCTTCTTCGAAACAGACCCTGTCACCTTCGCACCGCGCGAGGTCAGCGCCTCCTTGGCGCCGTCCCTGGTGTGGCCCGCGAGGGTGCCCGTCACCACCACGGTCAGGCCCTCCAGCGGACGCGGCCCCTCGTCCTCGGCCGCCTCCTCGGTGAACCGCACCCCGGCGGCCCGCCACTTCTCCAGGATCTCCCGGTGCCACTCCTCCTCGTACCACTCCTTGATGGAGCGGGCGATGACCGGGCCCACGCCCTCGGCGGCGGCCAGCTCCTCCTCGGAGGCGGCGAAGATCCGGTCCAGGTCGCGGAACTCGCGGGCCAGCGCCTGGGCGGCGACCGGGCCGACATGGCGGATCGACAGGCCGTTGACGTAGCGCCAGAGCGGCTGCTCCCTGGCCTTGTCGAGGTTCTCCAGGAGCAGCCTGGTGGTCTTCTTCGCGTCGCCCCTGAGATTGGCGAAGAAGGTCACCACCTTCTCCTCGCCCGTCTGGTCGTCCAGCTTGGGCATACCGGACTTCTGGTCGCGCACCTTCACCTTGATCGGGAGCAGCTGGTCCTCGGTCAGGCCGAAGATGTCCCCCTCGTTCCGGACCGGTGGCTCCGCGGGCTCCAGCGGCTGGGTGAGCGCGGTGGCGGCGACATAGCCCAGGCCCTCGACGTCCAGCGACTCGCGGCCGCCGAGGTAGGCGATCCGCTCGCGGATCTGGGCCGGGCAGGACCGGGCGTTGGGGCAGCGCAGGTCGATGTCGCCCTCGGACATCGGGCGCAGCTCGGTGCCGCACTCGTGGCAGTGCGAGGGCATCACGAACTCCTCCTCGGTGCCGTCCCGCAAGTCCTCCACCGGGCCGAGGATCTCGGGGATGACGTCCCCCGCCTTGCGCAGCACCACGGTGTCGCCGAGCAGCACGCCCTTGGCCTTGACCACCTGCTGGTTGTGCAGCGTGGCGTACTGGACCATCGAGCCGGCCACCTTCACCGGCTCGGCCAGCACGGCGAACGGGGTGGCCCGGCCGGTGCGGCCGATGCCGACCTGGATCCGCGCCAGCTTGGCGGTGACCTCCTCCGGCGGGTACTTCCAGGCGATCGCCCAGCGCGGCGACTTGGAGGTGGCGCCGAGCCGGCCCTGCAGGGCGATCTCGTCCACCTTGACGACGACGCCGTCGATCTCGTGCTCGACCGAGTGGCGCCGCTCGCCGTACTGCCTGATGAACGCCCGCACCTCGTCGAGCGTGGCGACGACCCGGTTGTGCCGGGCGGTGGGCAGGCCCCAGTCGTGCAGCAGCCGGTAGGCGTGCGACTGGCAGTCGATGTCGAAGCCGACCCGGGCGCCGATGCCGTGCACCACCATGTGCAGCGGACGGGAGGCGGTGACCAGCGGGTCCTTCTGGCGGAGCGAACCGGCGGCGGCGTTGCGGGGGTTGGCGAAGAGCTTGACCAGCGCCTGCGGGCGCCTGCCCTCCGCGGCCCGCTGCTCGTTCTCCGCGCGGCGGCGCTCGTTCTCGGCGGCGAGCGAGGCGTTCAGCTCCTCGAACGCCTCGGTGGGCAGGTAGACCTCGCCGCGGATCTCCACCAGCTCGGGGACGTTGTCGCCCTTGAGCTGGTGCGGGATCTCCTTGATGGTGCGGACGTTGGCGGTGATGTCCTCGCCGACCCGCCCGGTGCCGCGGGTGGCGGCCTGGACCAGCCGGCCGTGCTCGTAGGTGAGGTTGACCGCCAGGCCGTCCACCTTGAGCTCGCACAGGTAGTGGTACTCCAGGCCGTCCAGCTCGCGGGCGACGCGCTCGGCCCAGGCCGACAGCTCCTCGTCGTCCATCGCGTTGTCCAGGCTGAGCAGCCGCTCGCGGTGCTCGACCTTCGCGAAACCCTCGGTGGGCGCACCGCCGACCTTCTGGGTGGGCGAGTCGGGGGTGACCAGCACCGGGTGCTCGGCCTCGACCGCCTCCAACTCGCGCATCAGCGCGTCGAACTCGGCGTCGCTGACCGTCGGAGCGTCCTGCTCGTAGTACCGGACGCGGTGCTCCTCGACCTCGACCGCGAGCTCGGCGTGCCGCTTGCGCACCTGTACCGGCACGTCTTCCCAGCCCTCGACAGCAGCCACCACGCCGCCCTCCTACGTCTCAACTACCGTCTCACTCCGGGTTGTCCACCAGGCTCTGCGCCGCCTTCACACTCAGTGACAGCGCCCGGCGCGCGTACGAGGGGCTCGCCCCCGCCAGCCCGCAGGTCGGTGTCACCAGCACCCGGCGGCCCAGCAGCTCCGGAGCGAACCCGAGCCTGCGCCACAACCTCCTGACACCCTGGACACTACCGGCCGGGTCCGACAATCCCTCGTCAGTGGAGGGCACCACACCGGCGAGGATCACCGTGCCCGCCTCCACCGCCTCGCCCAGGTCCTCGTCCTCACGCTCCGTCAGCAGCGAGAAGTCGAGCGAGACTCCGGCCACCCCGGCTCGGCGCAGCAGCGGGAGCGGCACCTGCGGGGCGCAGCTGTGCACCACGACCGGCACGTCCACGGCCCGGACGAGGTCGCGCAGTTGCTCCTCGGCGACCTGGCGGTCCACCGCCCGCAGCCGCTGGAAGCCGCTGGCGGTCTTCACCGCACCGGCCAGCACCGCGGGCAGCGAGGGCTCGTCCAGCTGCAGCACGAGCTGCGCGCCCGGCACCCGCTTGCGGACCTCCGCCAGGTGGCGGCGCAGGCCCTCGGTGAGCGACCCGGTGATGTCCCGGCAGGCACCCGGGTCGGCGAGTGCCTTCTCGCCGTGCTTGAGTTCCACGGCGGCGGCCAGCGTCCACGGGCCGACCGCCTGCAGCTTCAGCGCACCCCGGTACCCCTGGGTGAACTCCTCCAGGGCGTCCAGGTCCTCGCCGAGCCAGGAGTGCGCCCGCCGGGTGTCCCGCCCCGGCCGGTCGGCGAACCGCCACCCGCTCGGCTCCACCTGCGCGAACAGCTCGACCAGCAGACCGGCACTGCGGCCGATCATGTCGGCGCCGGGCCCGCGCGCCGGCAGCTCCGGCAGGTGGGGCAGGTGCTCCAGCGCACCGACGGCGGTCTTGGCGGCCTCACGGGCGTCGGTGCCCGGCATCGACCCGACGCCCGTCGCGGCGCCGGTCAGCTCGGGGAAGGGAAAGTCGCTACTCACGGGGTCGAGCCTAGGCCCTGCCCGGCCGGAGCCCCTCCAGGGCGGTCGGGAAGCGGGAAGCCGGTCAGGGGGGCGGGGAACCGCGCGGAACGGACGGCACCGCCCGTACGCGTCCGCCGAGGAACGGGGCACCCGACCCCACCGGGGCTCCCGGGGGCGACCGGCCCGCCGGGCCGAACCGGCGACCCAGCCTTCCGCGGCGCGCGGTCCCCCTCGCCCCCGGGGGCTCACCCGGCTGCCCCGACGGGTTCGGTGTGCCCGAAAGGCTTGTTGCGCCCGGCGGGTCGGGTGTGTCCTGGGGGTCGGGTGTGCGCTGAGGATCGGGTGTGCCGTGAGGGTTCGGTTCAGCGGCCCGGGCGGACGGTGAGGTCGGTGATCTCCGCGTCGCGGGGCAGGTCGACGGCGGTCAGGACGGCGGTCGCCACCGACTCGGGGTCGATCCAGCGGGACGGGTCGTAGTCCCTGCCCTCCTGCTGGTGCACCTGGACCTGCATCGCGGTCGCGGTCCGCCCCGGGTAGACCGAGGTGACCCGGACGCCGTGGCCGTGCTCCTCCTGCCGCAGCGAGTCGGCGAGCGCGCGCAGACCGTGCTTGCTCGCCGCGTACGCGCCCCAGGTGGCATGCGCGTTGAGTCCGGCACCGGAGTTGACGAACACCACGTGGCCCTTGACGAGCCGCAGCGACGGCAGCAGCAGCCGGGTCAGCTCGGCGGGGGCGACCAGGTTGACGTTCAGCTGCTCCTGCCAGGCCTTGACCGGCAGTTCGCCGATCTCGCCGAGCTGGACCACGCCGGCGATGTGCAGCAGCGAGTCCAGTTCGACCGGCAGCTCCTGGTGCCCGAAGGCCCAGGACAGCTTGGCCGGTTCGCCCAGGTCGCCGACCAGCGTGCGGGCCCCGGGGAAGCGCTCGCGCAGCTCGGCGGCGCGCCGGGCGTCGCGGGCCAGCAGCCAGAGCTGCTCGCCGCGTTCGGCGAGTCTGGTGGCGACGGACGCGCCGATGCCGGACCCGGCGCCGGTGATCAGGTGTGCACCCATGGCAGGGCTCCTTGGAGGTGGGGGCGGACCCCGGCGGGGCGGGGTCCTTCGACGGACTGGACCTTCGAGAAGGTGTGGCCCTCGCAGGGGCCGGGCTGGGCCGGCCGCCCGATCAGGCTTCGAGGTGGGCCAGGGCCTCGGCCGGGTCTGCGGCGAAGGTGATCAGGTCGGCGAGCGGGCGGGGCAGGAAGCCCTCGGCGTCCATCCGCTCCAGCTGGGTGCGCAGGCCCTGGTAGAAGCCCTCGGTGTCGAGCACCACGACCGGCTTGTCGTGCAGGGCGTGCTTCTTCAGCTCCAGCACCTCGGTCACCTCGTCCAGCGTGCCGAGTCCGCCGACCAGCACCACCACGGCGTCCGCCCGCTCCAGCAACTGGGCCTTGCGCTCGGCGAGATCGCGCGTCATCACCAGCTCGTCGGCACCCTCGTACGTCTTGTGCGCGAGCAACTGGACCGAGATCCCGACCAGTCGGCCGCCGGCCTCCTTGACGCCGTCGGCGAGCAGCCCCATCAGCCCGGCGTGCGAGCCGCCCCAGACCAGGGTGTGGCCGTGCTCCCCGAGCAGCCGGGCGAACTCGGCGGCCGGGGCGGTGTAACGCTCGTCGAGGGAGTACGCGGAACAGAAGACGGTGATGTTCATAGTGCTCACAGGTCTACCACCTCGCGGTTCCCCGAGGCACGGGGGACCTGCCCGCGTCCGGGACGGACCTGCCGGGTCACGCGCCGACCGGGCGCCGCTCGGTGGTGGCGATGGTGGCCGAGCCGACCACCCGGGTGCCGTCGTAGAGCACCACCGCCTGGCCGGGGGCGATGCCCCGGGCCGGGGCGGCGAGGCGCACCCGCAGTTCGCCGTCGGCCAGCGAGGCCGTCACCGGGACCTCCTCGCCGTGGGCGCGCAGCTGCGCGGTGTACTCGTTTTCGCCGACCGGCTCGGCGCCGCACCAGCGCGGCTTGATCGCGGTGAGCGCGAGCACGTCCAGCCCCTCGGCCGGGCCGACCGTGACGGTGTTGTTCACCGGCGAGATGTCCAGGACGTAGCGGGGCTTGCCGTCGGCGGCCGGGCGGCCGATCCGCAGGCCCTTGCGCTGGCCGATGGTGAAGCCGTACGCGCCGTCGTGCTCGCCGAGCTTGGTGCCGTCGGCGTCCAGGATGTCGCCCTTGGCGGTGCCGAGGTGCCGGGCCAGGAAGCCCTGGGTGTCGCCGTCCGCGATGAAGCAGATGTCGTGGCTGTCCGGCTTCTTGGCCACGGCCAGACCGCGTCGCTCGGCCTCCTCGCGGATCACGTCCTTGGTCGTGTCGCCGAGCGGGAAGAGCGAGTGGGCGAGCTGGTCGGCGTCGAGCACGCCGAGGACGTACGACTGGTCCTTGGCCATGTCCACCGCGCGGTGCAACTCCCGCTCACCGGACGGGAGATCGACGACCCTGGCGTAGTGCCCCGTGCAGACCGCGTCGAAGCCCAGGGCGATCGCCTTGTCCAGCAGCGCGGCGAACTTGATCTTCTCGTTGCAGCGCAGGCAGGGGTTCGGGGTACGGCCGGCGGCGTACTCGGCGACGAAGTCGTCGATCACGTCCTCGCGGAAGCGCTCGGCGAGGTCCCAGACGTAGAACGGGATGCCGATCACGTCGGCCGCCCGGCGGGCGTCCCGGGAGTCCTCGATGGTGCAGCAGCCGCGGGCGCCGGTCCGGAAGGACTGCGGGTTCGAGGAGAGCGCCAGGTGCACCCCGGTCACCTCGTGACCCGCCTCGGCGGCTCGGGCAGCGGCTACGGCGGAGTCCACCCCGCCGGACATCGCGGCCAGCACACGCAGTCGACGGCCGTCGTTGGGACCAGTGGGGGCGCCAGGGAACTCAGTCATGATGCACCCAGCCTACGTGCTCGCGGCAACTCCTCAGCGGCCCGGGAACGAACCGCGAGGCACCCGGGCGAGCGGTGAGCGGCGCGGGGAACCGCGCGGGACGGGAGTACGGCGCCGCACCAACCGCCGGGAGCACGTTGCACCACCCCGCCGGAGGCCGCTCGGGCTGCGAGCGGCCCACCCCGGACCGGCCGACCGCAGGGGCCGGCCGCTTCGCGCGGTTCCCCGCGCTCCCGGCTTCGGGGGTCAGCGGCGGGCGGCCGCTGCCAGCCCCGCGTTGCGGGCGCGGCGGACGGCGGGCTCGATCGCGTCGAGCAGAGCCGTGACGTCGGCGCGGGTCGAGGTGTGGCCGAGCGAGAACCGCAGCGAGGCCCTGGCCAGCAGCGGGTCCGCGCCCATCGCGAGCAGGACGTGGCTGGGCTGCGGCACCCCGGCCGAGCAGGCGGAGCCGGTGGAGCACTCGATCCCCTGGGCGTCCAGCAGCATCAGCAGCGCATCGCCCTCGCAGCCGGGGAAGGAGAAGTGCGCGTTGGCGGCCAACCGCCCCGCCGCGTCGGGGTCTCCGTTGAGCACGGCATCCGGTACGGCGGCCAGGACCCCGGCGACCAGTTCGTCCCGCAGGCCCGCGACCGACTCCGCGTGCCCGGCCCGCCGTTCGACCGCGAGGGCCGCCGCGGCGGCGAACCCGGCGGCGGCGGGGACGTCCAGCGTGCCGGACCGCACGTCGCGCTCCTGACCGCCACCGTGCAGCAGCGGCACGGGAGTTGCGCTGCGGGACAGCAGCAGGGCGCCGACCCCGTACGGCCCGCCGACCTTGTGCCCGGTGACCGTCAGCGCATCCAGCCCCGACTCCGCGAAGGAGACCGGGACCTGACCCAGCACCTGCACCGCGTCGGCGTGCATCGGGATGCCGAACTCGCGTGCGACGGCGACGAGTTCGGTGATCGGCTGGATGGTGCCGACCTCGTTGTTGGCCCACATCACGGTGATCAGCGCCACCGTGGCCGGGTCGCGTTCCACGGCCTCGCGCAGCGCCTCGGGGTGCACCCGGCCGTACGCGTCGACGGGCAGGTACTCGACCAGTGCGCCCTCGTGCTCGGAGAGCCAGTGCACCGCGTCCAGCACCGCGTGGTGCTCGACCGGGCTGCACAGCACCCGGCGCCGCGCCGGATCGGCGTCCCTGCGGGCCCAGTACAGGCCCTTGACGGCGAGGTTGTCCGATTCGGTACCGCCGCCGGTGAGCACGATCTCGCTCGGCCGCGCGCCCAGTGACAGGGCCAGCGACTCCCGGGACTCCTCCACCACCCGCCTGGCCCGGCGGCCGGCGGCGTGCAACGAGGACGCATTGCCGACGACCCCGAGGTGCGCGCCCATGGCTTCGATCGCCTCGGGCAGCATCGGGGTGGTGGCTGCATGGTCGAGATATGGCATAGCGGGTCCAGTGTAGGGGCATCCCCGCGCCCTGATCCCGACGCCCGCGCACGGGTCACGATTTGGCCATTGCACGCCCTGCGACGCGCCGTTAGCCTCCTGCCCACTGCTGGGGCACGGAGGGGTGGACGGTATGTCGCAGACAGTGGACCGGGCGCTGACGATCCTTGCCTCGCTCGGGGAGGGCCCGGCCTCGCTGGAGCAGGCGGCGGCCCGGATCGGCGTCCACAAGTCGACGGCGCTGCGGCTGCTGCGCACCCTGCAGGAACACGGCCTGGTGCACCGGCAGGCCGACCACCGCTACCGGCTCGGCGGGCGGCTGTTCGCCCTGGCCCAGCAGGCGCTGGACGGTATCGACGTCCGCCAGGTCGCGGCCCCGTACCTGGCCTCGCTCAACGAGCGGTACGGGCACACCGTGCAGCTGGCGGTGCTGGCGGAGGGCGAGGTGCTCTACCTGGACGAGGTGGAGAGCCGCCACCCCGGGCGGCCGGGTTCCTGGCCCGACCCGGCCGGGCGGATCGGCCGCCGGGTGCCCGCGGTGGCGACGGCGGTCGGAAAGGTGCTGCTGGCGGATCTGTCGGAGGATCAGCTGGCGGGTTTCCTGGAGGAACAGGACTTCCCCGCCCGCACCCGGCACAGCATCCGCTCCGCCGAGGAGTTCCGCACCGAACTGGCCTCGGTCCGGCACCAGGGGTGGGCGGTGGACCGGGCCGAGTACCAGGAGACGGTCAACTGCCTGGCCGCGCCGATCGTCGGCACGGACGGCAAGGCGATCGCGGCCTGTTCCATCTCGGCGCCCGTCCGGCTGGCCCCGATCGGCGAGCTGAGCCGGTTACTGCCCGAACTGCTCTGCACGGTCGAGGCGATCTCGCTGGCGTACGGCGGCTCGCCTACTCCTCGCTGGTGCGAGAACCGTTGCGGTGCCAGGCCCGCGGTGCGCGCCAGCCGTACTTGAGCGCGAGCATCCGCAGGACGAAGGCGGTCAGCGCGGCGGCCGAGGCGGTGAGGGTGCTCAGCCGGCCCATCCCGATCAGGACGGCGACCATCCCGGCGCCGACCAGCGCGGGCACGGCGTAGATCTCCCGGTCCCAGCGCAGCAGCGAGGGCATCTCGCTGGCCAGTACGTCGCGGATCACGCCGCCGCCGGCGGCGGTGAGCATGCCCAGGGCCACCGCGGCGACCGAGCCGAGTCCGTAGTCGTGCGCCTTGGCGGTGCCGGTGACGCAGAACAGCCCGAGCCCGAGCGCGTCCAGGGTCTGCACGCTGCGGTTGATCCGCTCCACCTCGGGGTGCAGGAAGAACACCACCAGGCCGGCCGCCAGCGGGGTCACGAAGTACCCCAGGTTGGTGAACGCGACCACCGGTGTGGCCCCGATCACCAGGTCGCGCATCACCCCGCCGCCGAGTGCGGTCGCCTCGGCGAGCACACAGATGCCGAAGATGTCCATGTTCTTGCGGACGGCCAGCAGGCCGCCGGACAGGGCGAAGACGAAGATGCCGATCAGGTCCAGCGCCTGCTGGACGTCGGGCGGGAAGAGCTGCGAGGTCACCGTCAATTCTTACCCACGCCGCGACCCCGGCGCGTCCCGGCCGGGCGGAGCCCCGCGGCCACGGCCCGCGGGCGCGGGGC
>NZ_JBHJVK010000071.1:0-44845 GCF_042264695.1 Kitasatospora sp. NPDC056138 | reverse complement strand
CAAGGACCGACAACCTTGCGAGTCACACCAGGATCAGGTTCATCACGCGGCCTGAAAAGCGGAAGGTCGCCGGTTCGACCCCGGCCCTGGCCACAACGTTTGACCAGGCACGATGCCCTCGAAGCAGCTCGCTTCGGGGGCATTTTCGTGCCGTTTGACGCCAACGCTGACGCCAACGGCTCCAAATCGCGGCGGATCCGAGCAGCCCAGACGATCTTCAGACCTATGCGCCACACCGAATCCGGCCAGCGTGTGACGCACTCCACAGGCCGCTCACACATCCTGCGCTCGCCCCAGGGCGTTGGACGATCGCTATGAGCCGTCGCGTATCGCTCGGGCCTGCTCGCCGATGCTGTGCGCCTCCTGGACGGAGGCGGCCGCACGCTGTGCCCGGAGGCGGGCATCCTCGGAACCGATCGATGTCGCACCGCCAGCGAGCCCGTCGAGGAAGTCGATCAAGATGTCGACCTGATGGACCGCCGCTCGCGTCAGTAGTGACCGCCGGTCGTCAGCAATCACTTCGTCAACACGGGATCGCACCTTTTGCAGCGACCGAAGCGCGGTCTCGGGGTTGGTGGGGGCCAGTGTGGCGCAGCGCACGTGAAGATCAACAAGCGGCGCAGTGACGAAGGTCGCCTCGTCTCGGGTGCTGAGCGTTCCGGTGCTTTCCATGAGCCATCGCGCCATGACCAATCCGAGTGTCGCTCCGGCGTGTGGGGGATCATTGGCGTCCATCTCCCCGAGCTCTCCGCGTGTAAACGTCACGGGGCGACGGCCAGTCAGGCCCAACGTGACGAGGGTCGGGGCGGGCACGGTGCCGAACGCGGCGGGAACCACGCTAAGCACGCTGGTTTCGAAACGGTCGGCGGTTGCGGTGGGCGCACTCGCTGTAATCGTCACGTGGTCTCCGTCGGCCGCCACGGTGATGTCGCTGAGGCCGGCGAGCCCGGCGACGAGGGCGAGGGACTGATCGCGCTGGCGGGCGGACGGAGTCGCGGCCGCGACCGCGGCGGCCATACAGGCGTCGCTGTGACCCGTCATCCATGGCAGCAACGCAAGCTGCAGGGCCAGGAGCAGTTCGTGCAGGGCGATCAGTTCCTCGGCGAATTCTTCGTCTGTGAGAGAGATCGTCTTCCTTGAGACCACGCGGCCGTCGCGGATCTCCCGCTGGGTCGCCGTGATCCCCGTGTCGGTGACGACCACCGAAGCGTGTGCGCTGGCGTTGCGGTAGAGCATGTCGATGCCGTTGCCGCACGGTGGCCCAAGCCGCACGAACTCGTTCACGACGTCCCCGGCCTTGACCCCCTCGACCACGGTCTCTTCATAGACTCCGTCCGCGCCCCGACGGCTTACCCGTGCAGCAATCAAGAGCACGCCGCCGAGGTCACACAGCGCACCCTCGACGAGCTCCCGGTAGATCTCGGTCAACGTCCTCGCCACGTGGCGACGGGGCAGCCCATGACGCCATTCACGGCTCATTCGCTCGGCTTCGTCCATGATCCGGTCCAGCCCTGACCCCACGCGTTCGACGAGGAGCGCATGATCGGTTATCCATGAAGCAGAAGCGTCAGCCGCATCGAGCACTGACCGCAGCTGTCGAGCCCGTGCCACGAGCAGCTCGTAGTCAACCGCCCGCGCGCTCATAGCCAAGATCGGCAGCAGCCCGACGGCATGCTCGTCGGACGCGTCGCTCACGCCGGGGACGTCAGCAAAGGCACTGCGCACGATATCCGCTGCGTCCGGGATCGAGGTGACGGCGCGGCCCACGCTCGTCCACGCCGCAGCCGCGATATCGATAGATCCGTCGCGCTGGATCGGTCCGTCGGCAGGCGAATTCTTGATGAGGTTGATCTGTGTGGCGATTCTTCCGGCATGCCGAGCCGCCTGGCCGAACCAGTTCTCGCCCCCCGCCATCAGCTGTATCGCATCATCCGAGTCGACTGCCACGATCGTCGCGGCCATGGTCGCCTGACCACGAACCACAGCCATGGCCGCCCGCACCAATTCACGGTGCACTGCCCGCCACTCCGCCGGTGGCATGGTGTCACGCAACGACGCCACCCACGCCAAGCCGGCGTCGATCTCCCTGATCAGCTCGCCGAAAGCGGCGACCGTGCCCGCCTCCTGCGGGTCCCAGACGCAGCTCTCAAGCAGCTGTTTCGCTTTGGGAGCCGGGTCACCCAACCTGTCCAGCGCTGGCCGGATCACCTGGTCCAGATGATCCTGCTCGCTCAAGGGAACGCCGCGCGTGGCGAAGCCGGACAGCTCGCCGGCCAGCTTGGTCACGCGCTGGCTGAGCCGTTGGAGACCGACCTTGAAGGCATCACGACGAGCGCGGACGGCGTCGCGGACCTGCCGGATCTCGTCGGCCGGGAGCGGCTGACTGCATGTGGGGCATCGGCCTGATCCCTTCACCGCGCGAGGCTCACCGCAGACAGCGCAGTTCGCGACCAGAGCGAGCTTCACCCTGTATGTGTCCGGCGTAGTCATGCCACCAGGATCTCAGGCGTGCGACTGCAGTCAGAGCCGCCAATGCCTCATACCGATCACAGGTGGTCGACTTCGATCATGGTGCCGTCAGGGCCGTACGTGAAGAACCGGGGTGACCCCATCCGGCTGAGGACGGCCCGCATCGCGGCCTCCTTCTCCTCCGGAGTCGGCCCGTCCGGATCAGAGAGTCGGAAGCCTTGGAGAGCCACCTCGTAGGGGTCCATGTCCTCCGGCTCCGGCCTACCCTCCAGCACGAAGCCGAAGAAGAACCGCAGTGCCTCCTCTCCCAGGTCGAGGGGATGGAACGGCAGCGGGTAAGGCCCCTTGGCCGGCCAGCCCGGCACCGGCTCCACCGGATGCTCCCCGGCCCAGAAGGGCGCCTCGAACGACAGCGGCTCGCCGATGTTCTCCATCACCCCGCTGTCCGGCGAGACGCTGAGCGAACGGACCAGCTGCCCGTCCTCCCAGACCGCGAAGGCCAGGAAGTCCACCACGCTGTGCATCCAGTGCACGACCAGGCGGCGGCCCGCGCTCGCATCGATCAGGTGCTGCGGCAGCCGCGAGGGGTAGTCGCCCATCCAGTGCTGATCGCAGACGATGTCGACCCCGGGGAAGCTGCCAAGGTACGCGGTCCCCTCCGGCGGGTACGTCGCGTCGCCGAGTTCACACCCGGACGACTCCGTGACCTCCCACCCGGGGTAGAGACGACCGAGCAGCTCCGCCGTCCGCTCCGGATCCGCTTCCGCCGGCAGCCGCAGCGGGCCGGACGAAGCAGCATCCATGTAGATGAGTAGTCCGGTCTTGGCTCCCACGTGTCGGCCTCTCTCCAGAACGATGACCCCCCGGTTCGGGGGCAGGCCGCAAGCTACCAACCGCGTAAGACACCGGTGCCCGGCAAGACCCAGGTCTTGCCGGGCACCGGACGAACTGGTGAGCCAGAGCGCGAGGCTAGGAGAGCGCCTCCCCGAGACGGCTCAGGGCCTTGAGGCGCTCGGCGAGGGAGGCGTGCGCGTAGACCTTCATGGTCACGCCGACGTCGCTGTGGCCGGCGATCTCCCGGACGATGTGCGGGGGAACGCCGAGGTCGAGCAGCAGGGTGATGCAGGTGTGGCGGAGGTCGTGGAAGCGGAGGTCGTCCAGGCCGAGGCGCCCGCGGACCGCGTGCCAGCTGCGGCGCAGGTTGTCCGGCTCGTACGGGGTACCGATCCGGGACGGGAAGACGAGGTCGTTCTCCTGCCAGTCCATGCCGGCGGCGGCGCGCTCGACGGCCTGACGCTCCCGGTGGTCGACCAGGGCGGCGAGGACCGGCGCGGGCAGCGGCAGGGTGCGCTCGGAGGACAACGTCTTGGGCAGGACGAGTCGCAGCTCGCCGTCGACCCGTTGGAGGTTGGTGCTCACCGTGAGGGTGCCGCGCTCCAGGTCGACGGAACTCCAGCGCAGGCCGAGCAGCTCGCCCCGGCGCATGCCGAGCATCAGCGCGAGGACGTACAGGGTGTGCAGGCGGTGGCCGCTCAGCTCCTTGAGCACGAGCTTGGCCTGAGCGGTGGTCAGGCCCTTGCCGATCCGGTAGTCGGGCGCGGGGACCTTCACGAGCTTGGCCACGTTCTTGTGGATCAGCTCCTCCCGGACGGCGTGCTCCAGGGCGTTGCGGAGCACGGCGTGCACGGACTGGATCATCCGCGCGGACAGCAGTCGCTTGCAGCACTCGCCTGCGGCACAGCAGATCGGCTTGGGCCGCTGCGCGTCCCAGCCGCCCTTGCAGCACTGGCACTCGGCGCGCACTCGATTCAGCCAGACGCGGACCTCCTGTGCGCGCAGGTCGCGCAGCCGCTTGGTGCCGAGGCCGGGTATGAGGTGGACGCGGACCACGCTCTCGTAGCCCTGGTAGGTCTTGGGCCGGCGGTTGGGCAGGACCTCCTCGGCGAGCCAGTAGTTGAGGTACTGGCCGACGTTGGAGTCGGTGTCGGGCAGCGGGATGCCGTTGATGGCGTCGGCCTGCAGCTCGACGAGGGCGTTGTGGACCTCGTCCCAGGTCTTGCCGTAGATGGAGACCCGCTTGCGGAGGCCGGAGGTGGTGATCACGTAGGCGCGGCCGTGGTAGCGGCCGTCCTTGCGCAGGGTGATGCTGCCCGCGCCGTTGGGGTTGCGCTTGGCCATCAGGCCGCCACCTCCGCGAGCTCGGCAACGAACGTACGCACGGCGGCGGCCGGGACGCGGCGGGAGCGGCCGATGGTGACCGAGGGCAGACGGCGGGTGCGGATGAGGTCGTAGACGGTGGAGCGGCCGAGCTGGAGCTGGGCCATGACGTCCGGGATGGTCAGCAGGAGCTGCTCGTGCGGAGCCATGGCGTCGGCCGCGCCCGCCGGAGCGGCAACGGGTACCGAGACGAGGACCGGACCGCCGAGCGAGCCGGCGGCTTCGGCGGAGGTGAGCGACGGCGGCGCCGGGACCTTCGGCGAAGCAACGATCGAGAGTGCCATGCTAGGGACAGGACCCTTCAGTTGACGGGCGCGCGAGCACCCAGGTGCGGAGGGATCTGGCCCGGCAGGGGCGAAGGTTTGGCGACTGGACGCCTGTGCCGGGGACAGGAGAGAAGTCCCGACCGGCCCCGGTGCGGGGCGGCGGGTGACTGGGAAGAAGCTGTCGGCCCGAAGGCGGGACCGGGACGTGGTCACCGGCGACAGCGTGGATGGACCGTCAGATCGGTCTGTGGGCCGCGATGGCGGCAAGCATGGCAGGTGCGGCGAGACGGCCGAGGATGAGCTCGGCCTGCGCGGGGCCAGTGGCAGTCTGGCCGACGGCCTGGCGACGCGTGGACAGCACGCGGTTCCTTCCCCGGTGGTTGGTGGGCGGCAACCCGGCACCGTGGTTGATCGTCGTGGATGGGCGTTTCACGCGGTTGGTAGCCGCAGCGGGGTGTGACAGTAGCTCTGGATTCCGGCCGCACCAAATGGCAGTGGCTACGGCCGGGGAGTGCTCGGGCGGTCGGCCCGGAACAGGCTCGTTACTGGGCGCTCTCCGAGGACTCCAGGTAGGCGAATTCATCAGGCAGCGCGGGGGGCACGACCTCCAGTTCGCGCATGCGAGCACGCCAGTTGCGGAGCGACTGGATGTCTCGTGCGTGAATCCTGTCGAGCTCGGCGACCATGTCGAGGAACTTCGCCCGGTGCTCGGGTTCTCTGGCCAGGGCCGCCTCGCGGCGCTTCTCCTCGCCCAGCTCGCGGCTGAGCATCGCGACCGAGACGAGGATGCCGTGCTCGCGGAACATGTTGAGCACGGTCTGCGTGGGCGTCTTCATCGCCTCCTCCCGCGACTCACCAGTCACCCAGGCCACCGCGTCCCACATCGACACTTCCCGCCCCGGCAGCACCTCGATGGTGGGGGCGGTACCGAGAGGGAAGAGCATGGTGATCGGGGGCACGCCGAGGACCTCCGCAAGGACGAGGAGCTCGGCAACATCGACACTCGCCCGCCGGCCGCTCTCGAGGTTGGCGATCACGGTGCGCGGGATCGGGTACCCGAGCGCGGCGCAAGCGTCGGTGACGTCCTGGGCGCTCAGGCCGAGCTCCTTGCGCCGAGCCCGAAGAGCGTCGGCGACGCGGGCTGTCACCTTGGACGGCCAGTCGGTCTGTGTCATGGATGTAAAATTAGCTCCGATTGTGTGTCGCCGCAAGTCCATGGTAGGGATTGGGGCACCGATTTCCCGACCTGCCGGACGAGGTGAGCCCATGACTACACAGGAAGACCGGCTTGCTGTGTTGCAAGCCGAAGCCGAGTTCCCCAGACCTTCGCGCGGTGGCGCCTTCCGTCGCGCCGGCGCGTAGCCGAGCGGGCTCGCGCCCAAGCGCTGCCGGGAGACCGTGTCGAGCAGCCTCGCGACACCGGGCGGACCGCCCTGTCTGCCGTGAGCGGATGGGGCCACTTCGCGTTGGATCTTCGAGGGGGCTCGACATAGTGTCGAGCTCGCGCTGCCAAGCGGACGGTCGCTTCAACATCCTCTGCACGGCTGGCAGTTGACCAGACCTACCGGCTCCATCGAAGGGGCCGCCCACCTACACCGAGGCCCTCGGTGCTACCAACACCGAGGGCCTCCACGGATCCCCTAACCGCCCATCCACGACGATCGACCGCGGTGACCGGATTGCCGTCCGAAATGTCACCGGGGAAGGAATCTCCGTGCCCAAGCGTACGACGCCGCGTGCCGCCAGCGCACGCCTTGTCTCGCACGCCTCCTGCCCGAAGGCGGGGTGGTAGGCCATGGCGCGCATCCGCACCATCAAGCCCGAGTACCCCGTCTCGGAAGACCTCGCCTCGGTCTCCCTGACTGCCGAGCGCACGTTCGTCTGCCTGCTCACCCAGGCCGACGACGAGGGGCGCCAGCGCGACAACGCGGCCGTCCTCAACGGCGCCCTGTGGTCGCTGCGGCCCGAGCACACGGCGCTCGACACCGAGGACGAGCTTCGCCAGCTCGCCGAGACCGGTCTGATCTGCCGGTACACCGGCTGCGACGGCCGCCAGTACCTCCACGTCACCAAGTGGCACGAGCACCAGAAGATCTCCCACCCCACTCCCTCGCGCCTCCCCGCCTGCCCCGTCCACGAGCCCGCCGGCTGGTGCGGCAAGTGCAAGGCCAAGGGCAAGGGCTGCGCGCACCCGGCTCCGGAGAACTTCCGGAGCCGTCCGGAACCGCTCGCGACCCTCGCGGAGACCGTCCCCGCCCAACGGCCCCGCTCGGCCGACGCCGAGTCCGCCCCCGCAGTAGCCCTTCCGGCGCCCGAGGCGGCAGCTCCGAGCGAAAGTGCAGGTCAGACGGCTTCTCCGGAGTCCCTCCGGAGGGCTCCGGAGAACGTCGTGCCTGGACCATGGACCTTGGACCATGGATCTACCCCTAAAGGGGGCAGCGGCGCCGCGCCCACCCCGGCACCCTCGTCGGCAGCACCCGACCGGGACGGCCCGGTCCTGGTCGGCACGCCCGCCGGCAAGCCGTCGGTGAACGCGGGCGCCCTGCTGGCCGAGTACGTCGCCACCTGCCCCAAGCCGGTACCGGCCAACGTGCGTGGACACCTCGGCAAGGTCATCAAGGACCTGCTCGACGGCGGCACAAGCGACGACGACATCCGCGCCGGACTGCAGCTCTACGCGGCAAAGCCGATGAGCCCGAGCGTGCTGCCCAGCATGGTCCACGAGGCGATCAACGCCCAGCCCGCCGGGGCATCCCGCACCGGGCAGAGCGCTGCCCGATCCCCGTACCGCCCCTTCGCCAACCCGGCCGACGCCCGCGACTACTACGAGGGGGACCTGTGACCAGCCTGCCCAACCCCCGCCGCACGGACGAGCGTCGCGACCCGCAGCCGGCCTCCGGCGCCGCCCTGCGCCTGGAACGGATGCTGGCCGCCAAGGGCATCGACCCCGACCGGCCGCTCCCCGACACCGACCAGCCCTCCACGGCACTGGAGCTCGCCGACCGCCGCATCCCGCCGCGCTACCGCCTCGCCGAAGCCGACCACCCGGAGGTCACCACCTGGGTCCAGCAGGTCACCCTGGCCTGCCGACCCGGCCCCGGCGGCACCCTGGGCATCGCCCAGGGCCCCTCGCTCCTGATCGCCGGACCCACCGGCTCGGGCAAGACCCACCAGGCGTACGGGGCGATCCGCAGCCTGCTGAAGGCCGGGGTTCGTCTGCGCTGGACCAAGCTCACCGCCACCGAGCTGTACGCCTCCCAGCGGCCCCGCCAGGGCGCGGACACCGAGCGGGAGATGCGCGACCTGATGACCAGCCCGCTGCTGGTCCTCGACGACCTCGGCGCCGCCAAGGCGTCCGAGTGGACCGAGGAGCTCACTCTGCGGCTGGTCGACCACCGCTACGAGCACCTGCTCCCGACGATCTTCACCACCAACCTGGCGCCCGGCGATATCAAGAACGCCCTCGGCGACCGCACCGCCTCCCGCCTCGCCGAGATGTGCGAACGCGCCATCCTCACCGGCACCGACCGCCGCAGGCGAACCGCCGCCTGACCGGCGCCGGTGCCCGGCACACCCCGGCCGGTGCGCGGACCCCCCGAACTTCACCCCGCCATCTCCTCGCCGCTTCGCCACGCCCGCCTGCGGCGAGGCCACCCCTGGAGCACCACCCTTGACCACCATCGCGATACCCCCTACCCGAACGCCGTCTGCCCAGGCGACCGTCTGGGACCGCCTCGCGGTAGCCCTGCTCGGCGTCCTCGGCTTCGTCCTGTCCTACGACGCGCTGCGGCAGATGGCCGGCGCGACCCACGTGCGCGGACCGCTCACCTACCTCTTCCCGATCATCGTCGACGGCTTCATCGCCTACGGCGTCCGTGCCCTGCTCGTCCTGCGCGAGGCCCGCTGGCCTGCCCGCGCCTACGCGTGGACGCTGTTCGCCGGAGCGACCGCCACCAGCGTCTGGGCCAACGCCCTGCACGCCGTCCGCCTCAACCAACTGCCCACCATCGGCAGCGGGCTGAGGCTCACCGACACCGTCGTCGGTATCCTGTCCACCCTCGCCCCGCTCGCCCTCGGCGGCGCCGTCCACCTCTACATCCTCATCGCCCGCCACGGCCACGACACCGCAACGGCCGAGCAGAACGCCCTTCCGCGCACCGAGACTTCTGCCGACCCGGTGACCGCCGACCCCGAACCGGAGCTCCGGCTGGAACGGGCGGAGGACCTCAGCGACGAGAACGCGCTCCTGACGCTCCTGTCCGCCGCCGGACTTCTGCCCGCCGAGTGGCGCGACGCGCTGCCCGACCCCGAACCGGCAGAAGCCGACGGCCGACCGGCCGATGACCCGGACCCCCAGGCCGAAGCCGCCGGAGGTGCCGCCGGGGCGGAGAACAAGCCGATCGGGCGTCCGCCGGGCGCGCCGATGGAGCGGCTGCTGGAGGTGGGTCGCGCGGCGGTCGCCGCCGAGGGCCGTCTCACCCGCGCGATCGTCGAACAGGCCGTGCGCGACGCCGGCCTTCCGCTCGGCAGTACCCGCCTCACCGAGCTGATGCGAAAGCTCCGCGAGGAGCAAGCCGACGAACAGAACCCTCCGCGCCCCGAGGCCGACTGACCGGCCCCGGTGTCCGGCTGACCGGCCCGGTCGGTCAGCCGGACACCGACTTCTGCCGACCCACAGCCGCACTCGGCAGAAGGCCCCGCCGCCCGGTCACTGCACCCGGCCGGACTCGACTCGCACCGCGGACACCAGTCCCATGTGGCGGTCCGTCCCGGGAAGGCCGCGCCTGACGCATCGCCCATACCTGCGAATTCCGGCATGGCCAAACCGGCAACCACCCGGACACTGCCCACCCACACACCCACCAGCCCGTATCGCCCGCCGCCACCGAGGAACCACACGCGTGAACGCCGTCCGACGAACCCTGCACAGCCTGCTCGGGAAGCCTGTAAGCTCCCAGGACCGCAGCGGAGTTGACCACCTCCCTACCCCTGGCGGAGCAAGCGAGTGCGTACGGGGCCCCTACGGGGCCACGCACGCGGATGCCCCCGCCCAGGAGGGCGTGGACGAGCCGGTGCTGCCGAGGGCGGCAGCACCGGAGCTTCACCGCGAGGGCGCGGCGAAGCAGGAGAAGCCCACCAACACAGCGTCCGAGCCCATCGCCGACGCGTTGCCGCTCACCGTCGTCGTCAGTCCTTCCGCGAGCGCCGCCAGCCGCAAGCAGCGCACCGCGAAGCGTCGCCGCCGCGACCCCGAGAACCCCCTGACGACGGAGGTAGGCTTCCGCTGCACTGAAGAGACGAAGACGCGCATCGAGCAGCTGGCCGCCGCAGCCGAACTGAACGTTGCCGCTTACCTGGAGCGCAAAGCGCTGGCCGAGGACTTCGTCGGCATCACCACCCGTGACGAGCGTCTGGAGCGGGCCATCACGGCACTCGACGCGGCACGCGGCCAGCTGGCGCCGGTCGGCAACAACGCCAACCAGATCGCCTACCGGCTCAACGCCGGCATCGGCGTCGAACCGGGACCTGCGGCAGCCGTCCTCGACAGGGCCCTGGCCCTGGTCGCCGAGGTCCGCATGGCCGTCGCGGAGGTCGACGCGTCGGCCATGCGCCTGGCGAAAGCGAAGCGCCGATGATCAGCAAGCCCCTGCGCGGGTCCAAGACGCTCGGCGCACTCAAGTACCTCTTCGGTCCCGGCAAGGCCAACGAGCACACCGATGCGCACATCGTCGCGTCCTGGGCCGGCTTCGCCCCCGACCCCGGCCGCGACCCGGGCGACCCCGGTGCCATCCTCGTCCAACTTCGCGACGCGCTCGACCTACACGTCGTCCGCTACGGCAGGCCGGTCACCAAGCACGTCTACCACCGCCCGGTGCGCGCCGACCCGACCGACCGCATCCTCAGCGACGAGGAGTGGGGCACCATCGCCCGCCGGATCGTGGCCGCCGCCGGCATCGCACCAGACGGCGACCCGAACGGCTGCCGCTGGATCGCCGTGCGCCACGCCGACGACCACATCCACATCCTCGCCACCACCGTGCGCGCCGACCTCACACAGGCCCGCCTGCGCGGCGACCAGTACCGCGTCGAGGACGAGCTCACCGAGATCGAACGCGAGTACAAGCTCAAGGACCTCTCCGACACCCGCACCCACGAGTACCGGGATGCGATCCCCAAGCGCGCCAAGGGCAAGGAACTGCACAAGGCCCAGCGCCTCGGCCGGGAAGGCACCGACCGCGACCGCCTGCGCACCGCCGTACGCCAGGCCCTGGCCGGGGCCGCGGACGAGGAGGAGTTCACCGCCCGGCTCGCCGCGAAGGGCGTGCTCCTCGCCGTGCGCCGCGCGCCCTCCGGTGACGTGACCGGCTACAAGTTCGCCCTCCCCACCGGCGACGAGAGCGGACCGATCTGGTTCTCCGGCAGCAAGCTCGCCTCCGACCTCACCCAGCCGAAGATCCAGGCACGCTTCGCCCTCGGCGTCGACGAACCCGCCTACCCCACACCCGACCCCCGCACCTGGCCCGCTGACGGCCGCCACCGGGCCAGCAGCACCATCGAGCGCACCTACCCGGCCTTCGAGGAGGTCCAGGACGCCGCCCGCGCAGAGGCGGTGATCCGAGGCGGCCTCGAAGTCCTCGACACGCTCGCCGCCACCAGCCCGACCCTCAGCAGGAAGGAACTCCACCAGGCCGCACGGGCCCTGGAGTACACCCGCATCGCCCACACCCGCGCCGCCGGCGCCGACCTGCGCGCGATGCGCTCCGCCGCCCGCGAACTCCTCCACGCCGGGCCCGCCACCGGCCGGGGCGAGGACGGCACGTCCGCCGCCACGGTCCTGACCAGCCTCGTCCTGCTCACCGTCGTGATCGCCAAGTGGCACGCCGCCCAAGGCCACCGTCACCAGGCCGATGCCGCCCGCATGGCGGCCGACCACCTTCGCGCCGCCTACACCCGGCACGCGGCCAGGCCGATCGCCCACCTCACCCTCGAAGGCCGACTCCTCCCGAAGCCGGACCACGACCGGCAGGCCGATGCCGTCCGCCGCACCCTGCCCGCCGACCAGGTCACCCGGCTCCTCTCCGAGGAGAACTGGGCAGCCCTTGCTGCCACCCTCGCCCAGGCCGAAGCCGCCGGCCACAACCCGACCACCCTGCTCACCAACGCCGCCGGGCGCCGCGAACTGGACACCGCCGACTCACCCGCCGCCGTCCTCACCTGGCGGATCCGCCGCGACGCCAACCTCCCCGCCCCCGCACCGGCCGCCACCCCCGACGAACTGCGCACCAGGGCAGCCCGCGCCCGCACGACCAGCCGCACCATCGGCACACCGGCTGCCCCGGTCATCACACCGCCGGCGCCGGTCGCCCCCGACCAGGTGCGCCGAACGCGCTGACCAACCCAGGCGGGCGGGTGCGGAGCCCCCGCACCCGCCCACCAGCCCCCACCCACCAATCCCGCCCAGCACGGACATCACCCGTCACCCGCCGCCGAAGGCAGGACCCAGCCAACGAACCAGACCGCCGGGACTTCCCGAGGAAACCCCGGCGGCCGGAGCGCCACAACTACCCTGCAGCAAGGCGACGGTGTCGATTCGATGTCCTTCTCTCTGGGAGAGATCCATTCCGGCAGCGCACGTCGTATGGTCCCTTGCTGCCCCGCTGCCGACCCGAAGGGACCGCATGACCGACTACGACCACGACTTCTACAACCCCGCCCCCGAACCCGCGCGTGCCGTCATCCGCGCCGTCCCACACCCCGCCGAGCTTAACCCGCGTGGCATCACCATCACCTGCACCGGCTGCGGCGCCCGCCGCGACTGGCTCCTCCTCGCCGTCCACGACCAGATCTTCGTCCGCTGCCGCTGCACCCACGAATGGCGCGAGCCCGACCTCGCCCGCGCCGACTTCTACGAGCACTACACCGAACCCGAACAACAGTGGGACGACTTCGACACCGCCATGAGAGCCCTCGCCTTCGACGGGATGATGGCCGGAGCGATCTGGAACGAGTAGGCCGAACTGGTGCGGGGGCGCCACCGAACCGGTGGCGCCCCCGCGGCGAGCATGTCCGGCGGCGAGATCAACCGAGGGACGCGCCGTCCAGGTATGCCTGCACGGGCTCGAAGATCCCGTAGGGCACGTACGCGGGGATCTCAGCAGGAGAGACCCAGGCAAGCTCGGCTACTTCGTCGGGAGCCGCTACCTGCGCCTCCCCGGTCTGGGCCGCGCAGGCTACGTAGAACAGCCGCCGCCCGGTCTTCGGGTGGACACGGTCGCCCAGGAGCCTGACGGCTGCCACGTTCAGGCCCGTTTCCTCCCGGGTCTCACGGACGGCGGCCTGCAACGGCGTCTCCCCGGCCTCGATCTTGCCGGCCGGGAACTGCCAGGACAGCTCCCCCTCGCTGACCTGGCGCCGCACCATCAGCACGCGGCCCTTGTGAACCACGATCGCAGCGGCGATGCCGGGCACCCCGTCAGACGTCTGCGTCACGCCTACTCCTTCCGCGAGAGGTGGCGCCGAGATCGGAGCATCGGTGGCTCCGTTCAGGAAAGGATCTCGCGTCCGAGTACCGCTTCGATCGCGTGTTCGTGAACGAGTCCGGCCCGGACGAGGCGTGCGTCAGCCGTTGAGCAGTCGATGATCGTCAGGTGGTTGGCGGCCGGGCATACGCCACCGTCCAGGATCACGGTCGCCTTGACGCCCGTGAGGCTCAGGAAGTCGGCGACCTCCTCGGGCGAGATCGCAGGCCCGCGCGCGTCGATGCCCGCATCCCCGGAGATGTTGACAGTGGTCGCGGCGATGGGCGTGCGGGTCAGCGAGGCCAGCATCCCGAGTGGGCCCGGGGAGTTGGTGACGAGGGCCGGAGTACCGACGGCAGAGTGCCGAGCGCCCTCGTCGGCGTCACGCCACGGCAGGAGGAGGGCCAGATCGCCCGGCCAGAATGCCTCCGCCAGCCTGCGGGCCTCGTCGGAGATCACGAAGCGTTGTTCGCAGTCCGCCAGGGACGGGGTGACGAGGACGAGGGACTTGGCGGTGGGCCGCCGCTTGCCTTCGAAGATGCTCCGGCAGGCGGGCTCGTTGGTGGCGTCGGCACAGATCATGTACCAGCGCGAGGTGGGGACGATGACCAGCGCGCCGGCTTCGAGGGCGCTGGCGGCTCGGTCGAGCTGGTCGGTTGAGATCTGCTGCATGAACACTCCGCTTTCAAGATCGGCGAGTTGGATCAGGTCTGACTCGGCAGTAGTGCTTCCAGCGGCTGTCCGGCGCGGGGGCGCTGCGGGAGGTTCCTACGCGGACGCCTCGGCCTGGTGCAGCCCGGCGAGACCCGGGTAGTCCAGCCATGGGTCCCGCAGTGACTGGAGTCGGTGTTCGGCATGTGTGACGTGCGACACGCGGAAGTACGCCATGATCCGGGGTTCGCGGCTGAGGTTGCGGCCTACGGCGTGCGGCACGAGGTGGTGCATGAGCAGGACGTCTCCGGGTGCCCCGAGGAACGGCGTGCCGGTCCGGGCGTCGACGTCCGGGGGGACCTGGTCGGTGATGCCGAGGGACCACTGGTCGCGGAACCACTCGGACATGGTCAGGTGTCCGCCGGACTGGTAGCGCAGCGCTCCGCCAGTCGGGTCCGTGATGTCGGAGAGCACCACGCCGACGAGGAGCGAGAAGGTCCGCAGTTCGTCGGGATCGAGGTGGGGGCAGGCAACGCCGTCGACGTGCATCGCCTTCTCGGGTTGCGACTCGGGGAGCTGCGACTCGGGGATGCGGACCTGGATCTGCGTGGTTGAGACAGGCTGGAAGTCTCCGAGCAGCGCACCAGCGAGAGCGGCTGCCCCGGAGCTGAAGAAGAGGCCCAGCAGATCGGGGTGACCGCCGAGTTCAGGGGCGAAGGTGCGCCGGGTGTAGGAGTTGATGAGGGCAGGGTCCATCGACTCTCGGAGCCAGTCGTCGACGAGCGCGCGAGCGCGAGCGACGAGATCGGAGTCAACGGCGCCGCGCTTGATGAGCAGGCCGTCACGTATGAAGGCGCTCTTCTCAGCAGGGGTGAGGGCCATGGAACTCCTGACGAAGGCGGGCTGCTGCGGGCGGTGATGGAGAAGCTGGGTGAGGACTCCGGCAGCCAAGTCCAGGGCGCTCTCGATGATCGTGTGGCCGACGTCGGGGGATGCTGCTCGCGGGTCGCCGCCGATCACCCCGCAGGCCGCAATGGCGCTGTCGCCGGAGTTCCACGGCCACGTCGCCCCGCGGTCGAGCACCCGACGGTCGATCTCCCTGCGCCGCTCTCCATCGGCACTGAAGTCCACGGGGAGACGATCGAGACGGACGTCCTCGGGAGCGAGGGCGAGCATGAGCGAGGTCTCGCGCTGGCCGGCGTGGATCTCCGGCAGCTCGCCCTCGTTTCGGAAGGCCGACAGCGAACTCGGGTGGATCACACAGGCGGCGAGCGCGTACCGGTCCTGCAACTCGTAGAGTGCGGCCTCCAGGACGCCACGGTTACCACCGTGGCCGTTGACGATCAGAAGGGTCCGGGCAGCGGTGGATCGGACGTAGCCGCCGACCACCGCATCGAGCAGCGACATGAAGCTCGCCACCTGCAGCGAGACCGTCCCGGGCGACCAGATGTGTTCCAGCGACAGGCCGTACGGGATCGCCGGCAGCACCCACAAGTCGTGATGGTCGCCGTAGCGCTCGACCAGCCGTGTGGTGAACTGCTCCGCAATGACCGTGTCCGTGTTCAACGGCAGGTGGGGGCCGTGCTGTTCGACGGAGCCGATCGGCAGGCACAGCACCGATCCGGCACCGAGCTCGGCAGCGACGTCCGGGGCGGCGAGCCGACCGTACTGCCGAGCCGTTGCTGCGGCTGGCGTCACGTCTTGCTCCGGCGGCCGATCCGGATGAGGAACTCGTTGTCCTCGAGGAACGTGTCGTCGCTGCTGTGCTCGGCAAGGGCGGCCCGGACAGCAGCCTCGAAGTCGGCGAGTCGATCGCCGAAGAGATGAGGTGCGGCGAAGCTGGTCGAGTAGAGGTAGCCGAGGATGCCCTCGGTGGTCCAGGTGCGCTGGACCGGCACCCGGACCTCTTCGACCTGGTTGAACGGGGACTCCTCCATGATTTCGCTGTAGGGCCGGTTGTGGTGCTTGAAGGTGCTGCTGCCGGCCCGGCGCTCCTCTCCGAGGAACTCCTGGACGACCGCGCGCACGGACTGCTTCCAGGGGCTGTCCGCAGCCCAGAAGCTGTTGTCCCCGAAGATCGCGACCGCGCCGTCTGGCGCGACCTGGTCGTCGAGGAGTGCGAGGACGGTGGCCTGGTCGAGCCAGTGGAAGGCCCGGCAGATCGTGACGAGGTCGGCGAGCCAGCCCGCCGGAGGCGTGAAGTCCTCGGCCGTGGACTCGACGAGTGCCAGGGCAGTCCCGTCCGGCAGAGCGGGGCGGAGAGCCGACTCCGCCGCCGCGAGCATCTCGCTGTCGTTGTCGATCGCGATGATGTCGTCGAACCGGTCCAGCAGGGCCTCGGCGACCAGGCCGGTACCGGTGCCTACGTCCAGGAGCCGGCGAGGGCTGCTCTTCGGTGCGGCCTGGTCGAGGACGGTGGCGACCTCCTCCGGGATACCCGGGCGGTACTGGCGGTAGTAGCCGACGGTGCCGGTGAACAAGCTCATGGAAGCCTCCGTGCGAGTAGATGACGTACGTGCTGCACAGCATCAGCGAGATCGTTGGCCACCAGCACGCCATGTCCAACGAGTGACGTTTCGTCAGGAACCGTACGCCCGTGGGACACCCACACGGAGCGCAGTCCTGCGTCCGTGGCTCCTCGGATGTCGCACTCCCAGTCGTCGCCGACGTGGATGATCTGCGAGGGCGACACCTGGTGCGAGTCGGCGACCGCCCAGAAGGCCCGGCGGTCCGGCTTGGCGTAGCCGGTACGGCACGAGGGGAAGTGGCCGCTGACCCAAGGGGACAGGAGCTTGAGGAGTCGCTCGGGGTCGGCCTCCGTGCATGTGACGTTCGACAGGGTCACGACGGTCGCCTCCCGGCTGAGTTCCTGCAGCGCATCGACCGTCCCCGGGAACAGCACGAGCGGGGCCACCGGAAGGTCTCGGGGGAAGGCCGACGGCTCGATGCTCAGGGCACGGCACACCCGGTCGACCACCGCATCGGTGATCTCGGGCGCGGTGTGCAGGACGTCGCGCACGATGCGTCGTGCTTGCTTCGGGCCGAGCGGCGAGGCGGCGGCCAGGTGGGCGGCGAGACCCGGTCCCTGCGCATTCCCCAGCGTGCCGCCGATGTCGAGGCTGATCAGCGATCGGACGGGCTCCATCAGGCGGTCTCCATTCCGGTGACGGGCAAGGCGGACACGATCGCCTCGATGCGCGCCGTACGGATCGACTCCGTCGTGGCCTCTCCGAGGAAGGTGAGCGCATACCGCGTCTCCGCCTGGTCGAGCGCGTCCAGGTCGCGTCCGTGCCTCTGGGCCGCCTCCGCGAGGTCCGTCGGGATGGTGCGCGGACGCAGTCCGTGCGGCAGGTGAAGCGTGCCCGACCAGACAGGCGCTGGCACCGCCACCCGATGCATCGGCCGCAGGACGGTGACGTCGTCGAGGCTGATGATGCGCACTGGCGCACGCCCATCGCCGAGGTCGAGTTCGCCGGACAGGAAGGTGTCGTGGCCGTCGAGGCGGTGGTCGAGCACGAGGAGGGGGCCCTGTTCGTCGTGCCTGGTCGTGCCGCGGACGGGAAGGCTCTCGCTGCTCCGGGTCATTGGGGTCTCCGTGGTTGGGTGCCGAGGCCGGGGGTTCGGGGCGAGGGGAGATGGCCGTGCTCGGGTGTCCAGGGTTCGGCGTAGAGGGTCTGGCGGCGGGGCTCCCACTGACGGCGGTACTCGACGGCAGGGACGGCGTCGGGGAAGGCCGCCGCCAGGTGGATCCCCGGCACCATCGAACGGCCGTGGGGGTAGACGGGGACGCCGACCTTGCGAGCCGCTGCGGTGATCTCGACGGCTCGGGTGAGCCCACCGCAGCCGACGACGTCGATGGTGAGCACCTTCGGCCTCGCCTGGTCGAACAGCATGGGAAGGTCTTCGTCCGGCCGCAGCCGCTCCCCTATCGCTACGGGCAGGCCGGCGTTGGCAAGGCGGTGGTAGATCCGCAGGTAGTGCTCCGGCAAGGGGTCTTCCAGCCAGGTGAGTGCCGGGTTGTCGAATCGCTTTGCGAATGCAGTGGCGAGCTCGGGGCTCCACGTTCCGACCGCGTCGACGGCGAAGCCCTTGTCGAGGATCTCGGCTGCCCGGTCCACGGACTGGAGAAGGTGACTCGCTTCGGTGGCGGTGGTGGAATCCGGTCGGCGCCGGAGACCCCACTTGGTGAAGGCCCAGCCTTCGTCGGCGACTTGGGTCAGGGCACCCGGCGCGGGAGGGCCGCTGAGATCAAGGCGGAGCCACGAGGCGTACGCCGGTACGGACGAGCGGCTCGCTGCCGGGGCCAACAGGTCGGCTACTGGCTGATCGGCCAGACGTCCGTGGAGATCCCACAGAGCACAGTCCACTGCTCCGACGGCCCACTCGGCCACGCTGCCGACCAGTCCGCCGGCCGCGACCTGCAGTCGTGCTCGGTGGCCGTCGTGGTCGGTCACGAGCTGGCCGATCGTAGCGTGGGACAGCACGTCGACAGCGCGGCCGACGGGCTCGCTGACCGGGCCGTACCAGCCTGTCCGGCCACCACCGTGCACGGTGACGAAGACGGTGTCGTCCCCGGCAGCGGCGCCTGCTCCGACCAGCATCGTCTCGACCTTGTCGATGGTGACGTCCATCAGCACGCCACCTTCCGCGAGGCGGTCAGCTTGCGGGCGGCCTGGAGCAGACCAGCCGGGTCGAGGCCGAGTTCACCAGCGAGTGCTGCCTGGGGCATCGGCCCGGGGGGCTCGCGCCAGCCGATGACTTCGACGGGACGGCCGAGCCGTCCGGCGAGCAGTCCCCAGACGGCAGCCGGGTGGCCCAGCGTGGCCACGAGGATCGCACCGTTCTCGCCGAGGTACGTCGCTGTCTCGGCCGCCGACAGGCCCCTTGGCCAGATCTGCGGATCTCCGAGGACCGTCAGGTCCAGCACGCCTACGACGCGAATCCGGCAGCCCAACTGGGCTCGGATCACCGGAACCGCCGCTGTGGTGACCTCGGCAGGAAGATCGCCTGCAACCAGGATGGTGAGCTCGGGCTCGCCCTCATCGCTCAGGTGGGGCCAGACCGCCAAGCCCCGTGCCAGTTCCTGCTCGATGGTCTCGTCCGGCTGCCGTGCCGTCGCATGCTTGCCGGCGACCACCACGTTGACGCGGCAGGTCGACCCCAGCGCCTCGTCCAGGACGAGGGCCGCCCGCGCAGGGTCCGCCGGGGTCAGCACCCGCACGGCCGGATCGCATGTGGCCAGCAGGGCAGTCGCCAGGGAAGGATCGCCGTGCGTGTAGACGTTGTGCCACCCGTACGAGGTCAGCAGCAGGTTGAGACTCGGTGCGGGGGCTCCGGCGGTGAGCCGGCGGTGCTTGAGGTGGCCGACGACTCCGGAGGTCAGGAGCGGCGCGAAAGCCTCGTAGGACACCAGGACACCGCGGCGGCCACCGGCGAGCCAGCCGCACAGCCATCCCAGCAGGACCTCCTCCGCCAGGACCTCGGACACCCACGGCTCGTCCTGAAGCGCACCGAGGCGGTTCGACGCGAGCTCGTCAGGGCTGAAGAGGCGGAAATCCCCTGCGACGGCGTGGTTCCGAAGAACTTGGCCCACGGCGTGCCCGAAGTCGCCGCCGCCCCGGGTCCGATGGGATACGGGCTGGATCGCGGTCGGCTGAGAGAGCGGGGCTGCCGGGTGCCGCCCTGCCGTTTCGAGCGCGCTGGCCAGCTCTCCGGTCGGGCGCCCGTCGGTGTCGAACAACTCCGCCGGCCGGTACGAGGCGAGCCACTGCCCCAGGAGCTCTCGCTGGCCGCCGTCTTCGCGTGCCAGACCGAGCGGTGTCTTGTGGGTGCCAGGTGTGCCGAGTAAGGGCCGTTCACCGATCCGCTCCGGCCCGCTCCAGCCTTTCACGCACCGCAGGAAGACGGCGGTCCGCACACCCTCCGCGACCTGCCCCACGGACTGCAGGAGAGCCTGCCGGAAGGACTCGTGCTCCTCGCGGGAGGCAACGGACACGTGCACCACGCGGCTCTGCCAGCCCAGCCCGGCCGCGTATCCGGCGAGTTCCCCGTCCGTCATCGCTCCCAGCAGGGACCGGTCGCCCATGCGGAAGCCGTTGACGTGGACGATCGGGACCACCGCACTCGCGGGCAACGCCCGTGCCGCGAACCAGGAGGCCGCCGTGGTGGGCGTTTCGCACTCGCCGTCTCCGACGATCGGGAGAACGACGCGGTCAGGCGCGTCCAGTGCGAGCCCGTGGCCGAACGCCAAGGCGCCACCGAGACAGCCCCCAGGAGCCGTCCCCGCTGCGAGCAGGGGGTGAACCTCTGCCCCGAGGCCGTCCACCTCTGGAAAGTCGTGGGCCAGACGCGCCAGGCCCACGGCATCCCGGGAGTACTGCGGACGTACAGAGGCGAGCTCTCCCGACAACCACGAGAAGGCCAGCTGCACCACACCCGCATGGCCAGCACCAAGCACGGGGACGAGCGTCCGGTCAGGAGCCGCATCCCCTGCTGCGAGCGCCGTGTGGGCAAGGGCCCACGCGGTTCCCGGCACCGTTCCCCAGTGGCCCGTCGGTCGGCGCTTGATGTGGCGGGCTCGCAAGGGCTCTGCCAGAAGCACGTTCTCGTCGAGGTGCAGGAGCACCACCGACACGTAGACGGCGGCCCTCCAGAGCGCATCGGCCCGGCTCAGCACGGGGGCACCAGGCTCTCGCCGTCGAAGGTGAAGTACCACAGCGGCCGGTAGCACTCCCAGGCTGCCGGACGGAGCCCAGTCGGGCTCACGATCCGCTCGATCTCGCGGCGCGCTCGGAGGTAGAACTCCAGTGAGTCCGACCCGCCAGCCCTCAGGCCAGCCATGATCGAGTTGTGCGCCTGATAGACCTGGAAGTTCGGGAACTCGGTGACGAACGGCATCAACTTGGACACCCCGTCGCTGAGTTCCGCGAGGCTGTCCAGACCGACTATGTAGGTGAACGACGTGGCATGACCGGCCGCCATCGCCCGCCGGAGGACCTCGGGCATCTCCTCGGCCGTCAGCACCGCTTTGCTGGCCTTGAGCAGCAGGTCTCGCCGGCTGAAGCACTCGGCGGTCAGCCGGAGCACGAACGGCGTCACGCGCTGGGCCAGTTCCTCGAAAGCGCCGGCGCTCCGGATCACCGAGGTGAGGAAGCCGATCCGGGCGCCGATTCCGTGGGCGCTGAGCACCTGGCGCAGTCCGATCAGGTGGTCAACGGCAGCCCGCTCGCGCTCGAAACAGCCGGTCGACACGGTGACCTCGCGCAGCTCGGTCAGGTCCCGGTGGGGGTGCTGTTCGACCATGGCGGCGAGCAACTCGGTCAGCTCCCGTTCCTCGGCGAGCCGGGGGTCTGCTGCCGCCTCCAGCGTGTTCGGGCAGAACGCGCACCCCACGCAGCGGCTGCGGGCGTTGGGGTTGAGCGTGGCGGCGCGACCGTCATCCCGGAAGTACCCGCCGACCGCCTCGTCGGCGGCGACCCGCTCGACGGTGGCGATCGGGCTGCCGGCCAGCATGAGGTCGTCGCCCTCCAGCCTGAACGGCGATGCCTCGGCGTTGAGCGGGACGATCACCATCCACGAGACCTCGGGCCGGGTGACCATGCGCACTGCGACTCGGGCCCGGTGGCGGGCGTGGACGGAGGAAATGCCCAACAGGTTGATCGCCATGAGTAGTGCGTCCTCGACCGGCACGCCGAAGCGGTCCGCCAGGCGTTCGACGTGCGGGAGGGTGAGCGCTGCTGTTGATGAGTCTCCAAGGACTGCCGTCATGATCCGTTCTCCGTCGGTGTCTGGACCCGGCCTGCGATGAGTCGTCCGCCTGTGCGCCGTGCTGGACATGCCGTCCTCCCCACCGCTGTCTGGGAGGACGAGCCCGTGCGGGCCTGCCGGGTTCCGTCCGGCAGGCCCGCACGGTCTCTCTTCCGCCTACCGCCCCGGGTAGGGCGGCTGCGGGGTCGGCGGTGCCGGCGGCGGCGGGGGAGGTGGCGGCGGAGGCTGCGGCGCCTCCAGGCGAACGCTGGTGAACGTCATGGCTGTGCTCCCTTCTGATCAGCGGTGCGCGATGGTGCCGGGCCTGGCATCGTTGTCAGGCCCCGGTTTCGACCGCGGGCTCACGCAGTGGCTCGCTGTCGGGCTCGTGGTCGGCCGCCAGGGCGGGGCCGGAGTGATCAGCGCTGAGCTGGTGGTGTGCCGTGACTCCGAGGAGCGTCAGAACGATCAGGTGGCCGAGTGCCCACAGCCAGGTGAGCACGGCACCCAACGGGTCGTGGTGCGCGCCCCGGTGTTGGGTCGGCGGCGCGTGGTAGGCGTTCACGCCGCATCAGCTCCGACTTCGGCCCAGACGACCTTGCCGCCGCCGCCCTCCTCGACGCCCCAGCGCAGGCACACCGCCTCGACCAGGAAGAGCCCACGGCCGTGCTCCGAGGTCGACTTGGAGTGTTCGACGCTGGGCAACTGCGGGCTTCCGTCCGAGACCTCGATCCTCAGCCCGCAGGGGCAAGGAACGAGGCGGACATCGAAGCAAGTGCAGCCCGCCGCGTCACCGTGCAACACGACGTTGGCCGAGAGTTCGGAAGCAATCAGCTCGGCATCGTCGATCAGCAAGGCGTCGAATCCCCAGGCGTCCGCGATCCGCCTCACAGACGTCCGGATCAAGGGCACGGAACGGGCGGACAGGACGAACCTCATCTGCACCGAGACGCACCGGACTTCTTCGATCCGTGTGCTCCGCGTGGGCACGCTGCTGTCGCCCAGGACAAGGCTGCCCAGTGCCCGACGGGTGTGAGGACGCTCAGAGTCCGGGTGGAGTGTGACCGCCTCCTCCGTGGCGGGTGCAGTGGCCTGTCGGCCGCGACGTTCCATCGCCATGTGCCCCTCCTCGTCTCGTAACAGGCGGCTCATCAGCACTGCTTGATGGCACCTCAGAACGCTAGGAGGATGGATGCAGCGGAACCCGGAAAATTCTTCCGGGGTAAGGAAACCAAGCAGCGCCAGGCTGGGGGCATGCGAGGAATGACCGAGACGCTGAGCATCGGGGAGCGCGTCGCCTGGTACCGCCGCCGACGAGGCATACCGCAGGAGGTACTGGCCGGCCTCGTCGGGCGGACCGCCGACTGGCTGAGCAAGGTCGAGAACGGCCGCATCGAACTCGACCGGCTCTCGGTGATCAAGGCGCTGGCCGCTGCGCTCGACGTACAACTGGGCGACCTGCTGGTCGAACCGTCCCTCATCGACTGGAGTACCGACGGCCGGGGTGGCGCGGTACCGAAACTGCGCGAAGCACTCACGGACTACAAGCACATGTCGCCGTTACTGGCGTCCGAGTCCACGGATCCGCCACCCGACTTGGAGATCCTGCGAGCGGAGGTCGGATCCGCATGGTCGGCCTACCAGGACGCCCGGTACGCCAGAGCCACTCGTCTCATCCCGGAGATCCTCGCCGACGCCCAGCGTGCTGTCCGTGCCTACGACGGCGAGGAGCAGCTGAAGGCCAAGGCCCTGCTCGCGATGGCCTACCAGGGCGCGGCCATGGTGCTGACGAAGATAGGGGAAGCCGATCTCGCCTGGATGGCCGCCGACCGCGGTCTTGCTGCCGCGCAGGAGTCGGGCGACCTCGTCGTCACCGGTTCCCTGTTCCGATCGGTCTCCCACTGCCTCCTTTCCAGCGGCCGCCTCACCGCAGCGCGGGACTTGGTGGCGGACTCAGCGGGCTATCTGGAGAGCGGCCTCGCCGACGCCTCGCCGACCTACCTGTCGATCTACGGGACGCTCTTCCTCGTCGGCGCGGTGACCGCCGCCCGGCTCGACGACCGGGCCACGGTGAGCGCGTTCCTCGCCGAGGCGGACCAGGCCGCACAGCGCCTCGGCCACGACGCCAACCACATGTGGACGGCCTTCGGGCCGACCAACGTCGCCATCCACCGCATCTCGACGGCCATGGAACTGGGCGATGTCCAGGTCGCCGCGGACCAGGGGCCGCGCGTAGACTCCTCCACCCTGCCGCTCGAGCGGCGTGTCCGGCACACCCTCGAAGTGGCCCGCGCCTACAGCGCGCAGAACCGGATGGACGAGGCACTCGCCCTGGTACTGGACGCCGAGGAACTGGCCCCAGAACAAGTCCGCTACCACTTCATCCCACGGCACTTGGTGACCACCTGGGTCCGGCAGCAGCGCGGCAAGCCGAGCCACCAGCTTGCGGGCGTGGCCCAGCGGCTGCGCATCGTGGGGTAGTCCGGCGGGGACGGCTACAGTCATGGTCATGAGCGACTCCGACGCACCCGAGGCCGTTGCCCAGCCGCGCACCGCCGCCGGCGTGCTGTTCTTCGACGAAGCTGACCGCGTGCTCCTGGTGAAGCCCACGTACAAGCCGGGCTGGGAGATCCCGGGCGGCTACCTCCACCCCGGCGAGACCCCGAGCGAGGGCGCGGCCCGAGAGGTCAAGGAGGAGCTCGGCATCACCCCGCCCATCGGTCGCCTCCTCGTCGCGGACTGGGCACCCCACCCGACCGAGGGCGACAAGCTGCTCTTCGTCTTCGACGGGGGCATCCTCCCCGTAGAAGAGCGAGCTCAGATCAACCTGGACGGGGTGGAGATCGGCGAGTACGCCTTCCACACCGCCGACCAGATCGACGAGCTCCTCATCCCTCGTCTGGCCCGGCGGGTCCACGCCGCGATTGACGCACGATCCCCGTCGGCAACCTCCTACTTGGAGAACGGGGTGCCTCGCTGCTGATCTGGGTGCCCGGGCGTTTCGAACCTGGACGGTTCGACTCGGCTACCGATCACCCTTGTTGAGTGCAGATGCTAGACACCAGGGCATAGTTGGCGTCGGTGCCACGAACTACGCTGACGGTCATGGACTGGCTCGATCGGGTGGCGAAGCTGCGACAGTGGACAAACAACGAGGTTCGCGCTCCGCACAAGCCGCTGTTGCTGCTGTACGCCCTCGGCAGCTTCCAGCAGGACACCCACAGCGAACTGCGCTACAGCGTGGTCGAGGAGGAGCTGAAGCGGCTGTTGGTCGAATACGGGCCGCCGAATCCCACGACGCCCGCATACCCCTTCCACTACCTGGTCAATGACGGAGTGTGGGAGGTCCGGACCGACCACGGGCCGGGAAGCCCGGGAACCGGCATCCGGCTTCTCCGGTCCAGTGGCGCCACCGGCAGACTCGTTCCGGAGTTGCGCACAGCGCTCACCAGGGAACCTTCGCTGCTGGGGCGGCTCGCCAGAGTACTGCTGGACATCAACTTCCCGCCGTCACTGCACACCGATCTGTGCGAGGCCGTCGGCCTCGACCTGGAACTGGCCGAGACCGCGCCCGTGGCCGGCCTGCTGGGTGAAGCCGAGACTGCTGCACGTCGGCAGCGGGACCGCCGGATGCGCGAGATGGTCCTGACGGCGTACGAGTTCCAGTGCGCCTTCTGCGGCTACGACGGGATGCTCGGCGCCAGCAGCGTCGGGCTGGAGGCCGCGCACGTGCGGTGGTGGTCGTACGACGGCCCGGACGAGGTCGACAACGGCCTGTGCCTCTGCTCGCTGCACCACAAGCTCTTCGACAAGGGCATCCTGGGCCTAGGCGAGGGGCACCGCATTCTCGTCTCGCAGCGCTTCGTCGGCCGCAGCGAGGCGAGCCGGCAGCACGTGCTCGCGCTGGCCGGGCAGCCGGTGATAGGTCCACAGTCGGGCGTTCCATCCGTCGCGGAGCGGCACCGAGAGTGGCACGCCCGACAGGTCTTCCATGGTGCGCCCCGTACGCCGGCAGAAACGCTGTGCTGACTGGGGACACGTGGCCGACGTCGGCTCATCGCCGTCCACCAGGCTCTGGGGTCGACTCCTCGCCTACGAGACCGCTGCTTGTGCCAGCCTCGGTGCCCGCGATGGGGGCACCCATATTCTCGTCGCGGCTCGTCGACGCGGCTGAGCTCTCGGACGGGACAGCCACCACGGCGCGCCTGGCCGAGAAGTCCGACGGCGCGGCTCAGGCAGGCAGTGTCCTGGACCGGAAGAAGATCAACAAGCGGGGGAACCTGGCCGCTGCTCGCTTGCACCGTTTCTTGTCCCAGGGGACGGATATCGTTGGTGAGTCGTTCCGCACAGGGGATACGACGCCCCGCGCAGGTTCACCCGGCAGGACACGCCCGGCGAGTACATGTCGAGCGCGCCCGAATCGAGTGACCAGCAGGAACACCACGGCCTTCGGGTCGCCGCCCATTGACGAGCAAGGACACCCCCGACTAATGGCAGTGACCCAGCAGGAGATCGAGAACCGGCTATGGGACGCCGCCGACGAGCTGCGCGTGGCGATGCCCGAATCGCAGTACTCCTCGGTCGTCTTCCCGCTGATGTTCTGGAAGTACCTGTCGGACACCTGGGAGCACCGCCACCAGGAGTTCCAGGCCGAGAACCAGGGCCTGGACTACTCCGCCGAGGAAGCCCGCGAGATCGAGTACCGCGACTACCAGGACTTCGAGATCCCGTTCATCCACCCCGAGACTGTCCAGGAACGTCGCGCCTCTTGGACGTCCATCCTCGCCACCGTCACCCGGCCCGGCCTCGGCCAGCGGGTCCGTGCCTCCCTGCAGGCCATCGAAACGGCCAACCCTGACAAGTTCTCCCGCATCTTCGGGGCCATGACCTGGACGGCCGAAGAGGTGCTGTCGGGAGAGGTCCTGGCAGCGGTCATGCAGGCGATGGACCGAGTCCCGAAGATGCACGAGGGCAACATGTCCTACGACGTGCTCGGCGGGGCGTACGAGTACCTGCTGAAGCGCTTCTCCGACGGCTCCGGTACCCGCGCCGGCCAGTTCTTCACCCCGCGCGAGGTCGTCGAGCTGCTCGTCGAGGTCCTGGACCCCCAAAACCGCGAATCGGTCTACGACCCGACGTGTGGGTCGGGCGGCATGCTCATCGCCTCCGCGAACCTCCTGAAGGCCCACAACAAGCGTGGCTACACGCTCAAGCTGCACGGGCAGGAGGCCGTAGCGGACACCGCGGGTGTGGCACGCATGAACCTCTTCATGCACAACCTCACCGACTTCAAGGTCGAGGTTGGAGACACCCTGAAGGACCCGCGCTTCAGGAAGAAGTCGGACGGATCCATCGCGCAGTTCGACGTGGTCATCGCCAACCCGCCCTACAGCATGAAGTGGAAGCCCTGGACCAAGGACCCGCGTGCCATCGGCGGGGTCGCGCCCCTGTCGTCGGCGGACTGGGCGTTCGTGCAGCACATGATCGCTAGCATGGACCCAATGGCGGGCCGAGCCGGCATCGTGCTGCCTCACGGCGTACTCTTCCGCGGCGGCCAGGAAGCAGCTATCCGCCAGCGAGTCCTGGACGACGACCTCCTGGAAGCCGTGATCGGGCTGCCAGCGAATCTCTTCTACTCGACGGCCATCCCCACGGCGATCCTGGTGTTTCGAGCCTCCGGCACCAAGCCCCTGGAGCGCAAGGATGGGGCGCTGTTCATCGATGCCTCCAAGCGGTTCGCCAAGGCCAAGAATCGCAATGTCCTCACCACGGTCGACATTGCCGACATGGTGCGCGCCTACCAGGCGGACTTCGACGCGGACGGCAACCCGATGGACCTCAACCTAGAAGCTGCCCTGCCGGCACGGTTCGTACCCATCACAGAGATCGTGGCGAACGACTACGACCTCAATATCGGTCGCTACATCAAGCAGTCCGCCGCCGAGCAGGAAGACCTCGGCACTCTCGTCGATGCCTACAACATCGCCCGAGCCGAACGACAGAAGACCGAGGCCCGCATGCTCGCGGTTCTCGCCGCCGCCGGGATCGAGGGCTTCGATGAGTGAAGACTATTCGCTTCGTTCGCTCGGAGAGGTGATGCGCCTCGATATCCAGCGCACACCGATGAAGCCCGCAACAACCTATCGCTTGGCCGGGGTCCGGAACACAGGACAAGGACTTGTCGCTAAAGGCGAATTCGACGGCGCTGACACCGAGTACACGGCGATGAACGTGCTGCGCGTCGACCAGGTCGTGATGCGCAAATTGACCGCGTGGGAAGGCCCGATCACCGTAGTACCTGCCGAGTTCGACGGATTCGTCGTCAGCAACGAGTTCCCGACATTCACGCTTGGCCCAGAAGTGATGCCCGACTGGATGCGGCACGTCTGCCGTTCACCGCGACTGTGGGCAGAAATGAAGAACCGAGTGAGCGGGACGGTTCAACGGCGCAAGCGTCTTAACCCAGAGCAACTCTTGCAGATCCAATTCCCGATCCCGCCCCGCGAGGTACAAGAGCGAGTCGTCGAGATACTCGACGCAGTTGATGACCAGATCGCCGCACTCGACACCGAGGCGGACGCACTAGAGAAGACTCTCGACGGTTGGATTTCGACCGAGTTCTCAACTGCCGATCGCAACGCGCCCTTGGGAGATATTGCTGAAGTTCAGCTAGGCAAGATGCTCTCAAAGGAACGGGCTGCAGGACCGGAGCAAGCCCCGTATGTCCGGAATGCCGACGTGCAGTGGCAGGGTCTGAACCTCACCGATCTGAAGACGATGACGTTCACTGAGAAGGACCGTGGGCGGTTTGCGCTGCGCGCCGGCGACATCCTGTCGTGCGAGGGCGGCGATCCAGGCCGAAGCGTCATCCTGTCCGAGGACCTTGACGGGATCTACTATCAGAAGGCCGTGCACCGTGTACGTGCCACTGGGGTGGACCCTCGCTTCCTGTACGTCGCCATCAAGCATTCCTACGCAAGCGGCGCGATTGCAGACCTGTGCACCGTTACGACCATTAAGCATCTGACCGCCGAGAAGTATCGAACTCTTCGCGTTCCATTGCTCGATGAGGAACAACAGGTGCGAGCAGTCGAGGTGCATGATGCGCTCTTCGCTCAGGTCGCCGCGATCCGGGCCGAGGCCAACCGCTTGAGCGGAGCACGCGCTGGCCTGCTGGCGGGGCTGCTGAACCGCACCATTTAGATTGAGTCTGCCGAACTGGGGGGTCTGAACTGTGGCGAAGGGCATTCGGGAGCGCGAGTTCCAGAACTTGATGATCCGGTGGTCCCTCCCTATGGACTGGGGCTTCACCGCGGGGCGAGCGTTGCCGCGTGAGACGACGCAGACAGTGATTGCCTCCCAGCTGCGAGATTCCATCGTCAGGTTGAACCCTGGGGTGATCGGGGGGTTCGACGTGGACGGCGTGGTCGAAGAGATCGTCGCGACGGTCAATGCCGTCGAGGGCGGGCTGGTTCGGGCTAACGAGCAGGTACTGCGTCTGCTGCGCGGGCACAAGGAGTTCCGGGACGTCGATGGCGTGTGGCACGCCCTGAAGGTCATCGACTTCGAGCACCCGACCGCCAACACGCTGGTCGTGTCCGACGAGGTGACCATAACCGTCCCCGGCAAGACCTCCCGTCGCTTCGACCTCGTGTACTGGGTCAACGGCCTGCCCCTCGTTGTGGTTGAGGTGAAGTCACCGACCGCAAAGTCCGGGTGGGTCGATGCCGCCAACGAGATCAACAACGTGTACACCACCGAGTACCCCTGGTTCTTCACGCCCAACGTGTTCGCGGTCGCCTCCGACGGACTGAAGCTGCGATTCGGTGCCGCCGGCGCGCCCACGAACCTGTGGCAGCCGTTCCGGTCCACCGCCGACGACGAGAACCTGTCCGGGCAGGCCGACGTGAAGCGCTCCGTCGAGCTGCTGATGAACCCGGCCACGATCCTGGACATGCTCGCCAACTTCGTCCTCTTCGACACGGCCGGGGGCGGGGCCGACATCAAGTACCTGCCCCGCTATCCGCAGATGGAGGCCGCCCACCTGATCCACGAGCGGGTCCTGGAGGGCGGGTCGAAAGGTCTGGTCTGGCACCACCAAGGGTCGGGGAAGACGCTGCTTATGGTCTTCGCCGCCTCGCTGCTGCTGGCCGACACCCGCACCGATTCACCCACGATCATCCTGCTCTCGGACCGGACCCACCTCGTCCGACACACCGCCGGGGTGTTCACCTCCGCCATGGGGGACGCCTACTTCCACCAGCCCAAGACCAGCCAGAAGCTGCGTTCCCTGCTGGCCGACGACGTGCGCGGTGTCATCTCCACGACCGTCCACAAGTTCGCCGACGCCGGCGAGAACCTGTCGACCAGGGCCAACATCATCGTGCTGGTCGACGAAGCACACCGCACCCAGTCCGACAAGCAGAAGTCCCTGGCCGGGCAGATGCGCGCAGCGCTGCCGAACGCGAAGTTCTTCGGCATGACCGGCACCCCCGTACGGAACCTCGCCACTGACACCTTCGCCCTCTTCGGCGAGGAGGCTGACCCGGGCAGGGTGCTGCACCGCTACTCGGTGTCCCGGTCTCTGCTGGACGAGGCGACCGTGCCGGTCGTGCTGGACCCGCGCCCGGTCGTCTTCGAGATGAACGACCAGGAGTTGCAGGCCGAGTTCGACCAGTTCGCCGACGACTTCGATCTCGATGACCCCGACCGTGAAACGCTGTCCCGCAAGTTCGGCCGTCTCACCTCGGTCTTCGCCAACCCCGACCGCATCCACGCGGTCTGTCAGGACATCGTGGACCACTACCTGGCCGGCGCCTACCGCAACGGCCTCAAGGCCCAGGTCGTCGCCTTCAACCGTGAGCTGGCCGTGGCATACATGGAGAAGATCAACGAGCTGCTGGCCGGCTTCGAGGCGTCACAGGTGCTCGCCAAAGTCGGGAAGCACGCCCGGATCACCGCCGAGGTGAACATCTCCGTCTCGGATGCCAAGGACGAAGTCGCCGCCATGAAGCCGTTCAAGCTTTCGGAGGCCGAGGAGGAGGAGCAGAAGCGGCGGTTCCTCTCCCCGGACGACCCGCTGTGCTTCCTGGTGGTGACCGCAAAGCTGATGACGGGGTTCGACGCCCCGAACGAGGGCGTCCTCTACCTGGACAAGCCCTTGAAGGCCCACAGCCTGTTCCAGACCATCACTCGCCCGAACCGCACCTGGGTGTCCCCGACGGGGTTCGTGAAGACCCGCGGCGTGGTCGTGGACTACATCGGCCTGGCCGAAGAGGTCCAGCGGGCCGTCGTCGACCCCACCTCGAAGGGAGTCGGCAAGGGCGGCGGGTTCGTCACTGACTTGTCCGCGCTGGTCGCCGAGTTCCGCACGACCTTCGCCCGCGTCGAAGACCTCCTCGCGGACGTGGACGGCCTCGACCTCACAGTCCACGGTTACGAGTCCGTACGGGCCATCAACATCTTCCTGGACGCCGACCCTGACGCGGCCGAGGTGTTCACAAAGGACTACCGGCTCCTGGCCCGCCTGTACCCGCTCATCAACACCGACAAGCGGGTCGCCAAGTACCAGGACGGCTTCGGGCTGTTCGGATCCGTGTACACGACTCTGTTCAAGAAGTCCTCCGATGAGGAGAGGAAGGAACGGCTGGGCGAGCTGGGGCCGATGGTCCTGGAGATCATCAACGCCCATGTCCACTCCTTCTCCGTGGCCGCCTCCCAGGAGGAACCCCTCGTCCTGGACGCCCAGGGCATTGTCATCCTGAAGGAGCTGTTGGCCCTCGTCCGCCTCAAGCCCGACAAGGGTGACGGTGAGGTAAGGACGCCGCCGTCCGCGGCGGAGATCCTGGACCACATCAAGGCCGCCCTCGACAAGGGCGTCGAACCGGGGTCCGCGAAGTACACCGCCCTCGCGGAGCGGATAAGGCTGCTGCGCGACCGGATCATCCAGAATGCCCAGGACGCCCTGGACTTCCTGTCCGAAGCACTCCGGATCGCTCGCGCCGTCGTGGACGCCGAGAAGCACCCCAACACGGCTGTCGTCGTGCTGGACGACGACCACGTGGGTGTCCTGTCGCGGATCATCCACGACCACGCACCGTCCGGCCTCACAGTCACCGAGAGGAATCTGGCCGAGGAGATCGACCAGGTGGTTACTCGCACCCTCGCCCGGTCGTGGGACAACGCCGACGCTCGTAACCGGGGCGCCCGCCGCGCCACCGCCGCAGTCTTCCGCCGGTACATGCTGAAGCCAGTGGGGGAACCGTACGACTCCACCGTGGCCTACATCGAAGCCCACTACCTCGTCGACTGACGAGCGGGCGGAGGCCCGGCAAGCTGTGACGGCTGCCGGGCCTCGTCGCTGCGCGGCCCAGACCTACGCTAATCCTCGGCTCCATCAACCGGTGCTTCCTCAGCACCTGGTTCCGCAAGCGGCTTCTCCTCCGGTGCGGCGGTGCGCCGGTACTGCGGATGGTCGAGGTCCATCTGCTTCGCGGCGTGCAGGGGAAGGGGGAAGCGGGAGCGTCCGTCCCAGAACTGGGCCTGGTGGGAGAGCTTCGCCGTGGTGATGGCGAGAGCCTCCTCGGAGACGCCCTCGGCGCACGCGAGCGGGTAGATCTCGTTGGCCGTCATGGAGTACCAGTTCTGAGGCATCTCACCTTTGCGCCGCTCCTCCTTCTTGTCGGAGAAGACGGAGGTCTTCGCATCCCATCGGGTGTACTTGGATCCCAGCCGGCCTGCGCCGTCCCCGTCGAAGGCACGTGGCACGTTGCAGAAGATCCACACCGGGGTGCCGAAGTCCGTGGTGACCTGGTAGAGCGTGGTCGCGGTGTCCTGTTCCACGGGGTCGCTGCCTTTGGCCTTGGCGATCCGGGTCGTGCTGACCGGTTGTGGTACCTCCTCGTCGCTGACGTTGATACGGATGACGGCCTGAGGCCGCTCGTCACGGCTCAGGGTGCTGCCGGGAAGCCAGTAGCGGCTGTTGCGTTTCTCGGGAGAGCTGCCGAGACGCATGTTCTGCAGCCCGTCCCACATCCGTCGTGAGGCAAGCTCGTCCACGGTGACGACGTACGGGGTGCCGTCCAGTTCCTCGGACAGGTCGGCGAGGGCGCGCTCGACGGTCTCGGCCGCGTCGTCCCAGCGCTGCCGGTAGGTCTTCTTGTCACCGGTGCCCTCGGGATAGGCGCTGGCGTGGAAGGCCGGCTGTGCCAGGCGGTAGGGCTGCCATACAGGCCGGGTGGAGCTCCAGCCGAGCATCGTCCAGGTGCCACCGGCGACCTCCGGGGGCACGAGGGCCGAGGCGGTGATGACCACCTTGGGTTGGCCGAATTCTCCCTTGCGCCTGTTCTGCTGCCTTACGTGGATGCCGACGTGGGCGATGCGGTCGACCGGATAACCCGCCTTCTCGGGTTGCAGGGCGTTGGCGATGCGGTCGTCGATGACGCCGAGTGAGCGGTAGAGGTCGAGGAGGGCCATCTCGGCGGGGTGGTCCTTCGCCTTGGGCTTGATAACGCCCTTCTCGTCCTTACCCCGGAGGTACTGGGTCGGGACTCCGAGGTCAGCGAGGATCTTCCTGGTCTGGGGCTTGGCGTCGAGGTCGTCGGGGCTCGTCTCACCACCGCCGTCGGCGTCGGCGGCTGTCGGGATCTCCGTCTCACACCAGGCACCGACAAGCACCCCGTCGTGGGACCGAAGCGCGGCTCCGGTGGCCGCCAGCGCCTCCTTGCGGCCGCCGGAGGGCCCAGGCTCGAGAAAGTCGCCAGCCTGATGGAACACGGCGGTGATCTGATCTCCGTACAGGCTGAGCTCGTCGCCGCCGTGCGGGTCGAGGCCCTCTGCCGCGAGGCCGAAGGTCTTGCAGAAGGTGTCGAGCATCCGCAGTCGGGTTTCGTCCCGGTACCACAGGCAGACGATGCGCAGCTTCTTGAAGCCGGCAGCTTCGACGGAGGCGAAGATGGACTCCGGGGTGGGGAAGAGGCTGCCGCGTTGGCGGATCGGGCCGAGCGCCTTCGGATCCGGATGCTGCTCGCGCTCCGCCTTGCGGCGCAAGTACTCCTGCTTGGAGATGTTCTCCGGGTCGGTGGGGCGGTGCGGGAGGCTCATCCGCGCCTCGAGCGTCTCCAGAGGCTCGGCGCGGTCGGCGAAGACGTTGGTGAAGTGCTGGTGCAGGAGCCGAAGGTGGTGCATGCCGGTGCCGGTGCCGATGGGGAAGGAGAAGTTCTTCGGCAGGATGGGCCAGACCTGTCCGGGGTGCTCGCGCGGGAAGCGGGTTGCTTCCTTCTTTTCCTTCGCGTCGGCGAGGAGCTTCTGCTCCCGCTTCGAACGTTCGTCGATGGTGCGCAGGATCGAGTAGTCCATCTCCAGCCGGCCGAGGGCCTGGAGAGCGAGGCGGTTGATGGTGCGGGCGCCACCGCGGCCGTTGAGCTTGACCTCGAGCAGCGGGTTGTCCGGGCCGGGCTGCTCCGCGAGGGCGGTGGTGGAGAAGACGAGGGACGAGGAGATGCGGGTCACCCGGGAATTCAGCAGCAGCACGGGGTTGGCGACGTTGGGCAGGGTCTTCAGCTTCAGTGCGGTCCGGGAGAGGGCGAAGCGGCCTCCCTGTTCGTTCTGCCAGGGGTCGTCGAAGGCGACCAGGCCGCCCGTCGTGTCCGCCCGTAGTTGGATGGACTTGCTGTCGGAGATCGCCCAGGGCTCAGCGGCGAAGCGTCGGGACAGCTCCCAGGCGACTGTGCTGAAGAGCCAGTTGGGGGCACTGGGTTGGGTGTTGCTGGTGGGCTGGAGGTACTCGGCCAGCAGGTGCGTGCGCTCTGGGGTGTCGGCGATCCGCTTGGCCAGTTCGGGCGCTGTGGTGATGTCGATCGTGCTGACGTCCTGACCGAGGGCCAGGTAGTGGGTGAGGGTGAAGACGCGGCGGAGCAGTTTGCTGTCGACTGGGCGGAGCGAGGCGAGGAACGGGGCGCGGCGGTCCGGGTCGAAGTAGACGTAGCCGCCGCTCATCATGCTCAGGACGGTGGTGGCGATGGAGTAGGGGGCCTGGGCCGAGTCGTTGTTGAACTTCTTCTTGCACAGGTGGTCGAAGTCGTCCCAGAGCTTCCAGGTCGCTTCGTCGAAGTGCCGCACGTGGACAACGGCATCGCCGACCAGTTCGGGGGTGCAGCGGAAGGCGAGGGTGTTGAGGTACTTGCCGGGTGCGCGGTCCTGGTCGCCCGGTGCGGGGTCCTGCTCGGTCACGTGGTCTCTTCTTCTCTCTTGTGAGTCTCGTCGGTTGCCCGGGTGCCCAGGGTCAGTGGGGGTCGATGCCGGCGTAGGAGAGGAAAGCGTTGAGCGCCTCTCCGTACAGGTCGTTCATGCGTCGTCGCACGTCGGGCGGCCACTGGGAGTGGATGCGCCGAAGGACGGTCTCCAGGTCGGCGCTCCAGGTGTCCTCGTGGAAGGCGTAGTCGACCATGTGCAGCACGGCTTCGGTGCCGCCGCGACGGGCGCGACCGGCGAGCTGGATGAGGTCGACGATCATGCCCGCGACGACCTCCTCTTGGAGGGACTTGTGCATCGCCGTGAACTGTGGGGCTGTGCGCAGGAGGAGCACCAGGCGGTCCCATGCCGCTGCGCGGGCACCGGCCAGGGCCTGCGACGGGTCGGAGATACCGCCGGCCGACAGGGCACGCAGCCCGGCGGCGTTGATGCTGCCGTACATCTCGGCGGGTTCGTTGAGCAGCGCGAGGGGGCGCACGCACAGGTAGACGGATCGGACCGCTGAGCGGGTGCCCTTGACGATGTTGAGCCCGCGGGCGATGAGCGACAGCGGAACGACGAGGATTTTGCCGTGATTGGGGAAGTCCTCGAACTCCTCGGCGGTCAGGCGTACGGCCACGGTCTCCCTGGGCAGTTCGGGGTCGGCACCGTGCCGGTTCTCCGCGCGGACGGCCAGGCACAGTCCGCCGTCGTACTGCCCGGCCTGAGCGATTCCGCGGGCGAGCCACGCGCACTGTTGGTAGGAGTTGGCGACGACCAGGACGTGTGCCCGATCGGGGTCCATGGCGGCGGTCCGTTCGAGTTCGCGGTGGATGTACTGGTCGTACAGGTTGCCGCCGAGCTCGATGAGCGCGTCCTTCTTACGGCTGGGGTGGGTGCCGGAGACCTTGATCGGTTCTCCGAACAAGGGGTGGCCTTCGCCGTAGTCGATGCGGTGTTTCCTGGCCCGGATGGAGTTGGCCTGGGCGTCGGTCATCCACCAGCGCACGGGGGCGTGGAGGTGCTCTCGGACTGCCTGGGGGAAGTAGGCGGTGGCCGACAGCCCCATTACCGGCCGTTCGACGCCTGCCAGGATGAGGGACACGATCCCACCCAGCTCGGCGGTGAAGGTGTGCGGGTCACCGGCGATGGTCTGGGCGACCAGGGCCGCGTTCTTCTCCTTGTCGTCGAGTCCGGTGACTCGGTAGCCGGTGATGGCTTGCCCCAGCATGCCGAGCGGCAGAACGGCGGAGATGGCAGTCGCCTGCAGGTTTTCCACGATCTTCTGGGCCGAACGCAGACCGGAGGAGCGGTAGTCGTGGGCCTTCTCCTGGAGGGCGGATAACGCCTCGTCCAACTCGATCATCGCGGTCCGGGTGACCAGCAGGTTGACCGCCTGCGCACGCCTGTGCGGGTCCTTGACGCTGGGCTCGAGCAGACCGTGAAGTTCGATCTTGACGGCGTCCAGCAGGTGCTCGCCGCGAGGCGCCACCAGCGCGCTGAGCGCCTCCCTGACGTCATGCCAGTCGGGGTCGAGCAGGCTCGCCTGTCGGCTGAGCGGATCGCGGCGCTGATAGCGGGTAGGCATGAGGGCGTTGAGCTGCTGGAAGAGCTCAGCCGGGATGTCTGCACCGTCGCCCGTCTCTGTCGGCGACCACAACAGCCGGAGGAGGGTACGGTCACGCCCACGTGCCAGGTGCCAGCGGGTACTGGTCTGGTCGGGGATGCGCTCCTGGGCCCGGTCGTCCTCCGTGGCGTGCAGGCTGAGCGCGTTCTTGCAGATGCTGAGCAGGAGGAACTCGGCCATGAGACGGACGTGGCTGACAGCGGGCAACAGGTTGTGCTCGTCGTCGATGCGTAGCCGCTTGGCGTCGGTGTCCATCTCCTGCGGTGCGGCCGACCAGTGCCGGCGGGAGTGCAGGATGATCTCGCTCGCGCACTTGTCGACGGCCCGGGACTGGAACTGGTCGACCTCGTCGATGAGAACAGCGTGGCAGGTCCGCAGCGCGAACTCGGCTGCGGTCATGCTGCGTACGGGCCGACCGTCGAGGTTGACGCCGATCCGCAGGTTGCCCTGCATGAACACGTAGTGGTTCATGATGACGACATTGGCGTCGGCCGCCTCGTACACGGGAGCGTACCTGCCGCAGGTCGGGATCCAGGGGCAGGCCGCAGCCCCGACACCCTGCTGGTGCAACGACAGGCACGGCTCGCGCCCCGGCGGATAGTCCCCGGTGGCTTCCAGGAACGTCTTCAGGGCGCATCCGTACGCCAGGGGATCGACGTCGCGTTCGGCACGTTCGCCCCACTCGCCGGGCGCGTCTGGGTCCTCGTTGATCAGAGAGGCGAGTTTGAGGGCGCGGTCGTGCATGCCGGACGACGACATCAAGTGTGCGCACGTGGCCTCGTGTTCGATGACCTTGGACCGGTGGAGGTGGGCCAGGTCCTCGCGCACGTTCCAGGTCATGGCAAGGCACGCCTTGATGTCCGGCAGGACGATCGTGACGCGCAGGTTGCGGGTGGCGAACCAGGCGGCCATGACGCGGACCATCACGCTCTTGCCGGTGCCGGTCGGCGCGTTGAAGATCTCCATGCCGCCGGCGGTCAGCGCGAGGGCCTCGGTGGGGGACATGCTGTCCGTGGTCTTCAGCGCGTCGAAGAGCTGCCCGATGGTGTGGCGCAGGTAGCGCTTGTTCTCGGGGTAGCGCTGGTCGATCTGCTCGGCGAGGTCGAGCAGATCGGGCGTGGGGATACGGAGGTCGGCCATGTACAGGACGGTCGAGAGGTGGGGGAGGCTGTCGTGGCTGAGCGCCTCGGCGAATTGGGGGTAGGTGGGGATCGTCAGGCGCCCGTGGATCTGGCCCACGTCCTTGACGAAGATCTCCCCGGTGAACCACGTGCCGGGGCCGGCGAACTCCGGAGGTCTCGGCCGGGCGCTCGGGCGCCGGAAACGGGCAGTCAGACGGTCGACGTAGCCGAGCGGATCGCCTCCGAGTCGTGGGAACGCGGCATCGGCCGTGAAGGGGTTGTCGCCCACGGTCTCGAAGGGGGCCATGACCGATGCGTCCCCTGGAGCTTCCCCGTTCAGCCCGGCCAGCAGGGAACGCGCTGCCACCGAGAACTTCCGAACGTCGGCGAGTTCACCCGGCGCGATGGAGCAGACCGCGGCGATCCGCCGTTTCTCCTCATGAGGCAGCATCTTCCAGCGGTCCCATGCCTGGTACGTCCCCGAGAGCAGGAACGCTGCCTCGGCGAAGGGAGCGGCGGTGCGGGATTCGCCGTCGACCACTAACGGGAAGTAGTGGCCAGCGAGGGCCAGTGCGGCGCATACCGCGGTTTCCTCGATGGGCAGGTCACTCATGTCCAGTTCACCCCGGCCTTCTCGCAGACCAACTCGCCGAACTCGGAGGCGGTCGCGACCTGCATGTCCCCGTACTTCGCGCACACCCCCGACAGCAGGGGGACCTGGCGGGCCCGGTAGTCCGGCACCACCAGCCAGTCGGCGCCGCCCCGGTCGCCCTCCTGGGCATGGACGAGGCTCCCCAGGACTGTGGCCGAGGTGTAGTCCTTGACGTCGACCTTGAACGTCGTCTTCTTGCCCCGTTTCGGGCCGACCTCGATCAGCAGGTCGTAGGCGTCCAGGCCCGGCCACAGCGAGACCTTCAGCCCGCGCTCCGTCAGCCGGTCGTACAAGGCTAGCTCGGGCAGACCGGGAACAGTCGTGTAGCGCCAGATGCCTCGGGTGACGGCCTTGTGGCCCTCTGCGGGCAGAGCCTGCGGGACTTCTCCGAGATCCGGATAGAGGACCGCCTCACGACCTTCCGGACGAGGCGGTGCGGGCTCCGGCAGTAACTCTGGTGCACTGCCGTCTGCCGGCAGCCGGAAGAGGTAGGAGGCCCCCGTGTCCGCGTGGGGCGTGTGCCAGCAGCGCGCGGCTCCTACGGAGGTTCCCGCGTTCCTCCGGACGACGACCCGCATCGGCCATCTGCAGACGGGGCACGGGAACCACCAACCCCGATAGACGGAGTCGAAGGGAATCTCCCGATAGAAATCTGCGACCAGCGGTGGCAGCCGCAGCTCGCACAGTTGGTCGACGGGCCCTGCAGGGCAACGGATCAGATCCTTGCGGCCGGCCTCGTACACGGCTTGCTCACCTTGCTTGCGCAGCAGTGTGAAGGCCGTCTCCTGGTCGATCTCCGACTGGAGATCCCGGTCGCTGACGACACCGGCGAACGTGTCGAGCTTGCGCAGCGTGTGCAGCAGCATCTGCTGCTCAAGATCGAGGTCGAAGGCGTCCTCGGTGACCTGCCCGTCCTGGTCGACGACCAGCATCCCGTCCAGATCCAGTGGCCTGACGCCCTCGGGCAGCAGGACCGCCAAGTCCCCCCTGAGTGCCCGTCTGAACTCTCCGAAGGCAAGGGGGCTACCCGGGCCGCGTGCCGCATGCAGCATGCCGTGACACTCCATCAAGGTTGTCAGGCGTTGCTGAGGTTCCAGGCCCGGCGCGGTCATCGCTTTCGCAGCGCGCAGCGCAGCTCGGGTCACCAGGTAGCGGACCCGGTCGTCATCGAGCGCCTGCGCGCCATCGTCCAAAGGACTCGTCACGATCCGGAGCGTACGGGGCACCTACGACAAACACGCCACCAGAGAAGAAAAGAGGCGCACTTACGGCATCTTGTTCGCAAGCAGGTCGAGTCTTGTGGTATCGATGCGCGGATAGAGCTCTCGGTAGACATCTAGATACTCCACCACGTGACGCCGACCGAGCTGGGTCAGCCGCCAGCGGTACTCAGCGACATGCGTTCCCCCGGGGGCCATGACGGGCACTGAGTCCACCAGGCCGCGGCTCGGCTGTCCTCCGGCCCTGCCTCGATAGCCCACACCGATGAAGAACAGTGAGCGGCCGGCCAACTGGTCGTCCTCCAACCCGGCTGGCTCTGCGGCTGCGACACGCGCCAGAACTCCCCAGAGCCACTCCGACAGCAGATGGGCCGCAGGGTCCGGCTCCCGTGGTTCGCCAAGCCCCGCTCGTGCAGCCGCACGGCCTCTTCGAGTGATCTCGACCAGTACCCGGCCGACCTCTCCGGTAGCAGGGTGCTCAACCGAATCCTCAGTGACCACCAGCAAACCTCGCCGCTCCAGCGCGTGCACCGTCTGTCCGGCCCCCGGGTCGTGCACACCATGCTGGCGTAGCCTTTCCTGCAACCGGGTGTACCCGACAAGAGAAGGCGCGGCCTTTAGCGTCAGCGGCAACTTGCGCCACTCGGCGGCCTTCGGCACAGGCAGCCGCTGGACCCGGCGCATCCACATCTCGGTCTCCGTCATGCGGTCGTCCCGCATGATCTCGCCCAAGTAGACCTGCTGGCGTTCATTCAGCGACTCCCACGTCGCCAACGCCGCCCGTGAAGGCTCCTGCTTCCGCTTGGTGACCAAGGTCGGAGCCTGCTCGTCCGGCCTCGTGCGCATCCACGCGTCCAGGACCATCCGTACTGGGACTCCGTACGCCTTCGCAAGGGGGGCAAGAAGCCGCCCCGTCGTCTCGGGGTCCTGCCAGTGCCGCCCTTGGACCTGCAGCCCCTTCTCCAGTGCAGAGATCTTGGGTGCCGAGACAGACAACTGACGGCCTGACACCGACGCCCGCAGAAGCTCGGCGACCCGTTCCAGCGTCAGTCCAGCGGCATACCTCAGGTCGACCAGGGTCTCCTGTCCCTGCGGAGCCCCGGTGAGCGCATCCACCTCGCAGCCGAGAGCGGATGCCAACTGCTCCAGTCGAGGCGGAGTGGGCGTGTGCCGGCCCTCCTCATAGAAGAAGATCATCCGAGACGAGACCCCAGCCCTCGCAGCCAGCGCTTCGCGTGTCAACCCCAGCTCGACACGTCTGGACACCAATCGCGCCGGGTCGATTGTGCGCAAGGGAAGAGGCATACAGCCATGGAAGTCCAATGAAGACTTCATTGCAATAGAGCCACGCCTCGAAAGCCGCAGTGCGGATGCCGAGCGGTCCTCTTCTCGGCAGATTTGATCAATCGGCTTGTGCCGGACGGAAGTGAGGCGGTACCACGGCGGTATGCACCGCTGGACTCCTCTCAACGAGCGTCAGCTCGCTCTCCTGACTCGTATCAGTGCGGGTGTCGAACCCGTCACCTCGGACGAACCCGCGCTCGCCGTTACGGCACGGGCACTCAAGGGCCGCGGGCTCATCCTCATGCCGAAGGCTGCTGACACGAAGTGGCGGGCAGAGATCACCGACGTTGGACGGTTCTATCTGGACCGTGGCCATCACCCGGACCAGCCAGCCAAGAAGGTCGGTCGGTCTGCTGAGCGAGGCCAGGTTCAGGAACCGGCTACGAAGGTCGTCCGGCAGGACGCTCAGCCGAGCGAAGGGGCCATGAGCCCGAAGTCGGCGGCGCCTACCCGCCCCGCCCGCCCGCTGCCACCTCGTCGCTCGGTGACTGGGTCGGCGTTGATCGAGCAGGTTCAGCAGGCCGGGCGCTTCCTGCGTATCTCGGATCCGCCCCCCGAGGAACGTGCGCGGCTACGGCGGGCCTTTGACGCCGCTCGCGAGTACGCGCCCGACGGCTACCAGCTGAAGTACAGCGGACGGGAGAAGGGCGACTTCTTCCTCGGCCTGCTGCGGACGAACGGGCTCGACGAGACCGAGTGGAACCGAATCCGCCTCCAGCGAAGCAGGGTCATCACGGACGTCGACGACGTCATCGCGGCGATCAAGGCCGACCACAGCGCCTTCGAGATCTCCGAAGACGTGCTCCCACGAGTCCTGTCGATCGTCCGTCTGATCGCAGAGGAAGCCCTGTCCAGGCACGGGGACGTGACGATCCTGAAGAAGCGGCGCCAGATCAGGCCGATGCTCAACGCCCACGGCAAGACCTGGGAGATCGAATTCAAGGAGCGGCAGAGGCACGTCAAGTACGTTCCCGCCCCCAAGGGGCGACGCAAGACCTACGACTGGCAACGGGTCACGCCCGCCCACCGATCCGAACCGTCCGGCGAGCTCGACCTCTACCTGGTCGAACCTCACCACAGCTACAACCGCGCCCACGCCTGGACGAAGGAGTGCGGAGACACACCCAGCCGGCAGCTGGAGGAACAGATCGGGGCTGCCTTCCGCGCCCTGAGAGCACGCGCCGAGGAGCAGGAAACGCACCGCCTGGCGTACGAGGCCGAGCAACGACGGCTCAAGGAGGAGCGGGAACGGGCGGAGACCGAGCGGCGACGACTGGAGGCCGAGGAGAAGGAGCGCAAGCAGCGCAAGTGGGAGAAAGCCATCGCCGCCGCCAAGGTCCACGCCGCCGAGACTGCGCGGGCGGAGACCTTCGGGGCGGCCCTGGACCGGTGGCGTGCTGCGGCTGAGATCCGCCGATTCTGCGCGGAGCTAGAGGAATCCGTGTCCCGCGCCACGTCCGTCGCGGAGGCCGAGCGCCTGCGTCAGTGGGCCAAGTGGGGCGAGGAAGAAGCCGACAGGATCGACCCGACGTCGCCCGGCCGCGGGCTCGGCGTCGAGGACTTCGAGACCGAACCCACTGACGAGGCCCTGCGCCCCTTCCTCAAGGGCTGGAGCCCGCACCGGACCGTCAAGGAAACACCGCCGGCCGAGCCTGCCCAGCCACCCCGCCAGCCAGACCCCTGGCGCGACCTCAGCGCCTCACCTCGGGACCAAGGCTGGAAATACGGACCCCAAGGTCGCGCTCAATGGTGGAGGCGATGACGCCGTGCCCGCGCTCGCGCAACGCCTTCACCGCCCGCTCGATCAGGGTGTTCAGCCGCTCCACCTCTTCGCGAAGCGCGAGCAGCTCGTCATAACGGTCCACCCGCTCCTGGCCACACCACTCGCGGATGGTGCGGAGGGCGTCGTCCTCGGCCTTCAGCTTCCCGTCGTCCCGGCGGCGCTCCCAGGAGTGCCATGACGGAACGGCCCGCTCGCGGTCCACGGACTCCTGCCGGCGGTCGACCTCCGGCAGGATCTCCTCGGCCAGCATTTCCGCAACGCGCCGGGCGATCCGCTCGACGACCGGCCAGCCCGCCAGGCACAGCCCGGAGCGGTTCTCGTAGACCATCGGATCGGCGCGCAGCTCGGCCGGGTCGAGGCCCAGACGCTGTGCTGTGGCATCCAGGTCTGCCAGCTCCAACACGCCGGCGTCAGCCACGCCTTTGCGCAGCCGGACCTGGCTCTTCGGGCGGACGAACCCCAGGATCGTCCGGGCCGCCTCGAACTCGGGGCTCTTGCGCACCTGCCGGGACGCCTCGGTCAGCCTCAGCTCCGCAGCATCGTCAGCACGGAAGACCTCAACGTCGGCCCACCGGGCGACCAGTGATGCCTGCGCCACCCACTCCTGCAGTCCGGCCTCCTCACCTTCAAGGAACCGGACGTGCACCTGGGCCGACCGACGCGGGTCTCCCACTCGGACGATCTCCACACGGCGGACAGCGCCACCGAGCAGCTTGGGCTGGGCACGATAGGCCCAGTTCTCGTTGATCTCCACGCACCAATTGAGCCAAAGCGGTGCCCTGCTGCGCTACCGCTTCCCAGCACCGTTACCGGCCGGAAATGGAACGGGACCGCTGTGAGGTGGCGCAGTAGACCAGCAAGGTCCGCGGCTGGTAATAGGGTTGCCAGTCCAGGAAGTTGAGACAGATCCTCACGGGACAAGGGGCACAGTGTGAGTGAGATCGCCAAAGCGGTAGCCGCGCTTGAGGAACAGGCCGCCGAGGCTCGCGAACTTCGACAGACCATTGAACGCATCGAGGCCGAGGTTGGTGCACATCTGGACGAACTCAGCGGCATCGGCAGCGCGATCCTCCACCTCCACTTCGACCTTGACAATCAGATCGCCGAGCACGACTACTCGGCTGTCGAGCAGGCAGTCGGAACCCTTGAGGGTCTCGTGGACGTCGCTGAGGTCCTTCCCAAGATCGACGCGGTCTTGCTGCTGACCGCGCTCTTGGAGGGCACACCCACCCCCGACCTCACGGTGCCGCTCGGGCTGTTCAAGGCTGGGGAAACACCTGCCTTCGAGCACCCGCAGCTGACCCAGGAGGACCTCGACCGCCAGTTCCAGACCGAGATGGCCGACTGGTCGGAGCCGGACGAGCAGGACGACCGATGGGCTGAGGACCACGAGATTGCCGAGCAGGAAGCCATTCGTAACCGTGCCCACAGGGCCGGCCTGCACCTGATGGAGCTCTTCGACCACATCGGAGACAACCTCTGGCCCGAACTCATCGAGTCAGTCGAGACCGGCCACCGCGACAACGCGGTCCGCGCGCTGGCAGCCGCCGCTGCAGCAGCACGCGACGCACGGCCCGCATACAAGCTGTACGAGGTCAACCTGTCGGCTCAGTACACGGCAGACCCGTCTTCGCTGGGAGCGATGGGCGAATTCCTGTCCGGCTTCGAGACCTGGCTGACGTCCCAGAGGCACTCGTAGAGGCACCTCACCAGTCGCACGGCCGGACGACGGGTGAAGAGCCCGTAATGGCACCCGAGCCACCGCCCCACCGGGCACCAGTGCCTCGAGCTGGCCCCCGGTTGACGCCAACGCTGACGCCAACCGGCCCGGATGGCGACGTCCGATGGCAGCCTTCCACGGACGTCAGAATCACCCAAACTGGGGCATCTCGCCGCCCCGGCTTAGCCTGAAAAGCGGAAGGTCGCCGGTTCGACCCCGGCCCTGGCCACCAGTGCTGATCAGCACAAAGCCCCCGAGCGCAAAGCGCTACGGGGGCTTT
>NZ_JBHJVK010000070.1:0-45257 GCF_042264695.1 Kitasatospora sp. NPDC056138 | reverse complement strand
CACCACGGCGGTGGTCACCGGCACCCCGGCCGGCAGGCCCTCCAGCGTCGCGACCAGTGCGGGACCGTGCGACTCCCCCGCCGTCAGCCAGCGCAACGTACCCAACGGAGCTCCTTCGTCAGCGGCCCGGACCGCAGTTCGCGGCTACGGCCCGGCCAGGCGATCGTGCGGCGGGCCCTCCCTCCGTGCCCGCCCTCGGGCAGAAGGGGCCCATGGGCCCGCGTCCTGACCCGATCCTTTCATGCCGCAGGCCCGTACGGTGGCCACGGTCCGGGTGGCGGACACCCGCGTGGACTGCCGGGAGCACCCTGTGGACCTGCTGCTTCGCTCAGCTCCCGGCGAGCGCGGCCTCGCCCGCGGCACGCATCGCGGCCAGCGGGCCGGCGCTCTCCCCGGTGAACTGCTGGAACTGGAGCACCGCCTGATGCACCAGCAGATCCAGCCCGCCCAGCACCGTCGAACCCCGCTCCGCACAGGCCGCGACCAGCCTCGTCGGCCACGGGTGGTACAGCACGTCGAACAGCGCGCCGGGCTGTTCGGGGATCGCCGCGGCGAAGGAATCGGTCGCCCCGGCGGGGGTCGTGGAGATGGTCAGCGGCGCCGCCAGCGCCTCGGCGCCACGCTCCCAGTCGGCGGCCCGGACGCTCAGCCCGAGCCGTTCGCCGAGCGCTCGCATCTCCGCGGCCCGCTCGGCACTTCGGACATACGTTGTCACCTCGCCGGTGCAGATCTGGGCCAGCGCCGCCAGTGCGGAGGACGCGGTGGCGCCCGCTCCGAGCACCGCGGCGCTCTCCACCCGCTCGATCCCGCGCTCGCGCAGCGCGTTCACCAGACCCGGCACATCGGTGTTGTCCCCGGTGCGCCGCCCGTCCGGGTGGAACACCACGGTGTTCACCGCGTCCACGGACAGCGCCGTTGCGCTCACCTCGTCCAGCAGCGGGATGATCGCCCGCTTCAACGGCATGGTCAGCGAGAGTCCGGCCCACTCCGGCCCCAGCTCCGCCACGAAGGCGGCCAGCCCGGCCTCGTCCACCTCGAAGCGGTCGTACCGCCACTCCCCCAGCCCCAGCGCCGCGTACCCGGCCCGGTGCAGTACCGGCGAGAGCGAGTGCGCAATCGGCGAGCCGAGCACGGCAGCCCGGTGGTGCGTCGTCACGAGCGTGGTCACCTCTCCTGGGAGTCCCTTGTGATCAAGGCGCGCCCACGATACCGCCCCCCGGCCGACGGCTACTTGCACATGCCGCGTGCGGAGTCGAAGCCCTGGTTGTGCGCCGTGCAGTACTCCTGGACGTTCTTCTTGTGCTCGTCGAAGGTGACCGCGAAGCGGGTCTCGGTCGGGGACATCGCGATCCAGTACACCCAGCTGCCCGGCGTCGGGTTCAGTGCCGCCTTGATCGCGTCGTCGCCCGGGTTGCCGATCGGCCCCGGCGGCAGACCGGGGTTGACGTAGGTGTTGTACTTCAACGACTTGTCGTTGATCTCCTTGTTGGTCAGCTTGGTGCGGCCGAGCTGGTACTGGAGCGTGGTGTCCATGCCGAGGTTGACGTTGGTCTTCAGACGGTTGGCGACGACCCGGGCCATCTTGCCGAAGTCCGCCGAGTTGTTGCCCTCCGCCTGCACGATGCTCGCCTCGATGAGCACCTGGTAGCCGTCCTTCACGCCGGCCTGCTGGGCGCCGGCGTCCAGACCGAGCTGCTTGTAGTGGTCGACTGCCGTCGAGACCATCTGCTTGAGCAGGTCCTCGGGCTTCATGCCGTCGGTGACCGAGTACTTCATCGGGTAGAGGAAGCCCTCGATGTTGCCGCCCGCGTAGTCGGGCAGACCGAGCTCGCCGACCTTGTCCTTGGCGACGGCGGCCGTGGCGCCCGGCTGGAGCTTCAGCTTGGCGTCGATCCTGGCGTAGATGTCGACGGCCTTCTTGCCCTCCGGGATGGTCAGCGCGTTGCCGCCGTTGGAGTCGACCAGTTCCTTGAGCGCGGCCTCGGCCGACATCTGGTGGCGCAGGGTGTAGGTGCCCGGCTGGATCGTGCTGCCCTTGGGGTTCTTGGTGACGGCGTCGACGAAGGCCCCGGCGCTCTTGACCACGTCCGCGTCCTTGAGCGTCTGGCCGATCGCCTCGCCGGTGGCATCGGGCTTGATCTCGACGTTCACCGAACCGCTTCCGTCGCCCGTGTAGTCCGGCGGCGGGCCGAAGTGCTTCTGGTAGAAGCCGTAACCGAACCAGCCGGCCCCGGCGGTGGCACCGAGCAGCGCGATGGCGACGATCAGGCAGGCGCCCCGGTTCCGGCGGCCCTCCTTCTTGCCCTTCTCCTTGCGCTTGCGCTCGGACTCCCGGGTGACCGGCTCCTCCTCGCCGCCGAAGAGGGACGGGCGGTCCTCGTCGAGGGCCTGCTCGGCGTCCTCGGAGTACCCGGCGTGCTGCTCCTCCTCGGCCCACTCCTCGACGACCGGTTCGGCCGCCGCGGGGGCGTCGAGCGCGGCGGCCTCGGCCTCCCAGTCGAACCCGTCCGTCTCCGAAGGCGCAGGCTGCGGGACCTGCGGCTGCTGCCGGCGGACGGGCTGCGGCGCCTGCGGCATCTGCTGGGCCTGCGGAGCCTGCTGCCCGGGCTGCGCCTGCGGCATCTGCTGGGTCTGCGGAACCTGCTGCCCCGGCGGCATGAACTGCTGCGGGATCGAGGGCTGTTGGGCCTGCTGCGGCATCTGCTGCTGCGGGTAGCCGTACTGGTCGAACTGACCGCCGCCCGGCACGAACTGGCCCTGCTGCTGTGCCTGCTGCGGCATCTGCTGCTGGACGTCGAACTGCTGACCGCCGTACGACTGGCCGTTGAACTGCTGTCCCTGCTGGCCCTGCTGGCCCTGCTGCCCCTGGTGGAACTGTTGGCCCTGCGGGTCCGCCGCCCAGCCGGCGGCCGGGGGAGCGTCCTGCTGCCAGCCCTGCTGCTGCGGGTAGCCCTGCTGACCGTACTGGGCCTGAGCGAACTGCTGGCCCTGCTGGTGCTGTTGCGCCACCTGCTGCGGTACCTGCTGCCAGGCTCCGGTCTGCTGCTGTCCGGCCATCTGCTGCTGGAGCTGCTCGACCGTCGGCTGCTGCTGCTGTCCCTGACCGCCGTACCCGGGGTCGCCTGGGTGCCACGGCTGCGCGCCCTGGGGCTGGTAGCCCCCGCCCAGATCAGTCATCGAACCCCTTATACCAACCGACAGGACGGAGCCGACCGCGTCCAGTGGCGGTCACCCGGGAACTGGTCCCGGTTACTCCTCGAACCGGCGTGCTAGCGCGACGCCCGGGGGAAGACGTTACCGTACCGCAGCAAAACGTCCGTCCGGGGCAATCCGCCTCAGTGACCACTCGCACCGGGTGAGGAACTTCTGGTGGCCTGGTTGGCGTTGAACTCGGCGACGTTCTTCTGCTGCTGTTCGAGGCTGTCGGTGAAGCGGGTGTCCCCGGGCTTCACGGTCACGAAGTAGAGCCAGTCCCCGTCGGCGGGGTGGGCCGCCGCGCGCAGCGCGTCCTGGCCCGGGTTGGCGATCGGGGTGGGCGGCAGACCGGGGTGCAGATAGGTGTTGAACGGGGAGTCCAGCTTGGTGTCGTCGCCCGTCGTGGTGAGCGTGGAGCGGCCAAGCGCGTAGTTGATGGTCGAGTCGAGCTGCAGCGGCATGTTCTTCGCCAGGCGGTTGTAGATGACCCGGGCGACCTTCGCCATGTCCTCGGGGTTGTCCGCCTCGCCCTCCAGCAGGCTGGCAACGGTCACCAGCCCGTACGGCGACTGGCGGTTGAGGACGGCCGCGGCGTCGACGCCCTCCGTCTGGTGCACCCGCGCGGCCTGTTCGACCATCTGCTTGAGCAGGTCGATCGCGGTGGTCTCGTCGGTGACGGCGTAGGTGGAGGGGAAGAGGAAGCCCTCGATCTTCCCGCCCGTGATGTCCGGCAGTTCCAGGTCTCCGGCCTTCTGCTGGGCGGTCTTCGCGGTGGTACCGGGGGCCAGTTTCAGCTTCTGGTCGACCGCCGCGTAGATCTGCGCGGCCCGCCAGCCCTCCGGGATGGTGAGCGCGTTGGCGTTGGCCGGGTCGAGCAGTACCCCGAGCGCGGCGGCGGCGGACATCTTCCGCTTCAGCGTGTACGTACCGGGCTGGATCCGGGTTCCGGCCGGGGTGTTGGCCGCCGCATCTGTGAAGGCTTTGACGCTCGCCACCACATCAGCTTTCACAAGACTCTTACCGATCTGGGTCAGGCTGGCGCCTCTCGGCACCGAGACCTGGACCGTCCCTGTGCCGTTCCCCACATAGTCGGCCGCCTTCGGCTGCCCCTTCGGCCAGAGCAGCAGTCCGCCGAGCGCCACCGCCGCGGCCACCGCCAGCACCGCGAACACGCTCAGGCAGCAGGCCGCTCCGGTGCGCAGCCGCCGCGGGTCCGGCGGCTCGTACCCGTACGGTTGCCCCGGCGGCAGCCCCTCCGGCTCGGTCACGGGTGCACCGAGGTGTCCGGGGGTCAGGCCGGGGGTGGAGTACGGGTCGGTCAAGGCGGCCTCTCGGTCGATGGACGACACAGCGAGGGGGCCCGTGCGGACGCGTCCGCACNTGGGGGCGGGGTGTCGGGGGGGGGTGGGGTCGGCGGGGGGCGCGCGCGGCCTCGTGGGCTGCAGCACCCCGCCTGGGGGGGCCCCGGGCGCCCCCCCCCCCAGCGCCCCCCTCAGGGAAGCTAGACCAGACCGGTCAGTTCATCGGTTCGACGCACTCGCCGGGAGCCCGTCCACTCACCCGTTCGGTCTCCAGGGCGCTCTGCAGGATGACCACCGCCGCCGCCTGGTCGATGACCGAGCGGCCCTTCTTGGAGCTCCGCCCGGAGGCCCGCAGGCCCTGGGCGGCGGTGACCGTGGTCATCCGCTCGTCCACCAGGCGGACCGTCACCGGTGCGACCAGCGCGGCCAGCCGCCCGGCGTACGCCCGGACCTTGGCCGCGGCCGGGCCCTCCTTGCCGCTCAGCGAGCGGGGCAGGCCGACCACGACCTCGATCGCGTCGTACTCCTCGACGATCTCCTTGAGCCGTGCCTGGGAGCGGCCCCCGGCGGGGACCGTCTCCACGGGCGTGGCGAGCAGCCCGTCGGGGTCGCAGGACGCCACCCCGATCCGGGCGTCACCCACGTCCACGGCGATCCGGCGGCCCCGGCGGAAGACCTTCTCCTGCTGCTCCTCCATCAGCTGGCGCGCTCCGCCACCAGGGCACGGACGGCGGCGATCGCCTCGTCCACGGCCGCCGGGTTGGTGCCGCCGCCCTGGGCGACGTCGTCCTTGCCGCCACCGCCGCCGCCGAGCGTCTTGGCGGCCGTGCGGACCAGCTCACCGGCCTTGACGCCGCGCGAGCGGGCGTCCTCGTTGGTGGCGATCACGGTCAGCGGGCGGTCGTTCGCCACGGTGAAGGCGGCGACCACGGCCGGGCGGGAGCCCAGGCGGCCCCGGACGTCCAGGACCAGCTTGCGCAGCTCGTCCGCGCCAGTGCCGTCGGCGACCCTGGCCGCGACCAGGGCGACACCCCGGACGTCCTCGGCCTCGGCGGCCAGCCCGGCGGCGGCGGCCAGCACCTTCTCGGCGCGGAAGCGCTCGATCTCCTTCTCGGCGTCCTTGAGCTTGGCGAGCATGCCGGAGATCTTCTCCGGCAGCTCCTCCGGGCGGCCCTTGACCAGCTCGGTGAGCTGGGAGACCACGGTGTGCTCACGGGCCAGGAACTTGTACGCGTCCACGCCGACCAGCGCCTCGACGCGGCGCACGCCGGAGCCGATCGAGGACTCGCCGAGCAGCTTCACCAGGCCCAGCTGGGCGGTGTTGCCGACGTGCGTACCGCCGCACAGCTCCTTGGAGAAGTCGCCGATGGTGACCACGCGGACCGAGTCGCCGTACTTCTCGCCGAACATCGCGATGGCGCCGGCCTTGCGGGCCTGGTCCATCGTCATGACCTCGGCGGTGACCTCGAGCTCGCGGGTCAGCACCTCGTTGATCTTCTGCTCGACGTCGGTCAGCACGCTGCCGGGCACGGCGGCGGGCGAACCGAAGTCGAAGCGGAAGCGGCCCGGGGCGTTCTCCGAACCGGCCTGGGCGGCCGTCGGGCCGAGCGCGTCGCGCAGCGCCTGGTGGGTCAGGTGGGTGGCGGAGTGCGCACGGGCGATGGCCCGGCGGCGGTCCACGTCGATGCTGGCGTACGCGGAGGCACCGAGCACGACCTCACCGAAGAGCACCGCACCGCTGTGCACGATCACACCGGGGACCGGCTGCTGCACGTCGCGGATCTCCACGACCGCGCCGGAGTCGAGCCGGATCCGGCCCTGGTCGGCGAGCTGGCCACCGCCCTCGGCGTAGAACGGGGTCCGGTCGAGCACGATCTCGACCTCGTCGCCCTCGGTCGCGGCCGGCGCCGGAACGCCGTCCACCACCAGGCCGACCACGGTGGCCTCGCCCTCGATGTGGGTGTAGCCGGTGAAGACGCTGGCACCGGACTTGTCGGCCACCTCGCGGTAGGCGGACACGTCGGCGTGGCCCATCTTCTTGGCCTTGGCGTCGGCCTTGGCCCGGTCCCGCTGCTCCTTCATCAGGCGGCGGAACCCGGCCTCGTCCACCTGGAGGCCCTGCTCGTCGGCCATCTCCAGGGTGAGGTCGATCGGGAAGCCGTAGGTGTCGTGCAGCTGGAACGCCTTCTCGCCCGAGAGCACGGCGCTGCCGGCCTGCTTGGCCTCGGTGACGGCGGTGTCCAGGATCACGGTGCCGGTGCGCAGCGTCTGGAGGAAGGACGCCTCCTCGGCGGCGGCGACCGTCTCGATGCGCTTGCGCTCCTCCAGCAGCTCCGCGTACTGCGGGCCCATCGCCTTGATGGTGATGTCCGTCAGCTCGCGGGCGACCGGGTCGGTGGCACCGAGCAGGCGCATGTTGCGGATGGCGCGGCGCAGGATGCGGCGCAGCACGTAGCCGCGGCCCTCGTTGCCGGGGGTGACGCCGTCGCTGATCAGCATCACGGCGGTGCGGATGTGGTCGGCGACCACGCGCAGCGAGACGTCCGACTTGTGGTCGGCACCGTAGGTGTGACCGGTGAGCTCGGCGGCCCGGTCCAGGATGGAGCGGGTGGTGTCGATCTCGAAGAGGTTGTCGACGCCCTGCAGGATCGCGGCGAGGCGCTCCAGGCCGAGACCGGTGTCGATGTTCTTGCTCGGCAGGTCGCCGACGATCTCGAAGCCGTCCTTGCCGTCACCGTGACCGCGCTCGTACTGCATGAAGACCAGGTTCCAGATCTCCATGTAGCGCTCGTCGTTGGCGGCCGGGCCGCCCTCCTCGCCGTAGGCGGGGCCGCGGTCGTAGTAGATCTCCGAGCACGGGCCGCACGGGCCGGGGACGCCCATCGACCAGAAGTTGTCCTTCATGCCCAGGCGCTGGATGCGCTCGGACGGGACGCCGATGACCTCGCGCCAGATCTGCTCGGCCTCGTCGTCGTCCTGGTAGACGGTGATCCAGAGCTTCTCCTTCTCCAGGCCGTAGCCGCCGTCCGCGACGGGAGTGGTGAGCAGCTCCCAGGCGAACTTGATGGCTCCTTCCTTGAAGTAGTCACCGAAGGAGAAGTTGCCGCACATCTGGAAGAAGGACCCGTGCCGGGTGGTCTTGCCGACCTCCTCGATGTCCAGCGTGCGGACGCACTTCTGCACGCTGGTGGCACGGGTGTAACTGGGCTTCACCTCGCCCAGGAAGTACGGCTTGAAGGGCACCATGCCTGCGTTGACCAGCAGCAGGGTGGGGTCGTCGGCGACCAGGGACGCCGACGGAACGACAGTGTGCCCGCGCTCCTCGAAGAATCGCAGCCAGCGGCGGCGGATCTCTGCCGACTCCATCAGTGGTCCTTCCGGTTGGGTGTGCCGCCCGGCAGCTCTTCGAGCCGGCGGGGCGTTGCAGCTATGGCTTGGGGGGTGGTGCGAAGACTGTGGGACGAGGGCAGGGCGGCGGCCGGGGAGCCCGGCGCCGCCGAAATAGCTCGGTACCGGGGCTCGGCGCGCAGCGCTCCGGTACGGCGGCGCGGCGGCTCGACCACGGCGGTGCCGTCCAGCCCGAGGTCGGCCTTGAGCTGCTCCTCGCGCTCGGTCATCGCGGCCCGGACGTCGCCGGCGAAGCGCTTGGCCAGGTCGCCGAGGTGCAACGCACCGCGGGCCGCGGTGCCCGACAGGCTGTCGGGGGTGAGCCGGTGGACGGCTTCGTCGGCCTTCTTCATGGCCCAGACGGTGGCACCGGCGCCGACTGCCATCCAGAAGATTCGTCGAACCATGGTCAGCCCCTCACGGCTCGCCGGACACGGGAGAGCAGACCGTTGCGCGGCGCGGTGGCCGCCCGGACCTCGGCCCGGATCAGCCGGGCCAGCTCCTCGCGCTCGCTCGCCTGCTGCGGGACCGTCGCACCGGCCTGCCGGCGGTTGACCGCCTTGCGGACGCCGTAGCTGAACGCGGCGACCTTGACCAGCGGGCCGCCGATGGTGGCGGCGACGGTGGAGGAGAGCGCGTTCGCGTTGGCCGCGGCGTCCTGGACGTTCGCGGTGATCTCGTCGACCCGGTCCAGCTGCTCGTTGGCGCTGCGGACGGCCGCGCCCGCGTCCACCAGCAGCGGCACGGCCTGCTCGGTCACCGCGGAGACCAGGACGGTGGCCTCCTTCAGCACCCGGGAGAGCCGGACCAGCACGACCGCGAGCAGGGTGACCAGGACCGCCCAGAACACGGCCACCAGCAGGCCGGCCAGCTCTCCCACGGACACCTTGCGCGCTCCCTCGCCTTGCAACTTCCTCAGAGGGGAACCCTACCGTGACCAGGTGCACTTTCCCGACCGGATTCCCCGTCCGGCGGATCTTGCCCACGGGAAGGGCTCCGGGGCGGGACGGAGCACCGGGGCACCGCGGCCCTTGCGGCCCCTCGCGGGGCGCGCGGTGCCCACCGGGCGCCGGTGAGCGCGTCGCCTGCCGCCGTGCGCGCGGCGGCCGCACCCCTGGCCGTCGACTCCGTGCCCAGCCCCCGTGACCTCCCCGTCGGCCGGGTCGTTGTCGCCTTCGATACACGTCCGGAACGGGGGCAGGCGATGGAGAACGAACCAGGGACACCGGGCAGAGCCGCACTGCACGGGCCACCGGCCCGCCACCTCCCGGCCGAGCTGACCAGCTTCATCGGCCGGGCCACCGAACTCGCCGAAGTGGCACGCCTGTTGGAGTTCGCCCGGCTGGTCACCGTCACCGGCCCCGGCGGCGTCGGCAAGAGCAGGCTGGCGCTGCGCGCCGCCACCCTGGCCGAGGCGGCGGGCGGCTTCGCGGACGGCATCCGGCTGGTCGAGGTCTCCGGGGTGCAGGACCCGGAGCTGCTCGGGCACGCCGTCCTGGAGGCACTGCGCCTGACCGACTCCACGGCCCGGCCGCCGGTCGACGTCCTGACCGAGCAGTTGGCCGACCGCGAGCTGCTGCTGGTGCTGGACGGCTGCGAGCACCTGGTGGCGGCCTGCGCCGAGCTGGTGGACGCGCTGCTGCGGGCGGCCCCTCGGCTCCGGGTGCTGTCCACCAGCCGGGAGTCGCTGCGGAGCCCGGCCGAGCACCTGCTGCCGGTCGCCCCGCTGTCGGTGACCGCCGTGCCCGGCGCCACCGCGGACGCCGTGCGCCTGTTCGCCGACCGGGCGGCGGCCGTGCTGCCGGGGTTCCGCCTGGACGAGCACAACGCCGAGGAGATCGCGCTACTCTGCCGCCGCCTGGACGGCATCCCGCTGGCCGTCGAACTGGCGGCCGGGCGGCTGCGGGCGCTCTCGGTGGAGCAGATCGCGCTGCGCCTGGACGACCGCTTCCGCCTGCTCACCGGGGGTGCGCGCGGTGCGCTGCTGCGCCACCAGACCCTCCGCACCACGATCGGCTGGAGTCACGAGCTCTGCACTTTGCAGGAACGTTTACTCTGGGCGCGCCTCTCGGTCTTCGCGGGCAGCTTCGATCTGGAGGCGGCCGAGTACGTCTGCGCCGGCGGCGCGATCGAGGCCGACCAGGTCCTCGACCTGCTGGACCAGCTGGTCGCCAAGTCCGTCGTGCTGCGGGTGGCGGAGCCCGTCGGCCGGCCGGCCGGGAGGGAGGCCGGGAGGTCGGGTCGGGGCAGCGGCGGCGTCCGGTTCCGGATGCTCGACACGCTCTGCGAGTACGGCGGCCAGTGGCTCCGCACCACCGGGGACGAACTGCGGCTGCGCCGCCGCCACCGGGACTGGTACCTGGGCCTGGCCACCTGGGGCGAGGCCGAGTGGTTCGGCCCCCGGCAGGCCGAGACCGCCGAGCGGACCAGCCTGGCGCACCCCAACCTCCGCGCGGCGCTGGAGTTCTGCCTGACCGAGCCGGGTGAGGAGCAGCTGGCCCTGGTACTGGCCGGGACGCTCTGGTTCTTCTGGGTCGGCTCGGGCCACCTCGGCGAGGGCCGGCACTGGCTGGACCGTTCGCTGGCGCTGGCCCCCGAACCCACCGAGGCCCGCGCCAAGGCGCTCTGGGTGACCGGCTACATGGCCACCCTCCAGGGTGATCTCGCCAGCGCCGGGCCGGTGCTGGAGGAGTGCCGCCGCCAGGCGGTGGCGACCGGGGACGACCGGGCACTGGCCTACGCGGTGCACCGGCAGGGCTGCGCGGCGCTGATCGGCGACGAACCCGCCCGCGCCGCCGTGCTGTTCGAGGAGGCGCTCTGGCACTACAACACGATCGGCGAGCTCAACTGCAACGTGCTGATGGCGATGTTCGAGCTCGGCATCGCCCACCTGTTCCAGGGTGAGACGGAGACCGGCAACCTCTGGCTGGACCGGGTCCGCGGGATCTGCGAGGCGCACGGCGAGAAGTGGGCGTACGCGTACGCGCTGTTCGCCCTCGCGTACTCCGACTGGGCCGCCGGAGAGCTGCGGACGGCCCGCGCCCGCGCCCGCGAGTGCGTGCGGCTGAACCATCTCTTCCGCGACCTGCTGGGGATCGTGCTGGCGATGGACGTGCTGGCGGTGCTGGAGACCGAGGGCCCGGACTCGGACCTGTTCGAGGCACGGGTGCTGCAGGGTGCGGCACACCGGATGTGGCAGGCGGTCGGTACGCCGTTCTTCGGCTCGCGGATCTTCAACGGGCCCTACCGGGAGTGCGAGGCACGGGCCAGGGCAGGACTGACCGAGCAGGAGTTCGACGAGGCGTTCGAGCTGGGTGCCGCACTGGACCTGGACGCGGCGGTCCGCCGGGCGCTGGGCGGCGAACTGCCCGGTCCGCCGGGCGACGGCGGCCTGCCGGGCCCGCGCCCGGCGCAGCCCTCCCCGGTGCCCGCTCGCTGACGGCGGCCGGCCGCCGGAAAAGGACCGAGCCCCCACCGCCCGGAGGCGGTGGGGGCTCGGTGCGGTACCGCTCGCGGGTCAGCGCGAGTAGTACTCGACGACCAGCTGCTCGTCGCAGACCACGGGGACCTCACGACGCTGCGGGGCGCGGTCCAGGCGGAAGGCCAGGGCCTTGAGGTTGACCTCGAGGTACTTCGGGGTCTGACCCTCACCCGCGTTGCCACCCTCACGGGCGATCTCGAACGGGGTCTTCGCCTTGCTGCGCTCGCGCACGGTGACGACGTAGCCCGGCTTCATCTGGAACGACGGCTTGTTGACCTTGCCGCCGTTGACCTCGATGTGGCCGTGCACGACCATCTGACGGGCCTGGTAGATGGTGCGGGCGATGCCCGAACGCAGGACCAGGGCGTCGAGACGGGTCTCCAGCTCGGCGATGAGCGCCTCACCGGTCTTGCCCTCGACCTTCTTCGCGCGGTCGAAGGCGCGGGCCAGCTGCTTCTCGCTGAGGTCGTACTGGGCGCGCAGACGCTGCTTCTCGGTCAGACGGACCTTGTAGTCAGAGTTCTGCTTGCGGCCACGGCCGTGCTGGCCGGGCGGGTACGGGCGGGCCTCGAAGTACTTGACGGACTTCGGGGTCAGCGGAATGCCCAGCGCACGGGCAATCTTGACCTTGGGGCGCTTCTGGTTCGCCATGAACCAAACCTCTCTTGCTTTACGAATACGGCTTCACCAGGTGTTGACGGAGGTTGCTCCTCGCGACCCGGAGAAAAACCGTCCGAGGACGGTCAGCCGCTCTCCGGAGCCGGGCACGAATGTGCTTGCACACGCACCGCCCACCGCCACCGGGGTGATGGGCTGCCCGCGACACCGAAACCGGTGCGCAACGCTCCTGAAGCCCCCGAGGGGAGCTTCGGGCCACTGTCCCGCTGGTGCGGCCGGTCAGTCGGACTCGCATCCGCTGCCGTACCCGGAACATGGCACTTCGACCGAGTATACCGTCGATCACCCACCCGGCCGACCACAGCGCCCGACCGCAGCGCCCGGCCCCGGCTCACTCCCCCTTGAGCCTGCCCCTGGTCCACTCGACGATGTCCGCGTAGCGGGCCTCACCGCCGTGCCGGGTCGGGTGGTAGTACGCCCTGCCGTGCACCGAGTCCGGCGCGTACTGCTGCGCGGCGATGCCGCCGGGCAGGTCGTGCGGGTACTGGTAGCCCTGGCCGTGGCCGAGCTTGCCCGCGCCGCCGTAGTGCGCGTCCCGCAGGTGCGGCGGGACGGCGCCCGCCAGCCCCTGCCGCACGTCGGCCAGGGCGGCGTCGATCGCCAGGTACGCGGCATTGGACTTGGGCGCCAGCGCCAGCGCGATGGCCGCCTGGGAGAGGATGATCCTCGCCTCGGGGAAGCCGATCAGCGCGACCGCCTGGGCGGCGGCGACCGCGGTGGGCAGCGCGGTCGGGTCGGCCAGGCCGATGTCCTCGCTGGCGGAGATCATCAGCCGGCGGGCGATGAAGCGCGGGTCCTCGCCGGCCTCGATCATCCGGGCCAGGTAGTGCAGCGTGGCGTCCACGTCGCTGCCCCGGATCGACTTGATCAGGGCGCTGGCGACGTCGTAGTGCTGGTCGCCGTCCTTGTCGTAGCGGACGGCGGCCTGGTTGACGGCCGTCTCGGTGGTGGCGAGGGTGAGCGTCTCCTCGTTCTTCTCCAGCGCCGCACCGGCCGCCGCCTCCAGGGTGGTGAGCGCCCGGCGGGCGTCTCCCCCGGCCAGGCGGACCAGGTGGTCCTCGGCCTCGGCGCTCAGCTCGACGCTGCCCGCGAGCCCGCGCTCGTCCGCCACCGCCCGGTGCAGCAGGGCGCGGATGTCCTCGTCGGTGAGCGACTCGAGGGTGAGCAGCAGCGAGCGGGAGAGCAACGGGGAGATCACCGAGAAGTAGGGGTTCTCGGTGGTGGCGGCGATCAGGGTGACCCAGCGGTTCTCCACCGCGGGCAGCAGGGAGTCCTGCTGGGCCTTGGAGAAGCGGTGGATCTCGTCCAGGAACAGCACCGTCTCCCGGCCGCTCATGCCGACGGCCCGGCGGGCGCCGTCGATGACCGCGCGGACCTCCTTGACCCCGGCGGTGATCGCGGAGAGTTCGACGAAGCGGCCCTCGACGGCCTGGCTGATGACGTGGGCCAGGGTGGTCTTGCCGGTGCCGGGCGGACCCCAGAGGATCACCGAGCTGGTCGCGGCGGGACCCCGCGAGCCGGAGACCAGGCGGCGCAGCGGCGATCCGGGCTTGAGCAGCTGCCGCTGCCCGGCCACCTCGTCGAGGGTGCGCGGGCGCATCCGTACGGCGAGCGGGGCCCGCCCCGGCTCCTTGGCCTGGCGTTCCTCGGCGGCGGCGGTGAAGAGGTCCGGTTCGTCCACGCGTGAAGCCTATGCGAGTGCGCCGACAGGATCGGCAGAACGTTTTAGTTCGAATTTGAACCTGATCGGCGTACGCTGGGCCCCGCCAACCGCACGAACCGCCCGGGAGCCCCACCATGCCTGTCCGCCGCCTCAACCACGCGGTGCTCTGGATCCGCGACCTCGACCGCTCGGTCGAGTTCTACACCGCCGTCTTCGGCTTCCGGCTCGACCACCTGGCAGCCGGCCGGGCCGCCTTCCTCAGCGCACCCGACAGCCTCAACGACCACGACCTGGGCCTGTTCGCGATCGGCGCGGACGCCCCCGGACCCGAACAGGGCAGAGTCGGGCTCTACCACCTGGCCTGGGAGGTCGGCACGCTCGGCGAACTGGCCGAGATCGGCACCCGGCTGCACGAGCGCGGCGCCCTGGTCGGCGCGACCGACCACCTGGTGTCCAAGTCGTTCTACGCCAAGGACCCGGACGGCAACGAGTTCGAGCTGATGTGGCGCGTCCCCCGCGAGGACTGGCCGGGCGAGGGCTCCGGCCTGCGCCCCGGGCCGCTCGACCTGGAGGAGTCCCTGGAGCGCTGGGGCCCCGACCTGGCCACCGGCGCGGCGGCGGGGCAGCCCACCTGACGGCTACCTCTTCCCGCGGTCCTTCCTCCGGCCCTTCCTCCCGTCCTTCCGGTCCTTCCGGTCCTTCTGCTCCTTCGACGGGCGCTTCGCCGAGCTCTCCGCCGGGGCGGACCGCTCCAGCCTCGCCGCGTGGTCCGGCACGTACTTCTGCAGATCGCGCGGCGGCCGCTGGTACCCCTTGGACGGCGGCCTGGCGGGCAGCTCGACCTCCGGCCGGTCGACCTCCCGGTACGGGACGCTGGAGAGCAGGTGGGCGATCATGTTGATCCGGGCCCGCCGCTTGTCGTCGCTCTCCACCACGTTCCAGGGCGACTCGGGGATGTCGGTGTAGACGAACATCTCGTCCTTGGCCCGGGAGTACTCCTCCCAGCGGGTGATCGACTCGGTGTCCATCGGCGACAGCTTCCACTGCCGCATGGGGTCCTCCAGGCGCGAGCGGAACCGCCGCTCCTGCTCCTCCAGGCTGACCGAGAACCAGTACTTGCGGAGCAGGACGCCCGCCTCGATCAGCATCCGCTCGAAGGTCGGGCACTGGTGCAGGAACTGCCAGTACTGCTCGTCGGTGCAGAAGCCCATCACCTTCTCCACCCCGGCCCGGTTGTACCAGCTGCGGTCGAAGAGCACGATCTCGCCCGCCGCCGGCAGCTGCTCCACGTACCGCTGGAAGTACCACTGGCCGCGCTGACGCTCGGTCGGCGCGGGGAGGGCCGCGATCCGGGCGACGCGTGGGTTCAGGTACTCCGTCACCCGCTTGATCGCCCCGCCCTTGCCCGCCGCGTCCCGCCCCTCGAAGACCACCACCAGCCGGACGCCCTCGGCCCGCACCCAGCCCTGGAGCTTCACCAACTCGCTCTGCAGTCGCAGGAGTTCCTTCTCGTACGGCTTCCTGGGAAGCCGCCCGGATGCCGCCGCCACTGTGCCCTCCGCTCGCCGGATGCCGATAGGCACTCACGCTACGGGCGATCCGCCCCACCCGCAGGTCATGGCCGCCGGGCGGCCCTCGACCGGGACCGTACCCGCCGCGACGGCTGCAGAAGCCCCGGGAGCGCGGCCGCGGGCCGGGGCGATGGCCGGGGGCAATGGTCAGGACCACCGGGGCGCGGCCCGGCCGGGATTCACGGAGCGGTTCACGCCAGGGTGCGCTGCCGCCGCGCGATGGCAGCGGCGATCCGGCGGCAGGGCACCGAACGCGGCGGGCCGGTCGGCGGCCGCGGTTCCGGACGCACGGCCTGGCAGGTCCTCGGACCGGTCCGGGTGCTGTCCACCGGGCCGGCGGCTTCCCTCGGGTCGGCCTGAAGTCACCTGGTGCGCAGGCGGGTTGTGGAAGCGAATGCCCGGCAGGCGGCCCTTGGGGAGCAGCCGGCCACCCCTCAGGGCACGTCAGAGCACGCACCAGGGCACACCGAGGCCAGGCGACGGGACCGGCAGCCCCCTGCACTGCCGGTACCGACCCGCCTGGCGGGTGATCAACTCTGCCCTGCCCCGCCGCCGAGGTCCAATAGCCCCCTCCATAACCTTGGGGCATGGATATCGACACCCGGTTGCTGCGCTACTTCGCCACCGTCTGCGAAGAGGGTCAGCTCACCGCCGCGGCGGGCCGGCTGTTCGTCTCCCAGCCCACCCTGACCAAGCAGATCCGCCGACTGGAGAGCCAGCTCGGCGTCACCCTGTTCCGGCGCTCCCGGGACGGTGTGACGCCCACGGCGGCCGGGCTCGCGCTGGCCGCCCACACCGCGACGCTGCTGGAGAGCTGGGAGGTGGCGCTGCGGGCCACCCGGCAGGCGGAGGCGGCGGGCGGCACGCTGCGGGTCGGCTTCGAGGGCAGCACCATCAATCTCGTGGGGCTGCCCACCATCGCGGAGTTCGGCCGCCTGATGCCCGGCTGGCAGGTCCGGATGCGCCAGAACAACTGGTTCGACCCCACCTCGGGACTCGCCTCCGGCGAGATCGACCTGGCGCTCTGGCACGCCCCCGCCGGGCTCGCCCGGGAGTTCGCGACCGCCCGGCTGGGCACGGAGGAGCGCTGGGCGGCACTCTCGGTCGAACACCCGCTGACCGCCCACGAGACGCTGGACTTCGCCGACCTGCTGGACGAGCCCTTCGTGGCGATCCCGCAGGAGGCCGGAGCCTGGCGGGACTACTGGCTCGGCACGGAGGAGCGCGGCGGCAGAGCGGCCAGGATCGCCACCGTGGCGCACAACGCGGACGAGTGGCTGGCTGCGGTGGCCTGCGGGCAGGGCATCGGCCTCGCCCCCGAGTCGATGCGACGGCTGGCCCCGCGCCCGGACGTGGCGTTCCGCCCGGTCCGCGGGCTGAGCCCGAGCCAGGTCGGCCTGTACTGGCTCCGCGACCAGCCGGTGACCCCCGCGATGGTGGCCTTCATCCGCAGCTGCCGGGAGACCGTCGAGATCGGGTGAGCCGGGCGCGGCGGGGCGGGGCGGGCGGAGGAGCCCGGGGCGCCGGGGCCCAGTGGCAGGCCCCCGGAGCCGGGGAACCGCCCGCCGGACCCGCCTGTGGAGCCGTACGGGCAGCCGCCGCCACCGGGGCCGCACCGCGACCCCGGCCGGTCCCCGAGGGGGATCAGACTCCGTCGAACGGCGTCGGGTAGCGGCACAGGCCGCGCGGGCGGCCGTCGTAGGCGCTGAGCGGCAGGGCCTGGAAGTAGTCGTCGCGCACCGGGAACGGTCCGGTGATCTCGTGCCGGGAGGCGGGGGTGAAGCCGAAGTGCCCGTAGTAGCCGGGGTCGCCGAGGACCACCACCAGCTGCTCCCCCGCCGCCTCCGCCGCGTCCAGCGCGGCGCGGACCACGAGCCGGCCGATGCCCTTGCGCTGCCACTCCGGCGCGACCGCGACCGGGGCCAGCGCCAGGCCCTCGCCGTGGCCGATCCGAAGGCGCGTCAACAGGGCGTGCGCGACGACCAGTTCGCGGTTCTCCAGGTCCGTGACGGCGACCACGGAGAGCTCGTCCCGCCAGGACGGGTCGCGGCGCAACGCGTCCACCAGGTCGGCCTCGTCCGGCCCCGGGAAAGCGGCCATGTGCACCCGTCTGGTCGCCGGGGCATCCGATGGCTGCTCAACTCTGGTACGTACGGTCATGGTTGGTCCTTCGCGAGTCGCACTCCGTTGTGGGCCACTGTGGACCGGCCCCGGTCCGGTGTCGTCACACCGGGCCGGGGCCGTGGAGGGTCATGCTACTGACGCAGGGTCAGCCTTCGCTGGGAGCCTCTTTCCTGGCCTCCTCGCGAACCTTCGCCTCCCCCGCGGCCTTCGGCTGCGCGTCCACGCCCGCCTCGCGGCGCTGGGCCGGGGTGATCGGGGTCGGGGCGCCGGTCAGCGGGTCGCCGCCGGTGGAGGTCTTCGGGAAGGCGATCACGTCGCGGATGGTGTCGTACCCGCCGAGCAGGGTGACGATCCGGTCCAGGCCGAAGGCGACGCCACCGTGCGGCGGCGGGCCGTAGTTGAAGGCGTCCAGCAGGAAGCCGAACTGCGAGCTCGCCTCCTCCTCGGAGAGCCCGATCGCGTCGAAGGCGCGCTTCTGCACGTCCCGCTGGTGGATACGGATCGAACCGCCGCCCAGCTCCGAGCCGTTGAGCACCAGGTCGTACGCGTTGGAGAGCGCGGCGCCCGGGTCGGTGTCGAAGGTGGCGAGCGACTCGGCGGTCGGCGCGGTGAACGGGTGGTGCACCGCGTGCCAGCCCTGGAACTCGCCCTTGTCGTCCTCGATCGGCTCGAACATCGGGAAGTCGACCACCCAGAGGAAGGCCCACTTCGACTCGTCGATCAGGTTGCAGCGGCGGCCGATCTCCAGGCGGGCGGCACCGAGCAGCTCCTGCGACGGCGCCTTCTTGCCGGCCGCGAAGAAGACCGCGTCGCCCGGCTTGGCACCCGCGGCGGCGGCGAGGCCGGCCAGGTGCTCCTCGGAGAGGTTCTTGGCGACCGGGCCGCGCAGCTCGCCGGTCTCGGCGTCCACCAGCACGTACGCCAGACCGCGGGCGCCGCGCGCCTTGGCCCAGTCCTGCCAGGCGTCCAGCTGCTTGCGCGGCTGCGAGGCGCCGCCGGGCATGACCACCGCACCGACGTACGGCGCCTGGAACACCCGGAACGCGGTGCCCTTGAAGTACTCGGTGAGGTCGGTCAGCTCCTGGCCGAAGCGGACGTCCGGCTTGTCGGAGCCGTAGCGGGACATGGCGTCCGCGTAGGTCATCCGGGGCAGCGGGTTGGGGACCTCGTAGCCGTGCACCTCGCGCCAGATGGCACCGATGATCTTCTCGCCGAGGGCCAGGATGTCCTCCTGGTCCACGAAGGACGCCTCGATGTCCAGCTGGGTGAACTCCGGCTGCCGGTCGGCGCGGAAGTCCTCGTCGCGGAAGCAGCGGGCGATCTGGTAGTAGCGCTCCATGCCGGCCACCATCAGCAGCTGCTTGAACAGCTGGGGCGACTGCGGCAGCGCGTACCAGTGGCCGGGCTGCAGGCGGACCGGGACGAGGAAGTCTCGGGCGCCCTCGGGGGTGGAGCGGGTGAGGTACGGCGTCTCGATGTCGAGGAAGTCGTTCTCCTCCATCACCCGGCGGATGATGTTGTTGACCTTGGAGCGCAGGCGCAGGCCCTTGGCCGGGCCCTCACGGCGGAGGTCCAGGTAGCGGTAGCGCAGGCGCACCTCCTCGTTCACCGTGCCGGGCTCGTACTCGGCGACCGGGAACGGCAGCGGGGCGGCCTCGGAGAGCACCTCGATCTCGCTGACCACGACCTCGACCCGGCCAGTCGGGATCTCCGGGTTCTCGTTGCCCTCGGGGCGGACCCGGACCTCACCGACCACCTTGACGCAGTACTCGGCGCGCAGGCCGTGCACCGAGTCGAGGTCGCGGACCACGATCTGCACGGTGCCGGAGGCGTCGCGCAGGTCGATGAACGCGACACCGCCGTGGTCACGGCGGCGGGCGACCCAGCCGGCCAGGGTGATGGTCGCTCCGGCGTGCTCCGCGCGGAGCGTGCCCGCGTCGTGCGTGCGGATCACAGCTGCTTCTCCTTCAGGGTGGATACGAGTGCTTCGAGGGCGACCGGGGTCTGCTCGCCGGTGGTCATGTCCTTGAGCTGGACGACACCGTCGGCGAGGTCACGGTCCCCGGCCACCAGCGCGAAGCGGGCGCCGGAACGGTCGGCGGACTTCATGGCGTTCTTGATGCCCTTGACGCCGAAGGCGAGGTCGGTGGCGACGCCGGCCCGGCGCAGCTCGACCACCTTGGCGAAGAGCACGTTCTTGGCCTCCTCGCCGAGCGCCACGGCGTAGACCGAGGTGCTGGCGGGCAGGTCGAGGACGACGCCCTCGGCCTCCATGGCGAGGTAGGTGCGGTCCACCCCGAGCGCCCAGCCGACGGACGGCAGCGCGGGGCCGCCGATCATCTCGGACAGGCCGTCGTACCGGCCGCCGCCGCCGATCGCGGACTGGGCGCCGAGGCCGTTGTGCGCGAACTCGAAGGTGGTGCGGGTGTAGTAGTCCAGGCCGCGGACCAGCTTGGGGTCGTCCGTGAAGGCCACGCCGTTGGCGGTGAGCAGCGCGCGGACCTGCTCGTCGTACGCCTTGCACTCCTCGCACAGGTAGTCGCGCAGCAGCGGCGCGCCGCCGAGCTGGGCCTGCACGGACTCGCGCTTGTCGTCCAGCACGCGCAGCGGGTTGATCTCGGCGCGGCGGCGGGTGTCCTCGTCCAGGTCGAGACCGGCCAGGAACTCCTGCAGGGCGGCGCGGTAGACCGGGCGGCACTGCTTGTCGCCGAGGCTGTTGATCAGCAGCGTGTAGTCGCTCAGGCCCAGCGAGCGGAAGGCGTCGTCGGCCAGGATGATCAGCTCGGCGTCCAGCGCCGGGTCCTCGGCGCCGATCGCCTCGGCGCCGACCTGGGCGAACTGGCGGTAGCGGCCGGCCTGCGGGCGCTCGTAGCGGTAGTACGAGCCGGAGTACCAGAGCTTGACCGGCAGGTTGCCGAGCTTGTGCAGGTTGGCCTGGAGGGCGGCGCGGAGCACCGAGGCGGTGCCCTCGGGGCGCAGCGCGAGGTCCTCCTTGCCGCGCTTGGTGAGGGAGAACATCTCCTTGGTGACGATGTCGGTGGACTCGCCGACACCGCGCGAGAAGAGCTTGACGTCCTCGAAGACCGGCGTCTCGATGTAGCCGTACCCGGCCCGGCGCAGCGGCGCGGACAGGCGCTCGCGGATCGCCAGGAAGGTCGCGGAGCTGGGCGGCAGCAGGTCGTAGGTGCCCTTGGGGGCGGTGAAGGTGCTCAACTTCTCTTCCGTCACATTCCTCGTCGCGGGGCGACTGTGTTCTCGGCGGAGCCCGCGCTCTCGGCCGCCTGCCTGAGGTAGGGGTTGGCGGCGCGCTCACGGCCGATGGTGGTCTGGGAGCCGTGGCCGGAGAGGACCACGGTGGCGTCGTCGAGGGGCAGGCAGACCCGGGCCAGCGACCGCATGATCGCTGCGGTGTCACCACCCGGGAGGTCCGTGCGCCCGATGGAGCCGGCGAAGAGCAGGTCACCCGAGAACAGCACCGGAGGGATGTCGTCCTGCGAGGGCGTCCTGAAGGTCACCGACCCCCCGGTATGGCCGGGCGCGTGGTCGACGGTGAGCTCGAGGCCGGCCAGTTCCAGGACACTGCCGTCGGTCAACTCCCGTACGTCGTCCGGCTCGCCGACCGTGATCGAGCCCATCAGCTGCCGACCGAGCGAGCGGCCGAGGGCGCGCTCGGGATCGGCCATCATGTAGCGGTCCTCGGGGTGGATCCAGGCGGGCACGTTCTGCGCGCCGCAGACCGGCACCACCGAGGCGACGTGGTCGATGTGCCCGTGGGTGAGCAGCACGGCGACCGGCTTCAGCCGGTGCTCGCGGATCAAGTCCTCGACACCCTGCGCCGCTTCGTGGCCGGGATCGACGATCACGCACTCCTCACCGGCCGCCGGGGCGACCAGGTAGCAGTTGGTGCCCCAGGCTCCGGCTGGAAATCCGGCGACGAACACGCGCGATCCTCTTGTCTTCGGGTGGCGGTGCCTTCGCTGGTCGTCACCGCTGGTCTCACCGCAGCCTACCGGCGGTACGGCACCGGTTGCGAACCAGATAGCGGTGAGTTGGTCCACGGGCACCCGGGGAAATCGTGACCGTGGACTTTCCCGGTTGATCTCGTACTTACGGACGGGGTCCCTACACTTGGCCGCCAGTGGGTGCGATGATCCGTACCGGAATTCCCGGGGCTCTGGCATCCGACATCAGCAGGCACGACATCAGGAGACACGGCCGGTGGTCAGCAGCGAACAGCGGCGGCGGCAGCTCGCCCGCGAGAAGTACGAGCGGCAGATGGAGCGCCGGGTCGAGGCCCAGCGCAAGGCCAAGCGCCGCAACGCCGTCGTCAGCGCCGCCGTCGTGGCCGTCCTGGTGGTGGCGGGCGGGACCGCCTGGGCGACCGGCGTGTTCGACAAGGACAAGCCCAAGGACGCGACCGCGCAGGCCGCGCCGACCCCGACGGCCGTCACCCCGGTCAAGGGCTGCACCGACCCGGCGCCCGGCAAGCCGAACGGCAAGCAGTGGAAGACCGAGCCGGCCATGTCGGTCGACACCGGCGCCAAGTACACCGCCACGCTGGACACCAGCTGCGGCAAGGTGACCCTCGACCTGGACGCCGCGAAGGCGCCGCACACGGTCAACTCCTTCGCCTTCCTCTCCGGCGAGCACTACTTCGACCACGTCAAGTGCCACCGCCTCACCACCGAGGGCATCTACGTGCTGCAGTGCGGCGACCCGACGGCCAGCGCCACCAACCCCGGCGGATCGGGCGGTCCCGGCTACCAGTTCGCGGACGAGAACCTGACCGGCGCGACCTACCCGGCGGGCACCGTGGCGATGGCCAACGCCGGCCCCGGCACCAACGGCAGCCAGTTCTTCCTGGTCTACAAGGACACCCAGCTGCCCCCCAGCTACACCCCGTTCGGCAAGATCACCGGCGGCCTCGACGTCCTGAACAACATCGCCGCTGGCGGTGTCCAGGGCGGTGGCGGCGACGGCGCCCCGAACGCCAACGTGGTGCTCAACTCGGTGACCACCGTCAAGGGTTGATCCCACCCGGCGCTGCTTCCCGGCCCCGCGCGAGCGGTTCGGGAGGCAGCGCCGCAGGAAATCGCCCGGCCCGGATGCGGACAGCACCGGCGCTGGTCGCCTATGTTGCTGTTGTATAGGGTGCCCTGACCGTCGGCCGTCACCCTCGGCATCGACAACTCGACGGCTCGGACGGCGGACTCCATCGGTCCGCCGCACATCAACTGTGGACGACGTACGCGCACCACATGCCCGTGGGCGCGACGTCATGTGGAGGAGGCGCTGTGAGCAGCGACCCGTGGGGCCGTGTCGACGAGCAGGGGACCGTCTACGTCAGGACGGCCGAGGGCGAACGCGTCGTCGGCTCCTGGCAGGCGGGCTCCCCCGAGGAGGCCCTCGCCTACTTCGAGCGCAAGTACCAGGGCCTGGAGGCCGAGATCGGCCTCCTGGAGCACCGCGTCCGCAAGACCGACCTGGCCGCCAAGGACGCCCAGGTCGCGTTGGACCACCTTCGCGAGCAGGTCACCGAGGCGCACGCGGTCGGCGACCTGGCCTCGCTCGCCCAGCGGCTCGAGACCCTGGCCGGCGAGATCGAGTCCCGGCAGGCGGAGCGCAAGGCGGCCCGTGCCAAGGCCCAGGACGACGCCCGTACGGCCAAGGAGAAGCTGGTCGCCGAGGCCGAGCAGCTGGCCGAGTCCACCCAGTGGCGGGAGGCCGGCGACCGGCTGCGCGCCCTGGTGGACACCTGGAAGGGCCTGCCGCGCCTGGACCGCAAGAGCGACGACGAGCTGTGGCACCGCTTCTCGCACGCCCGCTCGGTGTTCTCCAAGCACCGCAAGGCGCACTTCGCGACCCTGGACGCGGAGCGCGAGACGGCCCGGGCGGCCAAGGAGAAGCTGGTCGCCGAGGCCGAGGCGCTGGCCGCCTCCACCGAGTGGGGCGACACGGCCGCCGCCTACCGCGACCTGATGGCGCAGTGGAAGGCCGCCGGGCGGGCCCAGCGGGACGCCGAGGAAGAGCTGTGGGCCCGGTTCCGGGGCGCGCAGGACGTCTTCTTCCAGGCCCGTGCCGCCGCCTTCAGCGAGCGGGACGCCGAGCAGGGCGAGAACCAGAAGCTGAAGGAGGCCCTGCTGGTCGAGGCCGAGGCGATCCTGCCGATCACCGACCTCAAGGCCGCCAAGGCGGCGCTGCGCGAGATCAGCGAGCGCTGGGAGGCGATCGGCCACGTACCGCGCGACGCCCGGCCGAAGCTGGACGGCCGCCTCAACGCGGTCGAGCGGGCCATCCGCGAGGCCGAGGACGCCGAGTGGCAGCGCTCCAACCCGGAGGCCAAGGCCCGTGCCGCCGGCATGACCGGCCTCCTCCAGGCCGCCGTGGACAAGCTCCAGGCCGACCTGGACAAGGCCCGCGCCGCCGGCAACGCCAACAAGGTCGCCAAACTGGAGTCCGAGCTGGCGGGTCGGCAGGCGCTGCTGGACCAGGCCCAGAAGAGCCTCCAGGAGTTCAGCGGCTGACACCGGGCCCGCCGGGGCACCGGTTCGGCTCCAGGGGCGCGGGCAACCGCGCGACCGGCCCTCTGCGGAGGCGCCCGGTGCGCGCGGTTGCCCGCGCCCCTTGCCGTGCCGCCAGTCTCCGGGGCCCGGGCCCGGCACCCCGCCCCCGCCACGCGGTGGACCGGGCCGGGCGGGCCGGCGGGTCCGCCGCGCAGCGGGTCGGGCCGCTCGGGGCGGGGGCCGGACCGGGTCAGGTCTTGGCCGCCGTGGACTGGCTCGACCCGAACACCTGGACCAGCCGGTTGAGGTCGATGCTCTGGGAGGCTCCGGGGGTGGCACTCTTCACCGGCACGGAGAAGTCCTTGAAGCTGAGCGTCTCGCTGCCGATCCCGCCGGTCCGCTGGAAGTCCAGCGGGTAGGCCCGGCCCTGGGTGGCCACCCAGAGGGTGCCGTGCTCCTGGCCCTTGGTGCCCAGGACCGCCACGGCCGGCCTGCCGTTGCTCGTGCCCACCGAGCCGGTGGTCAGCGAGACCCCCGTGGGCGACATCGAGTCCGCCAGGGCCGACAGGTCGCAGATCGAGGCGAGTTCGAGGAACTGCACGTTGTCACTGGTGGTCCTCAGGTAGCGGTCGCCCACCAGCTGGGCCACCGCCTGCCCGCCGTGGCCCTGCCAGAACGCCTGGTCCGGCTTGACCCAGAGGTCGTTGCCTGCCTTGACCACCTGGAAGTTGCCGAGGAAGCTCTCGCTCACGGAACCGGTGCAGTTGCCGAGCACGTCCATCGACAGGTCGAAGGTGACCAGGTTGACGCCGTCGTCTATCCGTCCGTCGACATGGGCGGAGTGACCGTCCTTGAGCGCCTTGACCGCCGCCAGGACGACGTTCGGGCCGGACAGTTTCTCCACGCCGTTGGGCCCGGAAGCGGTGGACGCCGAGGGTGCGGGGGCTGCAAGAGCCGTACCACCGCCTCCCAGCACGCCCGCCGTCAGAGCGGCACAGGCCAGTGCGGCCACGGTCGTCAGCTTGAGGTTCATGGGGCCTCCTACCACTGGGTTCAGCTCTTCCCAGCCTGTACCGACAGGAGGCCCCGCGCACATCAGGAGCGGGTTCGCGCCCGGATCACTTCCGTCCGGAGGTGACCCGGTACACGTCGTACACGCCCTCGACCCCGCGGACCGCCTTCAGGACGTGCCCCAGGTGCTTCGGGTCGCCCATCTCGAAGGTGAAGCGGCTCATCGCCACCCGGTCCCGGGAGGTCTGGACCGCCGCGGACAGGATGTTGACGTGCTGGTCCGAGAGCACCCGCGTGACGTCCGAGAGCAGCCGGGAGCGGTCCAGCGCCTCGACCTGGATGGCCACCAGGAAGACCGAGGACTGGGTCGCCGCCCACTCGACCTCGATCATGCGCTCCGGCTGCTGGGTCAGCGACTCCACGTTGACGCAGTCCGTGCGGTGCACCGAGACGCCGTTGCCGCGGGTGACGAAGCCGACGATCGGGTCGCCCGGCACCGGGGTGCAGCAGCGGGAGAGCTTGACCCAGACGTCCTCGACGCCCTTGACGATCACTCCGGGGTCGCCCTTGGCCCGGCGCCGCACCGCGCGGCCCTGGCGGGTCGGCGTGGTGGTCTCGGCCAGGTCGTCGGTGGCCTCCTCCTCGCCGCCGAGCGCCTGCACCAGCTTCTGCACGATGTTCTGGGCCGCGACATGGCCCTCGCCGATCGCCGCGTAGAGCGAGGAGATGTCGGGGTAGCGCATCTCGTGCGCCAGCGTGACCAGCGAGTCGCCGGTGAGGATGCGCTGGATCGGCAGGCCCTGCTTGCGCATCGCCCGCGCGATGGCGTCCTTGCCCTGCTCGATCGCCTCCTCGCGGCGCTCCTTGGAGAACCACGCCTTGATCTTGTTCCGGGCGCGCGGCGACTTGACGAAGCTCAGCCAGTCCCGGGACGGTCCAGCGTTCTCCGCCTTGGAGGTGAACACCTCGACGGTGTCGCCGTTCTCCAGGGTGGACTCCAGCGGCACCAGCCGGCCGTTGACCCGCGCCCCTATGCAGCGGCAGCCGACCTCGGTGTGCACCGCGAAGGCGAAGTCCACCGGGGTGGCGCCCGCCGGGAGCGCTATGACGTCGCCCTTCGGCGTGAAGACGAAGACCTCGTTGTTGGAGAGGTCGAACCGGAGCGACTCCAGGAACTCGCTCGGGTCCTCGGTCTCCTTCTGCCAGTCCAGCAGCTGCCGCAGCCAGGCCATCTCGTTGACGGCCCCGGCCTTGTCGTCCTTCCGGACCTGGGTCGGCGTGTCGGTACGGACCTTGGAGGCGCCGGCCACCGCGCGCTGCTTGTACTTCCAGTGCGCGGCGATGCCGTACTCGGCCCGGCGGTGCATGTCGAAGGTGCGGATCTGGAGTTCCACCGGCTTGCCGCCGGGACCGATCACCGTGGTGTGCAGCGACTGGTACATGTTGAACTTCGGCATCGCGATGTAGTCCTTGAACCGCCCCGGCACCGGGTTCCACCGCGCGTGGATGGTGCCCAGCGCCGCGTAGCAGTCGCGGACGGTGTCGACCAGGACCCGGATGCCGACCAGGTCGTAGATCTCGGCGAAGTCGCGGCCCCGCACGATCATCTTCTGGTAGACCGAGTAGTAGTGCTTCGGACGGCCCGTCACCTGCGCGGTGATCCGGGCCCCCTTCAGATCGCCCTGCACCTGGTCGATCACGGTTGCCAGGTACTCGTCCCGCTTGGGGGCGCGCTCCGCCACCAGACGCACGATCTCGTCGTACATCTTGGGGTAGAGGATCGCGAAGGCGAGGTCCTCCAGCTCCCACTTGATGGTGTTCATACCCAGCCGGTGCGCCAGCGGGGCGTAGATCTCCAGGGTCTCGCGGGCCTTCTTCTCCTGCTTCTCCCGCTTGAGGTAGCGCATGGTGCGCATGTTGTGCAGGCGGTCGGCGAGCTTGATCACCAGGACCCTGGGGTCCTTGGCCATCGCCACGACCATCTTGCGCACCGTCTCGGCCTGCGCGGCCTCGCCGAACTTGACCCGGTCCAGCTTGGTGACGCCGTCCACCAGCAGCGCGACCGAGTCGCCGAAGTCGCGGCGCAGCGTCTCCAGGCCGTAGTCGGTGTCCTCGACGGTGTCGTGCAGCAGCCCGGCCATCAGCGTCGGGGCGTCCATGCCCAGCTCGGCCAGGATGGTCGCGACGGCGAGCGGGTGGGTGATGTACGGGTCACCGCTCTTGCGCTTCTGCCCGCGGTGCCACTTCTCGGCCACCACGTACGCGCGTTCGATGTCGCGCAGCAGGGCGGGGTCGGCCTTCGGGTCGTTGGCCTTGATGGTGCGGAACAGCGGCTCCAGCACCGGGTTGAGCACGGTGCTGCGCTGGCCGCCGAGGCGGGCCAGCCGGGCGCGCATGCCGCCGGAGGAGGAGAGCCTCGATGCCGCGGACGGCGCCGGACGTACCGGGGTGGCCCCCGAAGGCGCGGGCCGGTTCTCGGGGGCGGCGGCCTCGGCCGTGGGCTGGGCCTCGTCGGGCAAGGACACTCCTCGGGGCGCGGTGCCTTCCCCTTCGCGCGACCGGGAAGGGGTGAATCTTCATGGTACCGAGCCCGGGACCGCGACGTTCGACCACCCGGTCCCGATCGCGCTTCCTCCCGGTCCACACGGTGCCGGCATCGCCGGGCGGGCCGCCCCGTCCGGTCCGGTGCGGCACCCCGGGAGCGGTGTCCCGGCACCGTCAGCCCGTCCGGGTGGAGCGCCCCGGCGGCCGCCGGACGCCGCGGGGGACGTCCGGAAACGCAGGGGGCGGTGATCACCAGAAGTGATCACCGCCCCTGTGCGGCCTTGCTCAGACCAGGACCAGCGTCTCCAGCGGAGCGCCGTCCAGGTGCGGTATCAGCCGGTCGCGGCCGGGCAGGAAGCCCAGCTCCATCAGCACGACCACGCCGGCCAGTTCGGCACCGGCCCGCCGGACCAGGTCCAGCGAGGCGCCCAGGGTGCCTCCGGTGGCCAGCACGTCGTCCACCACTAGGACCTTCTCGCCCGGGGCGAAGGCGTCGCACTGGACCTCGAGCGTCGCGGAGCCGTACTCCAGCTCGTACGACTGGTCGTACACCGCGCCGGGCAGCTTGCCCTTCTTGCGGACCGGCACGAAGCCGAGCCCGGCCGCGAACGCAGCCGGGGCCGCCAGGACGAACCCCCGCGCCTCCAGGCCGACCACCTTGGTCGCACCGAGTGCCTTCGCCCGGCCGGCCAGCGCCTCGGTGAGGGCCGCGAAGGCCTCGGCGTCGGCCAGCAGCGGGGCGATGTCCTTGAACAGCACACCGGGCTTGGGGTAGTCGGGCACGTCCCGGATCCTGCTGTTCAGCAGCTCGGCAAGGACGGGATCGGCAACGGTCACGGGGGTTCCTCTTACGGCGTGGGGTCAGTGCTTGCCGGACGGGCGGCCCTTGGAGCGGGACCGGCCCGTCGGCTGGTTGCGCTGTCCGACCATACCCGCCGTGATCTCGTCCTCGACGGCCTGCCCCGCGGCGTCCGCAGGGGCCTCGGCAGCCGCCTTGGCGTCCGCCTCGCGCCGGGCTGCGACCTTCTTGGCCAGTGCCCGCATCTCCGGCGTCTGCTCCTTGAGCTGCGCGTACAGCGGGGTAGCCACGCAGATGGAGGAGTAGGCACCGGCCGCGAGACCGACGAACAGGGCGAGCGAGATGTCGTTCAGGGTGCCGGCACCGAGCAGGCCGCCACCGATGAACAGCAGTGCGGCGACCGGCAGCAGGGCGACCACGGTGGTGTTGATGGACCGCACCAGGGTCTGGTTGAGGCCGTGGTTGGCCGCCTCGCTGAAGGTCTGCTTGTTCTGCTTGGTGATGCCCTTGGTGTTCTCCTTCACGGTGTCGAAGACGACGACCGTGTCGTAGAGGGAGTACCCGAGGATGGTCAGGAAGCCGATCACGGTGCCCGGGGTGACCTCGAAGCCGACCAGGGCGTAGACGCCGATGGTGATCAGGAGGTCGTGGATCAGGGCGACCAGCGCGGCGACGGCCATCCGCCACTCGAAGGCGATGGCCAGGTAGACCGTCACCAGCACCATGAAGATCACCAGGCCCAGCAGGGCCTTCTGGGAGATCTCGTGGCCCCAGCTCGGGCCGATCACCTGGGCGTTGATGTCCTTGGTCTGGACGCCGAGGTCCTTGGAGAGGCCCTCGATGAAGGTGCTCGCGGGGATCTTCTCCTCGGAGCTGACCTGGATCCTGACCTCACCGTTGGCGGTCTTCTGCACCAGGGCGGTCGAGTCGTGGGTGATCTTGTTGGCGACGTCCTGCGCCTGCGCGACCGACAGGCCGGGCTTGGTGACGGTGTAGACCGACCCGCCCTTGAACTCGATGCCCAGGTGCAGGCCCATCGCCAGACCGATCGCCGCGACCAGCACGATCACACCGGAGATGCTGTACCAGAGCTTGCGCCGGCCGACGAAGTCGAAGCTGACCTCGCCCTGGTAGAGACGGTGGCCGAGATTGCCGAAGCGCGACATGGCGTCAGGCCTCCTTCGCGGCTGCAGTGGCGGAGCGGCGGCGGCTGCCCCGGATCGGCGGGCGGGCGCCCAGGCGCTTCGGGTCCAGGCCGGACCACGGGTGGCCGTCCGCGAAGAACTTGCGGCGAGCCAGCATGGTGATCAGCGGCTTGGTGAAGAGGAAGATCACCACGATGTCGAGCAGGGTGGTCAGACCCAGGGTGAAGGCGAAGCCCCGCACCTTGCCGACCGACACCACGTACAGCACTGCGGCACAGAGGAAGGACACGAAGTCCGAGACCAGGATGGTGCGGCGGGCGCGCGGCCAGGCACGCTGGACGGCCGGGCGCAGCGGGGCGCCCTCGCGGACCTCGTCACGGATGCGTTCGAAGTACACGATGAACGAGTCCGCGGTAATACCGATGGCGACGATGGCGCCGCAGATCGCGGGCAGGTTCAGCGCGAAGCCGATGCCGGCGCCGAGCAGCGACATGATCGCGTAGGTCAGTGCCGCCGAGACGACCAGACCGGCGATCGAGATCAGGCCGAGGCCGCGGTAGTAGACCAGCGAGTACAGGACCACCAGCAGCATGCCGATCGCACCGGCGATCAGGCCGGCCTGCAGCTGGTCGCCGCCGAGCTGGGCGGAGACGGTGGTGACGTCGCTCTTGTCGAAGGTCAGCGGCAGGGCGCCGAAGCTCAGCACGTTGGCCAGGCTCTTCGCCTGGTCCTGGGTGAAGCTGCCGGAGATGACCGCGTTGCCGCCGGAGATCGAGGAGTTGACGTACGGGTGGGAGACGACCTTGCCGTCCAGCACGATGGCGAACTCGTTGGCCGGGGCGGGCTGGGTGGCCAGCTTGCCGGTGGTCGAGGCGAAGGCGTTGGAGCCCTTGTCGTTGAAGGACAGCTGGACCTGCCAGCCGGCGCCGCCCTGGGTGTCGAAGGTGGCCTGCGCCTTGGAGACGTCCTGGCCGTTCACCGCCACCGGGCCGAGCGCGAACTTGTTCCAGACGCCCTGCTCCTTGTCGAAGCTGCAGGCGACCGCGGACTTCGCCGGGTCGGTCTGGTAGTCCTTCTGCTGGGCCGGGTCCGAGCAGTCCATCGCGGTGAACTGCTGCTGCAGCTCCGGCGGGACGGTGCCCTGGGTGAGGGCGGCCGTCATGTCGGCCGGGGACGGGGCGCTCGGGGCGGCGGACGGGGTGCTGCCCGCGCCTGCGCTCGCGCTCGCGGAGCCGGAGGGGGTGGCGTTCGCCGAGGCCGACGGGTCGGCCTTCAGGGCGTCGGTGACGGCCCGGCCGGCCTTGCTGGCGCTCGCGGAGGGCGAGGCGGAGCCGCTGCCGCTCGCGGACGGCTTGGCGGACGGCGAGGCGCTGCCGGTCGCGCTCGGGGTGGCCGAGGGGGCCGGGGCCTTGACACCGGTGGGCGCGTAGGCGAGCACCGGACGGAAGTAGAGCTTGGCCGTGGTGCCTACCTGGTCGATCGCAGCCTGCCGGTCACCGCCGTTGGGGATGTTGACGATGATCGTGTCACTGCCCTGGGTCTGCACCTCCGTCTCGGAGACACCCATGGCGTTGACGCGCTTGTTGATGATCGTGACCGCGGTGTCCATGTTGGACTTGTTGATCGCGGCCTTGTCGTCGGACTTGGCGGTCAGCGTGATGCTGGTGCCACCGGCGAGATCGATCCCCAGACGCGGCGTCTTGTGACCCGTCCAGAACATGACGGCGACCAGCCCGACGGTGACCGCCAGAATCAGGGCCAGGGCCCGTCCCGGGTAACCGTCGCGCGGGCGCGACTTTGGTGTTGCCACCTTGCTCGTTTCTCCCTGTCCATGCCACCGCCCCCGTCGTCCCGGTCCGGCTTGTGGCGGGACCGGGACGGGGGCGCGGCGGCCCTGAGGTCCTCTGTGGGCTCGCGGCTCGTGCCGCTACGGCCGGGGGTGTCGCCCGGTCGTGTTACTTGCTCGCGGCAGCCTCGCCGTCGGCGCTGCCCTTGCCCGTGGCGCCTTCGGGGGCGTCCTTGTCGAGGCTGAGCGGCTTCGCGTCGCCGGCCTCCTCCTCGACCTGGTCGGCCTCGGTGGGAGCGTCGTCACCGAGCTCGTCCTCCTCGGGGCGACCGTTGATGATGCCGTCGTACTCCTGCGGGTCGAGGACGGCCGCAATGGCGCTCTTGGCGTAGTGGGTGACCACACCGGGCGCGATCTCCAGCTCGACGGTCTCGTCGTTGACCGCCTTCACCAGGGCGTACATACCACCGATGGTGCGGACTCCCGAGCCGGGCTCCATCGCCGAACGCATCTGCGCGGCCTGCTCCTGCCGCTTCTTGTTCGAGCGGAAGAGCATGAACAGCACGGCGATCATGACGATGGGAAGAAGGAGGTTAAACACAGCAGCCAGAGTCCTTTACGGGCCGCCCGCCCGGGCGGCCTGTGGTGGTCGTCGGCCCGTCAGGTGAGAGGGGCGGTCCGGCGGAGTCTAGGCGACCCGCTCTGATCGGACAACGCCAAGCATCGCATCCTGCCGCCAAAAGTGGCGACCCTCCGACCGGCCAGTCTCATCCCGCGCCGTTCGCACTCCCGAACAGGTCGGGCTGGGCGGGCACGGCGCCGCGCGGCGGAGTCACCGGCGGGGTCAGACCGAGGTGGGCCCAGGCGGCGGCGGTGGCGATCCGGCCGCGCGGCGTCCTGGCCAGCAGGCCCTCGCGGACCAGGAAGGGCTCGGCGACCTCCTCGACCGTCTCGGCCTCCTCCCCCACCGCGACCGCCAGGGTGGACAGGCCGACCGGACCGCCGCCGAACAGGCGCAGCAGCGCGTCCAGCACCGCGCGGTCGAGGCGGTCCAGACCGCGCGCGTCCACCTCGTAGACCTGCAGCGCCTGGGCGGCGATCTCCCGAGTGACCACGCCGTCGTGCTTGACCTGGGCGTAGTCGCGGACCCGGCGCAGCAGCCGGTTGGCGATCCGCGGCGTGCCCCGGGAGCGGCCGGCGATCTCGGCGGCACCGGCCGGGTCTATCTCCACGTCCAGCAGGGTGGCGGAGCGGTGCACCACGCGCTGGAGCTCGGCCGGGGCGTAGAACTCCATGTGGCCGGTGAAGCCGAAGCGGTCGCGCAGCGGCGGGGGCAGCAGACCGGCCCGGGTGGTGGCGCCGACCAGGGTGAAGGGGGGCAGCTCCAGCGGGATGGCGGTGGCGCCGGGGCCCTTGCCGACGATGACGTCGACCCGGAAGTCCTCCATCGCCATGTAGAGCATCTCCTCGGCGGGCCGGGACATCCGGTGGATCTCGTCGAGGAAGAGCACCTCGCCCTCGGTGAGCGAGGAGAGGATGGCCGCCAGGTCGCCGGCGTGCTGGATGGCCGGCCCCGAGGTGATCCGGATCGGGGCGTTCAGCTCGGCCGCGATGATCATGGACAGGGTGGTCTTGCCGAGTCCGGGCGGGCCGCTGAGCAGGACGTGGTCCGGAGCGGTGCCGCGCTTGCGGGCGGCCTGCAGGACCAGCGAGAGCTGCTCGCGGACCCGCTCCTGTCCGATGAACTCGTCCAGCTGCTTGGGGCGCAGTGCCGCCTCGACCGCCTGGTCCTCGCCGTCGGCGGCCGCCGTGACCAGGCGGTCCGAGGGGTCGGAGTCGTAGGGGGTCATCGCGGCGGGCTCCTGGTGGTTCATCGGGTGCGGTTGAGGGTGCGCAGGGCGGCCTTGAGCAGGGCGCCGACATCGGTGGTCGACTGCGCCTCGGCCTCGGGGGTGACGGCGGTGACCGCGTCGTCCGCCTCGCGCGGGGCGTAGCCGAGGCCGACCAGGGCGGCGTGCAGCTGCTCGCTCCACGGCGCGGGCCCGGCGGCGACCGGCTTCTGCGCGGGGACGCTGCCGTGCGGGGCGCCCAGCTTGTCCTTGTACTCCAGCAGCAGCTTGGCGGCCTTGGCCTTGCCGATGCCGGGGACGGCGATCAGGGCCTTCTCGTCCCCGCTGGCGATGGCGAGGCGCAGCGCGTCCGGGCTGTGCACCCCGAGCATCGCCTGGGCCAGGCGCGGCCCGACGCCGGGGGCGGCCTGCAGGATCTCGAAGGTGGCGCGCTCGTCGTCGTCCGCGAAGCCGTAGAGGGTGAGCGAGTCCTCCCTGACCACCAGCGAGGTGGCCAGCCTGGCGTGCTCGCCGAGGCGCAGGCCGGACAGGGTGGCCGGGGTGCACTGGACGGCCATGCCGACGCCGCCGACCTCGACGACGGCGGTGCCGGTCGCGATGGCGGCGACCGGGCCCTGGACGAAGGCGATCATCGGTGGCTCTCCTGGTGGGCGGTCGGTGCCTGGCGGACGGTCGGGGCCCGGCGGACGGCCGCGGGCCGGCCGGGGGCCGTGCGGGCGAGCGCGGCGGCGATCCGGTCGGCGGCGCCGCCGCGCCAGATGTGGCAGATGGCGAGGGCCAGCGCGTCGGCGGCGTCGGCCGGCTTGGGTGGAGCGTCGAGCCGGAGCAGGCGGGTGACCATGGCAGTGACCTGCGCCTTGTCGGCCCGGCCCGAGCCGGTGACGGCGGCCTTGACCTCGCTGGGGGTGTGCAGGGTGACGGGTATGCCGCGCCGGGTGGCGCAGAGCATCGCGACCGCGCTGGCCTGGGCGGTGCCCATCACGGTGCGGACGTTGTGCTGGGCGAAGACCCGCTCGACGGCGACCAGGTCGGGACGGTGATCGTCCAGCCACTGCTCCAGGCCCTGCTCGATCAGCAGCAGCCGCTGCCCGATCTCCGCCTCGGCGGGGGTGCGCACCACACCGACCCCGAGCATCCGCAGCGGGCGGCCCGGTGCACCGTCCACCACCCCGACGCCGCACCTGGTCAGCCCAGGGTCCACGCCCAGTACCTTCACCGCCGAGCCCCACCTTTCGTCCGACCTGCGAAGGCTACCGGTCGGCTCCGACAACCCTGACTACGACACCGGCCCGGTGGTCGCGGGGACCACCGGGCCGGACAGCGTCACCGAGCTCACTCGGCGTCGAGCTGGGCACCCACCTCGTCGCTGATGTCGAAGTTGGCGAAGACGTTCTGGACGTCGTCGCTGTCCTCGAGGGCGTCGATCAGCTTGAGGATCTTGCGCGCGCCGTCGACGTCCAGCTCGACCTGCATGCTGGGGACGAAGTTGGCGTCGGCCGAGTCGTAGTCGATGCCCGCGTCGACCAGTGCGGTGCGGACCGCGACCATGCTGGACGCCTCGGAGATGATCTCGAAGGAGTCGCCGAGGTCGTTGATCTCCTCGGGGTCCTGGTCCAGGACGACCTCGAAGAGCTTGTCCTCGTCCACGCCGTCGGCCTTGGGCACGATGACGACGCCCTTGCGGGTGAACAGGTAGGAGACCGAGCCGGGATCGGCCATCGAACCGCCGTTGCGGGTCATGGCCACGCGCACGTCCGAGGCGGCGCGGTTGCGGTTGTCGGTGAGGCACTCGATGAGCACCGCGACACCGTTCGGGCCGTAGCCCTCGTACATGATCGTCGAGTAGTCGGCGCCGCCGGCGTCCTCGCCCGAGCCGCGCTTGACGGCGCGGTTGATGTTGTCGATCGGGACCGAGCTCTTCTTCGCCTTCTGGATGGCGTCGTAGAGCGTCGGGTTGCCCGCCGGGTCGCCGCCGCCGGTGCGCGCCGCCACCTCGATGTTCTTGATCATCTTGGCGAAGAGCTTGCCGCGCTTGGCGTCGATCACGGCCTTCTTGTGCTTGGTGGTAGCCCACTTAGAGTGGCCGGACATCGCCAGCTCCTTTACGTCGCCAAAGGGAAATGAACAGAGGAGATCTTACCGGTGTCCGAACCGACACCTGGCACTCGGTCAGCGCCAGTCGCGAGCCGGGGGCGCGGCGGCGCCGGGAGCTGCGGACCGCGGCCGGCCCGGACCCGCGGGACGCCGGGCCCCGGGCTGCGGGCGCCCGCGGGCGGGCGGTGCGGTCAGAGGCCCTCGACCATGCGGACGAAGTACTCGTGCACCCGGTGGTCGCCGGTCAGCTCGGGGTGGAAGGAGGTGGCGAGCAGGTTGCCCTGGCGGACCGCCACGATACGGCTGTCGGGGCCGTCGGCGGCCGGCAGCTCGGCCAGCACCTCGACGCCCGCACCGACCGCCTCGACCCAGGGGGCGCGGATGAACACGCCGTGCACCGGGTCGCCGGCCAGGCCCTTGAAGTCCACCCCGGACTCGAAGGACTCGTTCTGCCGCCCGAAGGCGTTGCGGCGCACGGTCATGTCGATGCCGCCGACGGTCTCCTGGTCGTCCCGGCCATCCAGGATCTTGTCCGCGAGCATAATCATGCCCGCGCAGGTGCCGTAGACCGGCATCCCGGCGGCCACCCGCTCGCGCAGCGGGCCCATCACGTCGAACAGCAGGGCCAGCTTGGACATGGTGGTGGACTCGCCGCCGGGGATCACCAGCGCGTCCACCTCGGCCAGTTCCTCGGCGCGCCGGACCGGGCGGGCGATCGCGTCGGCGGCGGCCAGCGCCACCAGGTGCTCGCGGACGTCGCCCTGCAGCGCGAGGACGCCGATGACGGGGTTGCTGCTGGACACGGTTGCTACCTCTTGCTTCGTCTTCGCTGAAGTCTGTACTGCGGGTACGCGCGGCGGCCCGCCGCGCCCCAACTGCTGCGCGGCGGGCCGTCGAGCGCGTCCGGAACTACCAGCCGCGGTTGGCGTACCGCTCGCTCTCCGGCAGGGTGTCGCAGTTGATGCCGACCATGGCCTCGCCCAGGTTGCGGGAGGCGTCCGCGATGATCTTCGGGTCGTCGAAGAAGGTGGTGGCCTTGACGATCGCGGCGGCACGCTTGGCCGGGTCGCCCGACTTGAAGATGCCCGAGCCGACGAAGACGCCCTCGGCGCCCAGCTGGCGCATCAGCGCGGCGTCGGCCGGGGTGGCCACACCACCGGCGGAGAACAGCACGACCGGCAGCTTGCCGAGCTCGGCGACCTCCTTGACCAGCTCGTACGGGGCGCGCAGCTCCTTGGCGGCGGCGAACAGCTCGTTGTTGTCGAAGCCGCGCAGCTTGGCGATCTCGTTCTTGATCTGGCGCAGGTGGCGGACGGCCTCGACCACGTTGCCGGTGCCGGCCTCGCCCTTGGAGCGGATCATGGCCGCGCCCTCGGCGATGCGGCGCAGGGCCTCACCGAGGTTGGTGGCGCCGCAGACGAAGGGGGTGGTGAAGGCCCACTTGTCGGAGTGGTTGACCTCGTCGGCCGGGGTCAGCACCTCGGACTCGTCGATGTAGTCGACACCCAGCGACTGCAGGACCTGGGCCTCGACGAAGTGGCCGATCCGGGACTTGGCCATCACCGGGATGGAGACGGCGCCGATGATCTCCTCGATCATGTTCGGGTCGGACATCCGGGCCACGCCGCCGTCCTTGCGGATGTCCGCGGGGACGCGCTCCAGGGCCATGACGGCGACCGCACCGGCGTCCTCGGCGATCTTCGCCTGCTCGGCGTTGACCACGTCCATGATCACACCGCCCTTGAGCTGCTCGGCCATGCCGCGCTTGACGCGGGCGGTGCCGATCTGCGGCTGGTCTGCGGTGATGGGGGTGGTGGACACGTGAGACCTCACTCGAAGATGAACCAGTGCTATCGCCCTATCGTAGGCCCGAACCACCCGGTGCCCATGCGCCACCTAGTCCAGCCCGGTTGCCGGGATACGACAAACAGGCTCTAACGCGGCTACGCGGGTGCGCCCTGAGGCGTGAGCGCCGCGGGAGGCTCGTCGTCCATCTCGAAAGCGAGCGGGAAGGGCGCCCGCCCGGCCAGCCGGAAATAGCGCACCAGCCGGTGCTCACGCACCGCGCGGGCCGCCCGGACCGCGTCGTTGTGGAACCGCCGCGCCATCGGCACCCGGCGCACCGCGGCTGTGAGGTCCCTCACAGCCTCCTCGCCGCCCGGCACCGCCAGCAGCGCCGCGACCTGCTCCGGATCGGCGAACACCGCGCGCAGCGCCAGGCTCAGCTCGCTCTCCGCCACCTCCCGGTGCTCGTCCTCGGCCTGCCGGGCTGCGTGCGAGGCCTCGTACAGCAGGATCGAGGCGGCCGGGTCGAGCAGCGAGGAGGTGGCGAGCTCCAGCGCGACGGAGGCCCGCCGGACGAGCTGGGCGTCCAGCGAGGCCCGTGCCGCGTCGATCCGGGCGTGCAGGCGGTCGAGCCGGCCCGCCGTCCAGCTCAGGTAGACGGCGAACAGCACGACCGCCGCAGCGGCCCAGATCCAGGTAGTCACGGGGCAGAACGCTACAGGGAGGTCCTCCGGTGGCACTCCCGGTCGTGGCCGGTCACGTCGACGGCGACCCGCGGGTGCGGCTCACGGACGGACTCCGGCCGGCCGAAGCCGGCGCCTGCGAAGTGGCCGACGGAGTTCCGCGGCACGCGGGCCCTCCCCGGCAGGGCGACCGGCCGTCGGGCCGACACTGTGCCCGGGGGATCGACTCCCGCTCCCGCAGGTCAGTCCCGGGTCAGTTTCAGACGCCCGCGCCAGCCGATGCGCTCGTCCTCGGCGACCGGCGGCATGCCGTCGGTGACCGTCTCGTACACCGAGAGGATGTCCGCGCCGACGGTCGACCAGTCGAAGCGCCGCACGTGGTGCAGGGCCGCCCGGCGCAGCTCGGCGAGCCGCTCGGGGTCGCCGAGCAGGCGCAGCGCGGCGTCGGCCAGCGCCGCCGGGTCCTCGACCGGGAACAGCTCGCCCGCGTCCCCGCCGTCCAGCACCTGCCGGAACGCGTCCAGGTCGCTGGCCAGCACCGGGGCGCCGGCGGACATCGCCTCGACCAGGATGATGCCGAAGCTCTCGCCACCGGTGTTCGGCGCCACGTACAGGTCGACGCTGCGCAGCAGCCGGGCCTTCTCCCGGTCGCTGACCATGCCGAGGAACTCCACCTGCCGCCGCACCTCGGGCGCGAGGCCGGCCACGGCCTCCTGTTCGTCGCCCTTGCCGGCCACCAGCAGCCGCACTCCCGGGCGCTCCGCGAGGATCTTGGGCAGTGCGGCGAGCAGGCTCGGCAGGCCCTTGCGGGGCTCGTTGATCCGGCCGATGAAGCCGATCGTTCCGGGACCGCCGTCCGCCGCCCCGCCCTGCCAGCGCGGATCGGGCTCGGCCTCGGCGAAGAACCGCACGTCCACGCCGTTGGGGATCACCACGGCGTCGCCGCCGAGGTGCTCGACCAGAGTGCGCCTGGCGTACTCGCTGACCGCGATCCGGGCACTTATCTTCTCCAGGCCGGGCTGGAGGATCGGCGAGGCCGCGATCATCGCGCGCGAGCGCGGGTTGGAGGTGTGGAAGGTGCCGACCATGGGCCCGGAGGCGGACCAGGCGGCCAGCATCGACAGGCTGGGCGAGGCGGGCTCGTGGACGTGCAGGATGTCGAAGCGGCCGTCGTTCAGCCAGCGTCGCACCCGGGCGGCGGAGAGGATGCCGAAGCTGAGCCGGGCCACCGAGCCGTTGTAGGGCACCGCGACGGCGCGCCCGGCCGAGACCACGTACGGCGGCAGCGCCGACTCGTCCTCGGCCGGGGCCAGCACGGAGACCTGGTGGCCGAGGCCGATCAGGTGCTCGGCCAGGTCGCGGATGTGGAACTGCACGCCGCCCGGGACGTCCCAGTCGTACGGGCAGACGATTCCGATCTTCATCCCGGCTCCCTCAGGCATCGTGGCGCCGGCCGAGGTCGGACAGCCAGAACTTCTGCAGCATGTGCCAGTCCTCCGAGTGCTCGCGGATGCCGTCCGCCCACACGTCGGCCAGTGCCTGGGTCATCGCCAGCGTCCTGGAGCGCTGGTCGCCCTCCTCGGGCACCGGCAGCTCGGGGTGTATCTCCACCCGCATCACCGGGCCGTCGTACCAGAGCGTGACCGGCAGCAGCGCGGCTCCCGTGCGCAGGCAGAGCGCGGCGGGACCCGCCGGGACCTTGGTCGGCTCGCCGAAGAAGTCCACCGCGATCCCGGCGTCCGACAGGTCGCGGTCGCCCACCAGGCAGACCATCCGGCCCGCCCGCAGCCGGCGCGCCAGGGTGCCGATCACCGAGGCGCCGCCGCCGGTCAGCGGCAGCACCTCCATGCCCAGGCCCTCGCGGTAGGCCACGAAACGGTCGAACAGCGACTCCGGCTTCAGCCGCTCGGCGACCGTGGTGAACGGATACCCCACCGTGGTAATCCAGGCCCCGGCCAGGTCCCAGTTCGCCATGTGCGGCAGCGCCGCCACCACGCCCCGGCCGGCCTCCAGCGGACCGGTGATGTTCTCCAGCCCCTTGAGCTCCACCGACTCCGAGATCCGTGCCCCGCTCCAGGTCGGCAGCCGGAAGGACTCCATCCAGTACCGCAGGTAGGAGCGCATCCCCGCCCGGGAGAGCTCGCGCAGCCGCTGCTCGTCCGCTCCCGGGTGCACCCGGGAGAGGTTGCGCTCCAGCTGGCGCACGCCCTTGCCGCGCCGGCGCCAGGCGAAGTCCGCGATCTGGTTGAACAGCCCCCGCGCGACCGGCTCCGGCAGGTGCTTCAGGGCCGCCCAGCCCAGCGCGTACGCCCCGTCGGCCGCCCGCTCCCGGAGCGTCGGGGCACTCGGTGCGGCGGTGTTCACTGCGCCTCCCGCGGCTCGGCCGCCTCCAGGGCCTCCCGGCGCACGGTGAGCATCCGCTGCACCACCGTCACCAGGCTCCCCACCGCCACCAGCCAGAGCGCCACCGGCAGCAGCGGCTCCACGTACGGCACCCCGAACGTGTGCAGCCCCGCCACACCCGCCGCGACCAGGCTGATCACCAGCCGCTCGGCGCGCTCCACCAGCCCCGACACGTTGCAGGGCAGCCCCAGGCTCTCCGCCCGCGCCTTGGTGTACGAGACCACCTGGCCGCTCGCCAGGCAGAACACCGCGACCGCGCAGAGCAGGTCGTTGTCACCCTTGCCCGCGTACCAGAGCGCCAGGCCACCGAAGATCGCCGCATCGGCCACCCGGTCCAGCGTCGAGTCCAGGAAGGCGCCCCACTTGCTGGAGCTGCCCGCCTGACGGGCCATGTTGCCGTCGACCAGGTCGGAGAAGATGAAGAGGGTGATCGTGATGGTGCCCCAGAAGAACTCGCCCCAGGGGAAGAACAGCAGCGCGCCGGCGACCGAGCCGGCCGTACCGATCAGCGTCACCGCGTCCGGGCTCACCCCCCAGCGCAGCAGCAGGGCGGCGAACGGTGTCAGGACACGTGTGAAGAAGGCACGTGCGTACTTGTTGAGCATGGCCTTCCGGACCGCCCCGATCTCACCGATGTCCGCCTCCGGCCCCAGTGGCCGACCGGCGACCGAGCGGAACGACCCGCCCGGCCCGACAATGGTATCCAGGCCGCTCGCACGCTCCGCCGCCCCACGCCCCCGCGAGCCGGTCATCGGCCCAACTGGCCACCACTCAGGGCACTTCCCCGCACACGGGACGTAACTGCCGCCCCCGCGAGTGAGTATCAGGAGGCACGCCATGCCGGACCGAGGTACCCCGCACGCACCCGCACCCACGGTCGAGCGGTCGGCGCAACTGCGCAACGTGGCGCTGATCGGCCCCAGCGGCGCCGGGAAGACCACCCTGGCCGAATCCCTCGCCCTCACCGCAGGCGCCCTCACCAGGGCAGGCACCGTCCCCGACGGCACCACCGCCGCGGACTACGAGGAGATCGAGCACCAGCAGCAGCGCTCCGTGCAGCTCGCGCTGCTCCCGCTCACCTGGCGCGACACCAGGATCAACCTGCTGGACACCCCCGGCTACGCCGACTTCAGCGGCGAGCTCGGAGCCGGACTGCGCGCCGCCGAGGCCGCCGTGCTCGTCCTCTCGGCCGCCGAACCGGTCGGCGCACCCGCACTCGCCCTCTGGCGCCAGTGCCGCGCCGCCGGACTGCCCACCGTGATCGTTCTCACCCATCTGAACACGGCCCGGGTCGGTTTCGACGAGATCCTCACCGCCTGCCAGGACGCCTTCGGCGAGGGCCACCCCGACACCGTCCTCCCGCTCCACCTGCCGATCCTGCGCGACGGCCACCCGCACGGCTCACTCGAACTCCTCACGGGCCGGCGCTACGGCGAGAGCGGCGAGGCCCCCGGCGCCGACGAGGCCCGGGGACGGCTCGTCGAGGCCATCGCCGGCGAGGACGACACCCTGCTCGAACGCTACGTCGCCGGCGAGGAGCTCGACCCCGCCTCGCTGACCGAGGCGCTGCGCCGCGAGGTCCTCCAGGGCACCGTGCACCCCGTCCTGGCCGCCGCTCCCCCGCTCGACCCCGCGGGCCCGGCCGTCGGCGCCGCCGAACTCCTCGACCTGATCACCGAGATCCTCCCCACCCCCGAGGAACGCCGGGACGACCTGCCCCCGTGCGACCCGGACGCCCCCGTCACCGCCCAGGTCATCCACACCGGCGAGGACCCGTACGTCGGCCGCCTCAGCCTGGTCCGCCTCTTCTCCGGCACCCTGCGCCCCGACACCCTCCTGCACCTGGCCGACCACCCGGACGAGCGCGTCACCGCGCTCACCTCGCCGTTCGGCAAGCAGCAGCGGCCCGTCCCCTACGCGCTCCCCGGCGACCTCGTCTGCCTCGCCAAGCTCGCCGCCGCCCGTACCGGCGACACCCTCTCCGCCGACCGGCACGTCCTCGACCGCTGGCCGCTGCCCGAGCCGCTGCTCCCCGCCGCCGTCGAGGCCCACAGCAAGGCCGACGAGGACCGGCTCGCCCAGAGCCTGGCCAGACTCGCCGCCCAGGACCCGGCCCTGCGGGTCGAGCAGAACCCCGACACCCACCAGCTCGTCCTCTGGTGCACCGGCGAGGCCCACCAGTCCGTCGTCCTCGACCGGCTGCGCACCCGCTACGGGGTCCACCTCGACACCGTCCCGTACCGGGTCGCCCTCCGCGAGACCGTCGCGAGCACCGCCAGCGGCCACGGACGGCACGTGAAGCAGTCCGGCGGACACGGCCAGTTCGCGATCTGCGACCTCACCGTCGAACCGCTGGAGCCCGGCGGCGGCTTCGAGTTCGTGGACAAGGTGGTCGGCGGCGCCGTACCGCGCAACTTCATCCCCTCGGTGGAGAAGGGCGTCCGCGCCCAGCTCGCCCACGGCGTCCTGGCCGGCTACCCGATGGTGGACGTCCGGGTCACCCTCACCGACGGCAAGGCGCACTCGGTCGACTCCTCCGACGCCGCCTTCCAGACCGCCGGTGCCCTCGCCCTGCGCGAAGCCGCCGCCAACGCGAGTGTCCGACTGCTCGAACCCGTGGACGAGATCAAGGTCCTGCTGCCCGACGAGTACCAGGGCGCCGTGCTCAGCGACCTCTCCGCCCGACGCGGCCACGTGCTGGGCACCGAACCCGGCGGCCCCGGCCTGAGCCTGGTCCGCGCCGAAGTCCCCGAACTCGAACTCACCCGCTACCCCGTCGAGTTGCGCTCCCTCTCGCACGGCACCGGCCAGTTCTCCCGCAGCTACGTACGCCACGCCCCGATGCCCGCCGCCCTCGCCGCCCAGCAGGAGCGCACCTCCTGACCCGGGGGGCTACCCCCGGTGCGGGAGCGCGCAGGCCGGAGTCCCGCCCGGCATCCGGTGCCGGTTCCTCGCCACCAGCCGGTACACCGCGGCCGCCAGCGGGCGGACCGGCGGCAGTGCCAGCAGCCCGCCCAGGTACGCCCAGGCCCCGCCCGAGCGCATCAGCAGCCGTGCCGCCGCCTGCGCCCCGCCGTACACCTGCCCGCCGGGCGTGACCCAGAGGATCTCCCGCTCGGCCCGCTCCCGGCTCACCAGACCCAGGCCGCCGGCCCGGCTGTCCAGCGCCGGCAGGTCGGCGAACTGGAACGGCACCGCCTCCCACCCCCCGGAGGACAGGCTCGCCCGCAGATAGCGCTCGGCCGCGTCCTTGCAGGTCGTGCAGAACGCACAGTCCCCGTCGAAGACGAGCACCGGGTCCACCGTCATCTCCTCAACCTCGGCCATGCCCCGATCCTGCCCCACCGGGCCGCCGGACCACCCACCGGGTCCGCTGCCGGCGCCAGGACCGGGAGCACCACCGGAACCAGTGGGGTCGAAGCGGCCCGGAAGTGGGCACCATGATGAGGAGTACCACGCCTGGCGAGATGTGACAGCTGTTCAGACGATCATCCGCGGGACGTGGCGGCAGCACGGTAACCTGCGGCTGACAAGGGGAGGAGGGGGCACCGCCGTGACCAAGCTCGACATGACCCCGGGCGCGCAGATACCCCGCACGGACGTCGGACCGCAGACCGCAGTCACCCAACTGCTCTCCTCGGCGGCCTACCGCGACAGCGACTTCCACGAGCTCGGCGACAAGCTCGGGGTGACGGTCAAGGAGGGCAAGTTCGCCCTTTTCCGGCCAAGTCTCGGCGAGGCGTTCAGCCGCGCCCTGATCGACCGGACCCTGGGCGCCAAGCGCAACCCGCTGGTCCCCTCCTTCGGCACCGACACCCGCATGGTGGTCGAACACTGCCTCGCCGCCGAGGAACTGCGCGCGGTCAGGGACCGCAGGCTCACCCTGGTCACCCTGCTCAGCGGGCTGCTCTTCCTGCCGGGGGCGCTGCTCTGGCTGCTCGCCTTCCAGAGCCGGGCCTGGCTGAAGAAGCAGAACCCGGCCCGGGAGGGCTTCTTCGGCACCGTCGTGCTGCTGGTCGCCGCCATACTGGCCGCACTGTTCGTGCTGCGGCCGCCGCTGAGCGGGCTGTGGGCGGTGTACTTCAGGGTGATGATGGTGGCACCCGTGCTCGGCTGGTTCGTCGCCAAGCGGATCTGTCTGCGCAGCACCGAGGACCTGCGGGCCCGTTGGGGAGCCCTGGTCGAGGGCAGTGCCATAGCCGCGACCGTCCCCAAGGCCGTCCCGCGCGACGACCTGGACAAAAAGGCCAGCACGCTCCGCGCCCAACTGGACCGGCTGACCGCCGAGCAGGACACCAACATCCAGCACTACGCCGGTTCCAAGGGCATCCTCGGCGCCGGCATGCGCTGGGGCGTCTGGGAGATGGTCGAGGATCTGCGCCCGGCCGAGGGCCACGTCGACTTCCGCACCTTCCACCCCTGGGACCTCACCCGCCGCATCGCCGACCGGCTCGGCGGCCTCGGCCGCAGCGAGATCTCGGACGGCGCCATGCAGCACGTCGCCATCCGGCAGTGGGTGGTGGTGGACATCCCGGAGGGCGCCGACGAGATCGGCCGGCCGGGCGGCGCCGACATGGACGGCTACCGGATGCGGGACTTCGGCATCCAGACCATCGCCAACCGGCAGACCCTCGGCACCGACACCCGGCACCGGCTGGCGACCCAGATCGTCCTGCACAAGGGCCAGTTGGTGGCCACCACGGTGATCGGCGTCACGGTGCTCAGCAACACCCTGCGGGTCTCGGTGGCCGGTTACGCCCTCGGCCCGCTCAACGGGCTCTTCGGCGCCAAGCCGAAGCCCAAGGAGATGACCATCGCCAAGACCGGCAAGTTCTGGGAGGAGAAGACGGTCGTCCTGCCCATCGTGGACAACGACGAGGTGGTCCGCCAGGCCGTCCGGGCGCCGTTCATGCGGATGCCCACCCTGCTCACCTGGCTGGGCGGCAAGATCGCCCTGCCGGAGCCGTTCTCGCTCCGCGCCTCCTGGGCCGACCGGACCTGGACCAGCCGCTTCAAGTCCGACGACGTCATCTACGGCGCCACCCCCGTGGTGAACGCCGTCCTGGCCGCCACCATCGAGTTCCTGGCGGAGCACGACATCGACGTCGACCGCTTCTCCGGCCGCACGGGCATCGTCAAGGCCGAGATGCAGGGCGCCCGCCCCTTCAAGGCCGACGCCTACGACGCCGGCTGAACACCGCGGGCAGGACGAAGGGCTCGTACCGGAACCTCCTCCGGTACGAGCCCTTCGTCC
>NZ_JBHJVK010000069.1:0-46491 GCF_042264695.1 Kitasatospora sp. NPDC056138 | reverse complement strand
TCATATCACTGAGCTGGGATTTTGGCTGGACTTACGGCAGGCTGACTAGGGGGAGGGGTGGCGCTGAGGGGGCGCGTGCGGGTCGGCTTCACTCCTGCCAGATTGGTCTAGACCGTGGCCCCGGGTGGACTCTGGCCGACCGAACCGGTCCGGCCGCAGGGTGGCCGTCCGTCAGGGGTGTATCAGTCCTGCACTGTCAGCAGATCCCGCCGCAGGGCGAGTGTGTACCGGCTGATTTTGCGGCTTCTCAGCATTTTGGAGAGCGGCCAGAATTCCTGTCGCTATTGTAGCATTCGGACTCTTCGCATGGGCCACCTTTCGCGTCCCCTGCAATTCGATGGAGTGTTTCAGAATTCGACTGTCGGGGTTTCCTGCCGTTGGGCGGGTGCGGGTTTTGAGGCCGCTGGTGGTACCCGGGCGGCGGCCGGGGCGGGTACCGCAGGGTGGGCGGATCTCGTCGGCTTCCTGGTCGGCGGCGGTGCCGGACAAGACTGACCCGTGACAGCGAACCTTGAGCGATTGCCAACGAAGATTGAGCGACGCTAGTTTGTGCCACTGAATCTTGAGTTGTTGGCGCTCAGTCATGGTTGGTGGCGGGTGGGAGAGTTGGCTCGAGCGCTTGAGTTGGAAGCGCTGACGGCCTTTGAACTGGGCTTTCTCGACGGCGGAGCGCGTCGACGTGAGCCGTTGGAATCGAGTTGGAACGTCCGGTTCGAGGATGTCGAGCCGGTCCGCGGGTTCAGCTGGCGCAAAGAGGCCCCCGGGTTCGCCGGCTGGTACTACTCGACGACACTCCGGGAACACGTCGGCTACGAGTCGTGGCTGGAGCGCGACCGACTGGTGCTGTTGGACCGGGATCCGCAGGTCATCGGCATTGCCTCGCAGCCGTTCTGGCTCCATTGGCGTGATCGTTCTGGTGCCCGCCGACACGCTCCGGACTACTTCGTCCGTCTGGCCGACGGCCGTGCCCGCGTGGTCGACGTCCGCGCCGAGGACGACATGGACGAGGCAACCCGGGAGGCTTTCGCAGCCACCGCGGATGCCTGCAACGCGGTGGGCTGGGAGTTCGAGTGGGTGGGCAGGCCCGAGCCGGTGTTCATGGCGAACATCCGTTGGCTCGCCCGCTACCGGCGAGTCCGCTGCGGCCGACCCGTCTGGATCGCGGACCGGCTGCGGGAGGTGTTCCGCGAACCGAATCGGATGTGGGAGGGCGCCGGTCTGGTGGGCGATCGACTGCAGGTCCTGCCGGTGCTGTTCCACCTGCTGTGGTCCGGTGTTCTGGCAACGGACCTGGTCACAGGGGTAATGGAGACCGACAGTCTTGTCTGGACGGAGGCAGGCGGATGAGTGGGCTGACGCGACCGCCGGTTCTCGCAGTGGGCCAGCGGATCCGGTTCGACGGCCAGGTGAGGGGGGTTCTCGAGGTCACCGCCCAAGTGGCGACGTTGGAGGACGAGGAGACCCCGCACCGGGTGGTCGCGTTGATCGACCTGTTCGAGGCAGCTGACTTCGAGATCTTGTTCCAGCCCGAGCGCCGGCCCATTCCCGCAGTGGGGCTGATGGACGGATTTCCTCCGGATGTGGCGAAGCAGGCACTTTGGTGGGAGGGCCACATCTTGGAGGTCCTGCACGGGCTGCCACCGGATGCGGAGCCCGGCACCGAGCCCCGGCCCGGCTACGGACCGGGGTCGTCGGTGACGTCCCGCGAGAGGGTGAAGGCGGCCGAGCTGACCGCTCTCGGGCACCCGGTCAAGCCCAACACGGTCGGCTGGCGGCGACGCCGCTACCTTGCGGACGGACTGGTCGGACTGGCTGATCACCGACCAGTCCGGAAACGGAAGGAGTTCGGGGAGGCACCCGACGAGGTCGTCGACGCGATGCGGCAGGCCATCAGGGAGGGGGTCGACGCCTCGACCCGGAACGGGGCCTACCTCATCTGGCGGACCCAGGAGATCTTGCGGCAGACCACGGAAGGGGCCGTCGAGCCGCCTTCGCGACGGTCGCTCTACCGGTTGCTGGAGAAGCTCGCGAAGGGCACCCACGCGACCGGCTCGGCCCGCACCCGTCGTTCCGTCGCGCACGGCGCCAACGCGCCGTTCGGCGAGTTGACGGTGTCGGCTCCGGGCGAGGTAATGCAGATCGACTCCAGCCCGCTCGACGTGCTGGTCCGCCTCGACAACGGGGTCGTCGGGAAGGTCGAGATCACCGGGATGATCGACGTCGCGACCAGGACCCTGTCGGCGGCGGTGCTGCGGCCGACGACGAAGTCGGTGGACGCGAGCATCCTGCTGGCTCGCACGGTCACCCCGGAACTGATGCGGCCAGGCTGGGCGGACGCGCTGAAGATGTCCCGTTCGGTACTGCCCCACCGGCGCCTGCTGTCCCTGGACAAGCGGATGGAGCACGCGGCCGCGAAGCCGGTCATCGTCCCCGAGACGATCGTCTGCGACCACGGGATGGTGTTCATCTCCCGCAACTTCCGCTCCTCCTGCCGTTTCCTGGAGATCGACTTCCAGCCCACCCTGAAGGGTTCGCCCTTCCAGAAGGGTCACATCGAGAAGATGCTCGACACCGTCGCCGGGATGTTCGCGCAGTTCCTGCCCGGCTACACCGGCCGCAATACCGACCTTCGGGGCAGGCACCTCGAGGAGGAGAACCTGTGGTCTCTGCCCGAGTTGCAGGATCTGCTGGACGAGTGGATCGTCGCGAAGTGGCAAAACCGCCCCCACGACGGCCTACGCGACCCCGACCACCCGGGCCGGCTCTTCACGCCGAACCAGAAGTACGCCGCCTTGGTCGAGGCCAGCGGCTACGTCCCGGTCGCACTCAGCGGAGACGACTACATCGAGCTCCTGCCCGCGGCCTGGCGGGCCGTCAACTCCTACGGCATCAAGATCAATAACCGCACCTACGACAGCCCCGAGCTCGGCCCAATGCGTCGGCGCGACTCCGGCGTCACCGCCAAGCGCGGGCTCTGGGAGGTCCACCGCGACCCCTATGACGTCTCCTACGTCTGGGTCCGCGACCACCGCGGCGCCAGCGGATGGGTCCGTGCCACCTGGAAGCACTTGAACCGGGCCCCGGTCCCGTTCGGAGACCTGGCCTGGGACCACGTCAGCCACCAACTTCCCAGGGCCACCGAGGAGGAACTCGCCCAGGCCGTCGCCGACCTGCTCACCCGGGCCCACGCCGGCCCCGACCAGCCGCCCTCGAAGAAGCCTCGCAGGGGCAAAGCGGACAAGGCCGATCGCCGCGTCGCGGCCCGCACCAAGGCCACCACCATGGCGGCACCCGCCCCGCCGGCCGCGGCCACCCAGCACGAGCCCGCCCCGGAAGACCTGGTGGAGGGCGAGGACACGCTGGCCGAAGTGATCCCGCTCGGGCTCTTCGACCCGCTCGAGGACCCCTGGAAGCGCTTGTGATCACGATGGCAGACGGGGCTGGCAGCCCCGAGGGCGACTTCGGTCAGCAGCTGACCCTCCTACCGGGTTGGCGCGAGTTCGTCGCGTCCGCGACTGACAGACCGATGACCCGGCTCACTCTGGACGAGTACGACGCCTTGTCGAAGGAGGAGAAGTACGACTACGACGAGGACCGTCTCGACCACCACGCCCGCCTCCAGGTGGTCGCGACCTCAACCGTCCGCAACACAGTCACCTGCGGCCGACGGCTGACGATCCTGAACCGCGGAGCGATCAGCGCCCGCCGGGGCCTGATCGTCACCGGGCCAGCCAACACCGGCAAGACCATCGCGCTCACCCAGCTCGGCCTCACGCACGAGCTCCAGGACCGCCGCCGCCATCCCGGACAGGATGAGCGCATCCCGGTCATCTACATCACCGTCCCGCCCTCCGCGACACATCGGATGATCGCAGCGGAACTCGCCCGGTTCCTCGGCCTGCCCGTCCTGCGCAGTTCGAACGCCACCGACCTCACCGAGGCGGTGGTCGGCGTCTGCACCAAGGCCCGGACCAGCCTGATCCTGGTCGACGAGATCCACAACATATCCGGGACAACCCGCAACGGAGCCGAAGCGTCGGACACGCTCAAGTACTTCTCCGAGCGCATCCCCGCGACGTTCGCCTACGCGGGCATCGACATCGAGGCCTGCGGCCTGCTCGCCGGGCTCCGAGGCGACCAGATCGCCGCACGGTTCACCTCGGTCGCCACTCACTCGTTCCCCTACAACCAGGAGTGGAAGGCCTTGGTCGCCCAGATGGAGGCCAACCTGCTGCTGCACCAGCACAAGCCAGGGACTCTCACCCGGCTGGACCGCTTCCTGCACACCCGCACCGGCGGCATGATCGGCACCCTCTCCCACCAGATCCGCGGCGCCGCCGTCGACGCCATCCTCACCGGGGCCGAGAAGATCACCAAGGCGGGCCTGCTGGCTGTCGACCTGGACATCGCCTCCCGTCGCAAGCGCCCCGGCCGTCCCCCGGCACCGCACGCCGACCAGTGACCACACCCTTCCTCGGTGATCAGCCGATCGTCAAACTCCCCTTCCAGGTCCGGCCGGACCGCGGTGAAGGCGGCGCGTCATTCATCACGCGCCTCGCCGACGCCAACCACCTCCCACCTGCCTACCTGCGGAAATACCTGACCGAACCCCCACATCACCGCGGGGCTCCAGCCTGGGACCGGATCGCCGCCGTCACTGGGCGCGACCCGGTCCGGCTCCGCCAGATCCTGGAGACGATCGAATGCGCCGAGTGCGGCACCACGATCCGCCCCCGGTCGAGCTTCGGCACCAAGCCGAGAACCTGCTCGAAGGCCTGTCGGCAGAAGAAGTACCGCCGAGGCGTCGTCCAAAGGACCGTCCCCTGCCGCATCTGCGCGAAGCCCATGCGCATCCAGCCGGAACAAGGCCGCTTCCTGTGTTCCTCGCCCTGCCGCCGCACCGCCTACCTCCAACGCCAACACACCAGCACCTCCGCAGCCACCGACAACGGCCTCGAACCGCAACCCCGGCAATGCGTCATCTGCGAACGCGCCCTCCCACCCCAAGCACATCCCAGCCGTCGCACCTGCTCAGCAGCCTGCCGCAACAAGGCCTCCCGCTGGGAGAGAACACCCTTCGCCCCCTCCGAGCGGACCTGCGGCCAATGCGGCACCGCATTCCAGACCAGCCAGCCGAACCGGCGCTGGTGCTCGTCAGCCTGCCGCCACAAAGCCTCCCGCCAGGAGAGAACAGGGCAACGCGAACCCGTCAGCCGCGAGGGCTACTGCGGCCAGTGCGGCACCGCATTCCAGACCAGCCGGCCGAACCGGCGCTGGTGCTCGTCAGCCTGCCGACAGCGGGCAACCCGCAGGCGAGCAGAACTGCGTGAACGCCGGGCCAGCTGACCTGCAGAGATCAATCTTCACTGGCACTGCAAGCCAAGTGCTCAACCTTCGCTGACACAAACCAGCGTCACTCAATCTTCGATGACACTCGCTCAAGGATCGCTGTCACAGGTCAAAGACAGCTGCTGGCAGGTCGCTGCCCGGAGGCCAGCGGCAGGTGCAACGCGGGGGGTGCAACACGGGCCGTGGAGCCCTCTGCGCATGTATTTCCGCAGGTCAGGGGTGCAACGCTGTCGTTGTGTTGCACCCCGCGTTGCACCCGTGTTGCACCCCGCGTTGCACCCCGCGTTGCAGTGCCGGCCCCGCCCGACCGGGTCCTCGGTCAGCTCTCCAGGTAGCGCTTGAGGACCGCTTGCCGCAGCCACTGGTCCTCTTCCTCGCGGGCTGCGAGGACGGCGCGGCGGCGGGCCCGGCCTGACTCCTCACGGACCCGCCGGACCTCGGTGTCGAGCTGGTTCTGTACGCAGAACTCCCTCCGGAACAGATCGGTGACGGCGGCGCGCAGCTTGCGGCCCGCCGGTCGGCGGGTGCCTCGCAGGTGGCGGCGCAGCGTGGTGGGTCGCGTGTTGAGGAGGTGGGCGAGGAGGTTCAGGGCGGTGTGAGTGGCGGTGTCCGGGCGGTGGAGGTGGCCAAGGTCGAGTGGGCCGTGGGTGTAGTGCTGGAGGAGGGCGAGGAGATTTTCTCTCGTGGTGCGGGGTTGGTCGATTGTGCAGCGTTGCGCGAAGGGTTCGTGGAATTGGCAGGTGACCGGGGCGCTTTTTGTTGGCATGGCTCAGTGTGGCCCTGGGGTGCCTGTGGAAAGGTGCGAACCCGCCCATCCTCAATTGGGTGGGCGGGTTCATAATGCACGCGTTTACGTTCTCCGCTTTCAGCGCTTGTCTGGCACTGATCGGCCGCGTGGAATCTGTGTGATATCGCGGGGAGTTTCTCCGCTGCTTCTGGCCTGCTTCGGCCAGCGCTTTGCGTGGAGGAGGCGCACCTGCCACCACGGGTCGTCGTCGGGCGGGCCGCTCTTCTCAGCGCGGCGGAGGGCGCGGGCGGTGGGCAGCTCCAGGATGATGGGGCGGCCCATCGCGGCGCGGCGGCCGAGCTCGCAGGAGGGGCATTCCAGGCGGTCCGGGTGGCTGTTCTCGTCCAGTTCGTGGCTGGAGTCGTGGGCGCCGCCGAGCGGGCCGTGGCAGGTGTAGCAGGGGTGCAGGGCGTCGTTGTGGGCGCGGGCGGCGAGCAGCTTGGCGCGCTGCTCGGCGTCCAGGGCGTCCTGCTCGGCCTTGGCCGCCGCCTGGGCGTCGGCGCGCTCCTGGTCCTGGCGGGCCTTGCGGCGCTTGCGGATCAGGTCGCGGTCGGGCTTGGGGTCGAGGGCGTGGGCGAGGTCGGTCCAGGTGCCCAGGCCGTAGCGCCACCAGGTGTCGGGGCCGAGGAAGCCGCGTTCCAGGAGGCGGTCGGTGGTGGTGGCCAGGACGGGGATCTTGCCCTTGAAGGTCTGGTACTCCACTCCCTCCTCTTCGTGGTGGCGGCCTTCCCAGTGGTGGCGGGTGGCGGCGCCGAAGGCGTCGATGCGGGCGTACAGCCCCTTCTCGGTGAAGCGGGGCCGGCCGCCCTTGAGGCCGCGGTCGAAGACGAACAGGACGGGCGGACGCGGCACGTCGCTGTGGTGGTAGCCGTAGCCGGGGGCGGTGAGGGAGCCGTAGTCGATCTCGAACTTCGGGCGTTCGTGGTGGCCTTCCTTGACCAGCTTGCTGAACCACCGGTGGTAGTTGTCGAGCTTGCCGGCGACCTTGTTGATGTCGGTCATGGTGCCCCGGTCGACTTCCACGAAGAGCACGGGGTGGCCGAACTCCGGCAGGCGTACGACGGCGTCGGGGATGACGGTCTGCTTGCCGGTGATGGGGTGGGCGACCTCGGTGGCCCAGGCATCCAGGCCGCCGGGCAGCGGGCCCTCGGGCAGGGCGCGGCGGGGCGGGGCCTGGCGGTCGTCGGTACGGGGTGGTGCGCCGTGGGTGGTGGTGCCGGTGACGGCGCTGATGATGAACTCGTTGACGAGCATGGCGTGGGGTGCGCCGGTCTCTCCGGCGCCCCGGGCGTGGCCGCCCATCTCGCGGTCGTCGCCCAGGGCCTCGGCGGCGGCGAGCAGTCCGGCCGGGGTGAGGCCGAAGATCTTCTCGCCGGGTCCGCTGCTCCTGGCGCCGAGGGCGGAGCGGGTGGTGGGCTGCGGCCTGGCGCCGGGCTGGAGGGCGCCGATGGTGCTGGTGCGGCCGCGTTCTTCGACGAGCTTGTGCTTGATCAGGTCGCGGACGGCTTCGGCAACGTGCTCGGTGCGGTGGTGGTCGCGGTACTCGTCGTTGGCGATGAGGGCGTGCAGCTGCTTGTAGGTGACGACCTTGAGCACGCCCAGGACGGCGAGGACGTCGGCGCGCAGCGCGGCGCCGGAGCCGTTCGGGTTGCGAGCGGAGCGGCGGAAGTTGATCCGGCCGGGCCGGGGCGCCGGCTGTTCGCCGTCGTGCTGCTCGTACTGGCCGTCGTCCTGGTCGTGGTTCATGCCCTGCCCCCGGCTGATCGTTCGTAGTGCTGATCTTCTCTGCTCTACCGCACACCACCGACACCGGGCCGCCCACCGCCACCGCCCGCCCCACCCCCCGCCGCGCGCCGACCACCGGGAGGCGCCCGGCCGCCCGGCCGGGAGGGAGGGCCACAGCGGCCCGGGAGCGGCAGCAGGGGCCCGCCGGACCCGGAGCGAACCCGAGCCCGTACCGCCCCACCCAGCCGCCAACCACCAACACCAACAGCCAAGGAGAGGGAAGGGAGAGGGTTGTCGGCAACCTGCGGAGGCCCAAATTGTTGGGATGACCTGGGCAGATGTCGAAACCCTGGCGGGAGGATCCCCCCGGGGCACCACCCGGGGACGGCCCCGGGGAAACACCCGGGGATGCGCGGCGGGCGGTTTCGCCTCGCCGGGGCCCGTATGCGCGCCGTGACGGCGCCTTGGGCACTGCCCGGAACACTACCCGCCGCGGGCACGCCGTACGCGGCGGCCGGCGGTCCGAACCGGGGCTCAGGCCCGCAGGGTGCCGAGGACGGAGACGGTCGGCTCCGGTGCCGGGCGCAGCCGGACGGGCGGGGCCGGCGGTGTCGGTGCCGGGGTACGGGCGGCGGGGAGGTACTGCGGGATGACGGCGGCCAGGCCCTCGGCGGCTTCCAGGAGGAGCGGGTCTTCGCCGGGCCGGGCGAGGAGGGCTTGGGCGAGGTGGAGCGCGGACTCGAGGACGGCGGCCGGGGTGCGGACGTGGCGCAGCGCGGCGATGGCGTCGACGGCTTGCTCGGCGGGCCGTGGGGCGGGCTGCGGGGCGTCCGGGCGGGCTGGTGGGTCCGGGACGGCGGCCGGGCCCGCCCAGGGCGGCTGTGGGTGGCCTGGGGGGCGTTGGGGGCCGAGGGCGCGGGCGGCGCCGGGGCCGAGGGCTCGCCGGGTGGACGACGGGTTGCTCACGGCGGTTCAACGAGTCCGGGGGCGGCCCGGTGTCGGGCAGCTGCTCGCCGGGCGGCGCGGCCGGCACCGCCGGACGCATCAACACCCAACAGCCCCCGGCAGGGCAGAAGCCCCGCCGTCCGGACCGTCACCCAAACCGCACCCACCACACCACCAGCAACCGGGGAGAGGGCCAGACAGAGGGGGTTGTCTGATTTTCCGGCGCGCCTGAAACCGACTCTGAGCTGCGGAAACGCTCGGCAGTACGCGAAGACGGCGGGGTACCTACGGTGGTAGGTGCGGTGCCACCTGCGGTGGTGTGCCCGGTGGTACCTGCGGTGGTACCTACGTTGCACCCGGCGCGGGGCTGGTCGACGGCCGTCGCCCGGCCCCGCAGGCCGCGGCCGGCACCGCCGGACGCGAAATGACCAACAGCCCGCCGCAGGCGCGAACCCCGAACCGACCAACCGACCACACCCACCAAGACCAAGAAGGAGAAGGGGTTGTCGGCATTTCCGGACCGCCCCACACAGGTTCTGACCTGGATCTATACCGTGCCGGGGCGAATCGTCAGGTGCTCACAAGACACCCGGGTAGGCGCTCCACAAGGCGCCTGACAAGGTGTCCGAGAAGACGCCTCACAAGGTGCACAGCCGGTCAGCCAAGGGCCGGGGCTGCGTCGGCGTCGATCAGCCCCTCCTCCAGGGCCTGGCGCACCAGCAGGGCGGCCAGCTCGGCGGTGCTGGCGACCAGCGGGCGGCTCCGGTCGGCGGGGCCGGCGACGAAGCGGCCGTCGATCACCAGGGCCCAGCCGTCCAGGCGGGCCGCGCCGTGCTCGATCCAGGCGAGCGCCCGGCCGGCCTTGCGGACGTAGAACAGGCCGGGGGCCCGGGTCCATCCGGCCAGGTCCCAGCCCGGCTGCTGCATCAGCGTGCTGATGTTCTGGATGAGGTCGAACCGGCCGAGGCCGCGCAGGTACGGCTCCGGCGGGACGCTCGGCGGGTTGTCCGTCTGCTGGCGGGGCAGGGCAACCGGCGCGGCGGGCGGGGCCGGGGCGGCGGCGGCCGGCGCCGCGGCGGGCTGCTCCTGGTCGTCGCCGTCGGTCGGGGTTTCGCCTCGCGGGGCGGAACTGTCGGGCTGGTCGTCGTCGACCTGGGCGGTGTCGTTGTCCCAGATGTCGATCCGCTCGCGCATGCGGCGGTTGACTCGTTCGCGCTCGGTGAGGTCGGGCCAGCGGGTCTTGTCCCGGATCTCCTGGGCGGCGGAGTAGACGCGGTGGCTGTAGCCGGGCAGGCGCAGGGCCAGTTCCTTGAAGGCGGCGACCGGGTCGCCGGTCTCGGTCTCCTCCAGGAACCAGGTGAGCTTGCGGCGCAGCGCGTCGGCGAGGCCGAGGAGGTGTTGGCCGTCCTCGCCCCAGCGGTCGTCCCCGGCCGGGACGGCGGCCGCGGGTGCAGCAGGGGCAGCGCCGGGTGGTGCAGCAGGTGCAGCAGGTGCAGCGTGGTCCGGTGCAGCAGCAGGGACGGGTGCAGCGGCCGGAGCGGGCAGCGGTGCGGCGGTCCCGGCTGCTGCTTCGCGGGCCTTGGCCTTGGCCCGGTCGACCTTGCTACGGCAGGAGCGGGAGCAGTAGGTGCGTGGCCGGCCGGTGGGACCCTTGGGCGCCGGGTTCGAGCAGCCGGGGCGGGCGCACTGCCGGGCCGGTGCCGCGCTGTCGGCCGGCTGGTCGGTGGCGGCGGTCGGCGGGGCGCTGTCCATGTCCGGGATGGTAGCCGCCGAGGTCAGCGCCCAGGTCGGGTTTCGCCCCGCGCGGGGCGAAACCCGAGCGCGGGGCGGGCGAGGACAAGGGGTTCTGCAGCGCGGCTGGGGCGGTTGTCCCGGGCGGTGCTGCACACCGAGGTGGGGGTGCAGCAGGTGCAGCGCGGTCCGGTGCTGCACGTGGCTGGAGCCCGGCAGCGGGCGCTGCACCGTGCGGCGCGGAACCGGCCGGTGCAGCACGGCGCCGGTCTTCGCCGCGGGCCGCCCCGCAAGGCCGGGCTCGCCTTGGGTCTGCGCGTCCCGCAAGGACTGCTTGCGGTGCGGGTGGGCACCGTCGCGCATGTGCAACGCGGGTGCGGGACGGCTGCGCATGCGGTGCGGGCGGTCGCCTGGCGCGGGTGCCGGGTCCAGCCTCCGGCCGGGCGATGCGCAGGAGCGGGCCGGAGTGCGGGCGGCCTCGCACATGCTCTGACCTGCGCTGGGGAGTTTGGGCGGGGCGAAACTCACCGCCTTGTGGGGCGGAACTAACCAGTGCGCAGGAGAACTCACCGGCCCTTTGCGGGGTGCGGCGCAGCGTCGTGCGGATGGCGGCCGGCGCCATGCGCATGGTGCGGTGGCGCGGGGCGCAGCCGCGTACGGGCTGACCTGTGGTGGAAAGGTTGGCGGGGCGGAACTCACCGCCCTTGCGGGGCGAAACTCACCGTCCTGCCGGTGGCCGCCGAGCCCGCCGCCGAGGACGAGGACCAGGAGCAGCGGGAGCAGCAGGCGGTGAACGAGGTGCTCGCCGAAGCGTCGGAGGCGGGGCGCCGGGCGGCCGAGTGGGTGCGGGAGCTCGCGGCCCGGCAGCCGGTGGCCGGGCACCGCGCGGTGCTGGGGCGCGCGGCCGACGCTGTGGAGCGGGCCTCCGGGCGGGAGGTCGTCCCGGGTGGCGAGGGGCAGCTCAACGAGGAGCTGGCGTACGACCTCGGCGCCGACGTCGTCGCCGGCAGCGTGGTCGCTGACGGTCTGCCCGTCTTGGTGATGGGCGAGCGGATCGCGCTGGTCACCGTGTGCTCGGTGGCCGCGGCGATGCCCTCGTCGGTGCTGGGCGACTTCGAGAGCGAGCTGCCGGTGCTGGCCGCCGTGATGGAGGCCGCCCGCGTGCTCGGTCTGGAGTCGGCCGGCCGCAGCCCGCGCTGACTCCGTGTTCATTGGCGATCACCAGCGGGTAGGGCTGTGCCTGTCCAACGACCGGGAGGGAACGCAGTGAGCGAGAACGAGCGGCTCAAGTCGCTGATCATCAGCGTGGCGCAGGAGCTGTGGGACGACAAGGGGGCGCTGGGGAAGTTCCTCGGCGTGGTGCGGCGCAGTGACGGGTGGACGCAGCTGGCCGACGAGCTGGAGAAGAACCGGCCGGCGAACGCCACGTTCTACGGCGTGAAGAGTGCCGAGTTCCAGGCGTAGCCGTGCGACCGGTGGCCCGTCGCTCCCTGCCCGGGGCGGCGGGCCACTGCTGTGACCTGCGGCGGGGAGTTTCTGCGGGGCGGAACTCACCAGGGCCGGGTCGAAACTCACCGGCTTTGCGGGTGCGGTGCACGGCCCCGGTCCGGGCACGATGGAGACAGGGCACGGGCGAGGAGACAGCGATGCGCACCGGGGACGTCGTGGTCGGCGAGACCTACATCGCGAGCATCCCTCAGCGGCTCCCGGAGGAGCTGCGCCGTCCGGGAGACACGCCCGAGCAGTGGCGGGCGAACATGCAGCTGCACCTGGTCCGCGGCCGGCGCATCACGGTAACGGTGACCGGATTCGGCGAGGAACCCAACATGGTGGTGGTCAGCCGGGACGTCCCGGCCGGGCGCGTCACGCTGCGTCTGACCGCCGAACAGGCCGAGGCCCTCGACCTCGCCGAAGGCCAGGAGTACGAGATCACCGGCATCGTGACCGACGAGGACGGGCAGGCCATCGCGTTCCCCGGCACGGTCGCCCACACCATCCCGGCCCGCTGGCTGCGCCCGCCCGGCGAGCGCCTGGTGCTCCACCCGGACACGGACCTCTTCCACCGGGCGCTGGTGTGCCGGGACGCGGACGGGATGACGCCGCCGGAGATCGACCGGGCGGCGGAGAAAGCGCTGGAGCAGCTCCAGCACGTCCGGGGCCTGGCGCTGGAGGACCCGAACGTCGACCATTCGGTGCTCACCTCCGAGGCGGACCACCGGGAGTGGCTGCGGATCGCCGAGCGGGTGCGGGCGGCCGGGCTCGCCGTCTACGACCCGCGGGCCGACCCGGACGCCGTGGAGCAACCGCCGCTGGTCCGGTTCCGGGAGCCCTGACGAAGGCCGGCGGCCGGTTGCGGTCGGCTGTCCCCACTTTGTCCCAGATCCGGACGCAGAACAGCGTGACCTGGGGTTTTAGGGTGGGACCGTCCTAGCGAATCGGGCATACCGGGCGTGCTGGGACAGGGTGTGTCTCAGCCTTGTCCTAGGCCGACGGCGCCCGCCGGTGATGGCCCGGATTGTGCGTCTCGGGTCCGGCGGGCACCGGCAGCAGCGTAGCGGGCGCGGCCCGCCGGCCCGGCTCTACGGCGCGGGGTGCGGTGGGTCTTCGGGGACGACGGCGGCGATCCGTACAGTCGGCGGCCAGGGCGGGGCGGGAGCGTAGGCGTGCACGACGTTGAGCGCGGGCCGACCTTCGGCGGGGTCGCCCTCGATCCGGGTGGAGTACAGCTCGACCTGCTGGCCGCCCTCGGTGACCGTGCGGATCGGGCGGCCGAGCCGCGGGTGTTGTTCGAGTTCGGCGCGCAGTGCTTCCAGGGCCTCGGTGGCGCCGAGCTCCTTGGCGCGCTGGGCGGCGCGGTCGGTGACCACGGCGACCGCCGGGTGGTCCGGCTGCTGGTGCTGGTCGGTCACTCGGCGCCCTGCCGCGCCAGCAGGTCGGCGACGGCCTGGTCGACGGCGTCGGACGTCTCCGGGTCGGCGGCGAGCAGCACGCGGCCGCGGTAGGCGGCGACGATCTCGGCGACCGCGACCAGGTCCACGACGGCGGGGACCTGGTCGACCTGATCGAGCCGGTCCACCGGCACCCGACGCAGCAGTTGCTCGGCGAGCTCGGCGTCCAGGCGCTCGGCGTCGCCGGGGAAGCCGTGGCCGGCGCGCAGCGCGGCGCGCAGTTCCTGCACGGTATCCATCGGCGGCAGTCCGAGACGGCCGCCCCCTCGTTCGGCGGGCTGGGCGCTCATACCCACCAACCCCTCTCCCTGTCGGCATCTCCCGGCGCCGGGCCGGGCCCTGTGGTGTCGACGGTAGCCGCCCCGGGCCGGGCCGTGGGGCCGTTCTAGCGGCACCGTATCGCCGCTTCGTCCCGACCCAGGGGTGCCGTGCCGTCAGCCGCACGGGTGTGCGACCTACGATGGGCCGGTGTCCGACACCGATTTCCCCGCTGACCTGCTCGAACTCCAGCGCCGCTGGTACACCGCCGAGGCCGACTGGGCTGCCGACCCGACCGAGGACAAGCGCAGCGCCTTCGCTGCGGTCGGCGCCGAGCTGTACTCCCACTCGTACTGGGCCGGCGCCGAGAACCGGCACAAGGCCGTGATGAAGCTCAAGCAGGCCGCCCGCCCGGACACCGCGCAGGAACCGGCGGCCTGACCGCCGGTCGGCCCTCCTGCGCATGCGCCTGCTCCCAGGCCGGACGACGGTGAAGGGGGGTCGGGCGAGCACGTCGGGAGGTATCGGTGGCAGATGACGTCGGGGCCGAGGAGCCGGACGAGGCGCACCGCCGGCCTTCCGGGGTGGACGACGCGACCGTCGAGGCGCTGGGGATGCTGACGAAGGCGCTGGAGTACACCGAGCGGGCCCGCGGCCACCTGTACGCGGTGCACCACATGACCGGCGGCGCCGACCGGATGCTCGCCGAGGCGGTGCGGATGCTGCGCCAGGCCGGGCACGAGAAGCAGGCCGGCCTGGTCGAGCAGGAGCTCCTCGGACGGGACGTCGTCCCGGGGATGTGGACCTACCAGCTGATCGAGGCGTACGACCGTACCTACTACAAGGTGTTCACCGCCGTCGAAGAGCAGGTCCGCCAAGACCTCGCCGCTGGCCGCCGGCACCTGGCCGAGGCCGAAATGCAGCAGGCCGCCCGAGCCCGCCGCCGCAGGCACACCGCCCCGTAGGCCCAGCCCTGTGTCCGAGCGTCCAGGGACGGAGCGCAGTACGGCCGGGTCCCGGGAAGCAGGGGGTGTTCCGCGGGGCCCGGCCGGTGGGAGGCCAGCTGCGCCGGGGTCACGGCGCGGCTGCTCTGCTCGGCGGCCCGGTGGTGCTGTGGTGGGGCCGCCGTGGCGGGAATGCTAGACCCGCTCTGCCGATGGTGGCCAGGGCTTTGACCTGCAATCTTTCGGCCGCGAACATGCCATCTGTGGTGGCGGTGCGGGCGTCGGAGGCCGGTGCCCGCACCGCTGATGTTCAGCGGTCGTCTCGCCACGCCCGGACGGCTTCGTGCAGGCGCTCGGCGTCCTTCCAGCGGGCCGGGTGGGGCATCCGTCCGCGGGTTTCGTCGTTCATCACGTGCTCGAGGGCGCGGGCGAGGCCGGCCGGGTCGGACGTTACGGGGATGTCCAGTTCCATCGGCGGGTAGCGGTCGGGGTCGGATTCGCGGTCCCAGATGTATGACCAGCCGGCGGTGCTGTCCCAGTTCACGGTGAGCAGGCAGTCGGCGTCGGAGGCGTCGGGGTCGCCGAAGGGGTTGTGGTTGCCCGCGCCCCAGGCCAGGACGGCTTGCAGCGTGGGAGCGCCGGCGGGGGCCTGCTCCTCCAGCCACCAGCCGTTGGGACCGCGGCCGATGGCCTCCAGTTCGGTGACGACCTGGGCGATGTAGTCGCGGTGCGGCAGGTGGCTGCCGCGTTCCTCCAGGATCTTCGGCATGGTGGTCTTCCCCTCCGTCGTGGTGGTCGCGGAGCCGGTTTTGGCCCCGCTGGTGGATCGTCGGGCGGCTCGCCTGTGGACAGAGTCCGGCCGGCCGCGCGGGCGGTCCGCCCGGGTCAACGAGCGGCCTTCACCCCGGGCACCGGGGCGAGGGCCGGCCGGGCCGACAGGGCTGCCCCTTCTATATTTCGCCGGTGAATTCACATCGGGGTGGTGAAAATAGAAAGTCCCGGCCGCGCTTGGCGGCCGGGACGGTATTTTCTGGCGACACGAGGCCGCTGTGAGAGGGGTGTCAGAGCTCGACGTCCATCCACGCGATGTCGTTCAGCTCGACGTCGAGGCCGCGGGCGCGGCGCCCGGTGTCCTTGAAGTAGTGCTCGCGCAGGCCCTCGGCGAGGATCCGCTCCTGCTCGTCCTGGCTGGCTCCGGCGTCACGGGCCGCGTAGAGCTGCTGGGCCACCGAGCCGGGCATCTTCTGGGTGATCGTGCGCTGGCGCGGGTCGTCGGTGGAGCCGCCGGCCGCGCTGTAGCCGAAGGTCGCCTGGATGTGGAGCATGAAGCCGTTCTTCTCGGCGTCGCGGCGCACCCGCTGCTTCACCCGCGGCTGCCAGCCGGCGCGGACCTTCTGCTCAATGGCCTTCGCGGCGGCCGGCTTCGGGGTGCCCTGGCCCTTGAGCCAGCGCTGCACGGTGCGCTGGGAGACGCCGAGGTCCTGGGCGAGCTTCTTGGTGGAGCCCTTGGCGCCCTTGAGCAGGAAGCGCATCCGGGCGGGAACGGACTGCGGGATCGGCTTGGTGCGCTCGGCCCGCTCCAGGCCCTCGTCGATCTCCCGGCTCACACTGCTCTCCTTCCCGGCCGCCGAGAGCGGCGGCCACTGCTGGTGGTCATCGGTAGGCGGCCCGCCGAACGGGTTCGGCGGGCCACGGGGTGACTACTCGTCGGCGGAGACGACGCCGCCGGTCTTGATGTGCCGGGCCGGGTTCGTGTCGTCGGCGATCAGCTCGGCGACCTCCGACATCGGCCGGGAGCCCTCGAACTTCACCATCCCGGGGCTGACGCCCAGGCGCAGCGAGGTGGTGAGGGTGCCGTCCGGCTTGGTGAGGATGTCCAGGGCGCCGGGGCCGGGGGCGGCGAACACCGCGCAGTCGGAGAGCACCGCGAAGGCGTGCAGGCCGGTGTCGCCGGCCATCTTGCGGAGCTTGCGGTGGAGGTTGACGGTGGCGGTGTCGATGACCAGGGCGCGCATCAGCGGGTCCCAGGTCGACCGCTCCAGGGCGGCCCAGCGCTCGCCGGGCTTGTAGCCGTGGCCGCGGGGGCGCTCGCGCATCTTGCCGATGGTGCCCTTGGCGGTCTGCTTGATCGCGGTGAGCACCGCCAGCTCCGCCGGGTCGCCGGTGACCTTGAGGGCGGACATGGCGTCGAGGAAGGCGACCGGGTCGGTATCGGCGAGGGTGAGCGGGACACCGAGGGCGGCCATCGTCTCCAGGTACGCGGCGCGCAGGTGCTTGTGCCAGGGGTCGAGGTAGGGACCGTGCTCGTAGCGCAGGTACGCCTCGGTGGGCTGTACCCGGGCGCCGAGCTCCATGGCGTAGGCGACCTTCACCGTGGAGTACCAGGCCGGCCCGGTCGGGCGGGAGCCGTCCGCAGTGAACGGGCTGGGGAGCAGCGGGTTCGTGTCGAGGCCGGACAGGTCGACCAGCCACGAGCCGGGGATCTTCGGGTCGAAGACCGGGTTGACCACGTGCACGGGCGGGCCCAGCGGCAGGGTGAGGCGGCCGGCGGCGGCGAGGAAGGCCATGTTGACGTCCAGACCCACCGCCCAGGCGGAGCGCTTCTCGGTGTCGGTGAGCTCGCGGTGCCAGTCCCAGGCTTCGGTCACCAGCTCGCCGCCCGGCTCCCGGCCCTGCGCGAGCGGGTGCACGTCCAGGACCTCCGGCGGCGCCGGGTCGAAGGCGTCCTTCGGGCGGGAGCCCTCCACCGCCCCGGACGTCCAGCCGGCCTCGGTGCGCACCGCGCGGGTCGGCGGGCGCAGCGCGGTGACGAGCTCGAGGCCGGAGACGGCGGTGGAGCCGCGCGGGGTCAGGACGCGCTTCGCGTAGGTGCCGAGCAGGCGGGCCAGGTCCGAGGCGGCGAGGCCGTCCGGGATGGACCAGCCCCCGGTGGCAAGCGCGCCCCAGCCCGGGATGCACAGCTGCACGCACTGCCGCTTGCCGTCCTCGGGCGTGCGGTAGACCCGCGCCCACGGGCCAAGTCCCCGCTGGGTGAGCAGCCAGCCGGCCTTCTCGACCTGCTTCACGGCCTTGTGGGTCTTCGGCAGCTGGCCCAGGCGCTGGACGAACTCCTTCTTCTCGTCGCGGCCCATCGGCGGCAGGCCCAGCTCGGCGAGCGCGGCATCGGTGAGGACGACCAGGGCGTCGCCGTCCTTGCCGTGCCGGTGGAGCCGGGGCGAGCCGAGCTTCACCTCCAGTGCCCACTCCACGACGTCGGCGAGCGTACGGCCGGACGGCGCGGTCGGCGCCACCGTGCCGTCGGCGAGGTAGGCCACCAGGGCCCGGCCGGACGGGGCGACGTCCAGCACCGCGAGGGGACCGGCCGGGAAGCGGGCCGATGCGGCCTGCTCCCAGTCGGCCGGGCCCTCGGCCGCGGCCGGCTTCTTCGCCGGGGCCTTGCGCGCCCGCGACGACGCCGCCGGACGGGACGACCCGGGACGGCGCGGCGCAGCCGCAGGGGCGGCCCCGGGAGCGGCCTGGCGGGGCGCAGCGACCGGAGCGACCGAGGCAGCCGGCTCCGGCGCCACTGCGGCGGCCGGGGCGACGGGGGCGGGCTGCTGCTGGACGGCCGGGGCGGCGACCGGGCGGCAGAATCCGCCCAGGTGCATCGGGTGGCCCTGGGCGCGGTAGACCGCCGGCTGCCCGCACTGGACACACGGCGCGGGCGCGGCCATCAGCAGCGAGCCGTCCGGGTTCTGGTCCAGCATCACCGGCTGCGCGGACGGGGCCGGCTGTTCGGCCACCGGGGCGGCGGCGAACGCCTCCGGCACCACGGCCGCCACCGGCGGCTGGGGCGCGGGGAAGCGGGCGGCCAGGCCGCGCAGCAGCCGGGCGTAGTCACCGCGCTGCGGCGGCCGCGGGTCGCTGCGCCCGGTCTCCCAGGCCCAGATCGTCTCCTCCCTCACCCCGACCCGCTCGGCCACCCGGCCCCGGGTCAGCTTCGCCGCCAGGCGCAGCCGCTTGCGCTCGGCCGGCGGCGGGAGCTCCTCTTCGTCGATCTCCGCGAGCAGCGCGTCGATCGGGTCGATCCCCTCGGTCATGACGTACCTCCTGCCGTCCATCGTAGTGCAGTTTCTAAGTCTGGATCTAATGTTTTGCTAACCCGCAAGGATGGTTCCGAACCGCTCGGATTGACCGGGGGTCTGCCCACCAGCCGGACGGGGGTCTCCCCACCACGCGGACGGGGGTCTCCCCATGAGCCGGACACCCTTAAGAGAAGTAGAGAGAGAACGCGCCGAGCCCCTCCCGGACGCCGAAGGCCACCTACAGGTGGTCTTCGCGCGCGAGGCCGCCAGCGCCGCGGCCGGCTCGTCCCGGCGGCAGGGGTGGCCGCACCACGCGGACGGGGGTGGCCGCACCACGCGGACCTCTTTAAGAGCAGTAGCCAGAGAAGTAGACGCGCCCTCCCGGACGCCGAAGGCCACCACAGGTGGCTTCGCGCGCGACGCGCGAGCCCGGCCGGCCTCGCCGCGGACCGGGCGAGGCAGCCGCCGCGGACCCCTTCGAACACCCCCGCCGAACGGAGGGGGGTGGCAGCACCGGTGCTGCCACCCTGGCAGCGTGGGTGCTGCTCTATATCCAGAACCCTGTCCAGAACCCGGTCGCTGCGCTTCTCCCGGACGGCCGTAGGCCCCTGACGGGTGGCTTCGCGCGCGGGCACGCGCGGGGCCCGGGGCGGCCGTTTTCGAACAGCCGTCCCGGGCGAGGCTCTAGATCGTCTTCTGGCGGCCGATCTTGGCCCCGGACGGAGCGGCGGAGCCGGGGAGGGGGTTCGGGCCGCCAGAGGGGCCGTCAGGCCCCTTCCCGGGGCCATCTGGTGATCAGGCCACGTCGCGGGTCATGTCGACGAAGCGGCTGTAGTGGAGCTGCGCGGCCAGCGTGATCGTCGCGGTCGGGCCGTTGCGGTGCTTGCCGACGATCAGGTCGACCTCGCCCGCGCGGGGGTGCTCCTTCTCGTAGGCGTCGGGGCGGTGCAGCAGGATGATGATGTCGGCGTCCTGTTCCAGCGAACCGGATTCGCGCAGGTCGGCGACCATCGGGGTCTTGTCGGTGCGCATCTCGGGGCCGCGGTTGAGCTGGGCCAGGATGATGATCGGGATGCCGAGCTCCTTGGCCAGCAGCTTGATCGAGCGGCTGATGTCGGAGACCTCCTGCTGGCGATTGTCGTCGCCGCGCCGCTTGGTGCCGGCGGTGATGAGCTGGACGTAGTCGATGATGATCAGCGACAGCGCCGGCACGCGGTGCTTGAGCCGGCGGCACTTGGCCTGGATCTCGGGCAGCGACTGCGCGGACTCGTTGATGTAGAGCGGGGCCTCGCTGTAGCGCGGGGCCGCGACGGCCAGGCGCTGCCAGGCGGCGTCGTCCAGGGTTCCGGCCCGCAGGTGGTGCAGTCCGACCTTGCCCTCCGCCGACAGGGCCCGCATGTTCAGTTCGTCGACCGACATCTCCAGCGTGATGAACGCGGCTGGCAGCCCGGCGCCCTCGATCAGCTGGTCAGCGGCGTTGCGCGGCATGGTGCAGGCCCGCGCGAAGTCCATGGCCACCGTCGACTTCCCGTGGCCCGGCCGTCCCGCGACGATGATCACCTGGCCGGGCTGCCAGCCCTGGGTGAGCGCGTCCAGGTCGGCGAAGCCGGTCGGCACGCCGGTGATGCCCTCGCGGGTGCCGGCGGCCTCGATGTTGTCGAGGGTGGTGCCGACGGTGTCGCGCGGCAGCACGAAGTCGTCCTCACGGCCGCGGGTCTCCACCACGGCGGCGATCTCGGCCGCGGCGGCGGCGGCGATCTCGTCGATCTCGCCCTCACCGGCGTAGCCCATGCCGACGATGCGGGTGCCGGCCTCCACCAGGCGGCGCAGCACGGCCTGCTCGCGCACGCCCTCGGCGTAGTACTCGGCGTTCGCTGCGGTGGGCACCGAGTTGACCAGGGTGTGCAGGTACGAGGCGCCGCCCACGCGCTCCAACTCGCCGAGCTTGCCGAGCTCACGGGCGACGGTGATCGGGTCGGCGGGCTCCTTGCGCTTGTGCAGGTCGAGGATCGCGCGGTGGATCGTCTGGTGCGCCGGGCGGTAGTAGTCGTCCGGGCTGAGCACGTTGGAGACGTCGATGATGGCCGACGCCGCCAGCAGCATGCCGCCGAGGACGGACTGCTCCGCGACCAGGTCTTTCTCCCGGCCGCCCGGCGGTACCCGCTCGAAGCCGGTCTCGGTCTGCTCAGGCTTCGCCTTGCGACGCCGGGCCTTCGGCGACGTCTCCTCGGCCGGCGGTTCGGTGTCGGCCCAGTCGATCTCGTCCGGGGTGTGCTGGGTGGGTACGCTCGCGGTGGATTCCACGGTTCACTCCTGGGGTTCGGACGCGGCCGCCGGGGCCTGGCGAGGTTCTTCCGGCGGCCGCGTCGTGCTGTCGAGGGTCGGGCAGGGTCAGATGTTCGGCTTGCGAAGCGAGGCCAGCAGGTTGGCCACCTCGGCCGGAGCCGGGACAGGCTTGAAGTCCGGGTCCGCCTTCGGCAGCCGCGGCGGCCGGGACTCCCCACCGCTCTGCGACGGGATGCCCGACGTGCCCAGCACGATCTCCGCCAGCGGCAGGTTCGGGATCCGGTCCCGCTCCAGGATCGAGCCGTGGTTCTTGATGCCGCCCGGGTTCTTGGTCAGCTGTTCCATCAGCAGCCGCCGCGTGCGGTCGTCCAGCTCGGTCACCCTCGGCCAGCCCTGATCGGCCATCGCCTCCAGGAGCGCCGGGGCGAGGGTCTTCGCCTTCGCCCTGCCCACCGACCACGGAGACGGGAGCAGCTGGAGCAGCCGGACGGCGGCCGCGGTTTCCTCGGGGTCGAAGACCACCACCTCCTCCTCCCCCGGCGAAGCCGGCCTGAGACCGGAGGTGTCCGTGAGGGGGTTGGGGGAGGAGGTAGTTACCTCCTCCTGGAGGTGTGGAACCACGTTGGAAATCGCAGTGTCGGCCTGACCTGCACAGACGTTGGATTCCAACGCGTTGGAATCCAACGGGTGAGTCTCCGATGCGTTGGAAATCGCAGTGTCGGCCTGACCTGCACAGACGTTGGAAATCGCAGGGTGAGTGCCGGGCCGCCCAGACTCATGCGTTGGATTCCGCATCATCGGATTGACCTGGGATGATGCCTCGGCGCTCTGGGCGCCCCTGGTGACGTAGGCGGAGTTGTTCGCCGGGTTCCGGTAGACCATGAACTTCCACTTCGGGCGCCGGGCCACCTCGTCGTAGCCGTCCCGCACGTGGCTGACGTGGCCGGCCTTCTGGAGGCGACTCATCACTCCGCGCAGACGGCTCTCGCCCATCTTCCAGCCGGTCGCCTGGAACTCCGCGGCCAGCGCGGGCATGCCGGACGGCTGGCCCGGGTCCCGCAGCAACAGCCGGATCAGCACGCCGTAGTCCTCGGGCTGGAGGCCGGGCGAGTACGCCAGGGCGTAGGGGACGACAACTTCCTCGGGCGGCTCCCAGGCCCGCACGATCGAGGAGCCGGTGAACTCGGAGTCGGACATCTTCACTGGGGCACCTCCGATCCGGTGTTGATGGTGAACCTGGCCTGGGCGGCCGGGCAGGGGCGAGAGAGATTTCGGGTCACGCGCATAGAGGCCGAAGAATCGGACTCGGTGTGACGCGGGATCGAGTGGCGTGCATCACTCGACCGGGTGGGCTGGGTGAACATGCAACCAGTCATGACAGTGCGAGCCTGTGGACAGAGTTCGCCCGCTGCGGGCGGGAGCCTGCGGGTAGCAGGACGGCCGAGCGACTGGGGGGAACGGGAGGGGCGGGCCGGGGAGACACGGTTCCGCCGCAGGGTGACGGGGTGGAGCAACGGGGGGCGCTACCTCTCTAAGGGGCGCCGCCACCGGCCGGACTCCAGGGGTAGCCCGAGCGGGCGAGAGACGGGTGTCTCTCGCCGAAGCCGGGGTACCCCTGGTACCGTCGGGGACGACTGAATGCACAGCGGAGCAGCCCCGAAGACGCCAATCTTGGGCTGCTTTTGCTGTTTCTGGACCTTGGTGGCACCCGCAGCGCGGGCACCGGGCAGAGCCTAGTCCTGCGGAGCTGAGGTTCCCTCTGTCAAGTACCGCCGGGCGTGTCCGGCAGCAGAGGATGTTCTCAGCTGCGCTTGATCCAGGCGTGAAGCGCTTCGGCGCGCTCTCGCATCACGTTCATCCGGGCCTCCCACTCCTCACCGGTCGAGTGGTGAGGGTGACGGGTGATCTGGTGCTCGTGCAGGCGGTACATCATGCCGACCTCCGGGATGAACCACCCGTCGCTTACAGCATCCAGACCGAGCAGGAGGCCGGTGTCACCGGAGGCTGGGAGGGCGAGCCAGCCGCCGAGCAGCGCGACCAGCTCCCGGCGAGCGCAGAGGCTTGCGGGGTGGACCTGGGCGCGGCGGTGCTGCTTCCAGTGCTCCAGGACGGCGCCACTGGCGATGACGCCCTCGGGCGGGTCCATGTCGAAGCCGCGGGTGCTGCCGTCCTCCAACAGGTCGAGCACCCGGGAAGTGGTCCAGCCGACTTCCGAGTGATTCGTCAGGACCGTGATGTCGCGGTGCAGGGTGCCGGTCGGGAGCAGGTCGTCCGCGTCGGCCACCTTGATCAAGGAGCCGCGCGAGCGGCCGAAGGCCATGGTGCGAGCAACCTGCGGACCACCCCTCCGCGAGGCCGAGATCCGGATGCGCGGGTCGTCGGCCGGGAGATAGCCAGCTGCTCCGACATCGTCGCCGTCTTCCTGGACGAGCCACTCCCAGGTCCAGCCATCCGGCAGCTCCTGGTCGAGCAGCGACTTGTACGCCTCCGGCAGGAATCGGGCGCTCGGTCCGTAGACGGGGGTGACGATGGAGATCAGACGCTCGGTCACAGGCATGCCTTCGGTTGGGTGGTGGGAGTCCAGCGCCAGCCAGTGCGGCGCAAGACGTCGAGTCGGGTGAGCAGGACGGCCGCGAGCGCGTCGCGCTCGGCGTCTTCCCAGTGCGCGGCCTGGGCGGTCACCTGGCCGTCGTGCTTGCGGTAGATCTCGCCGGGCTCGGCGATCATCCAGCCGGGGGCGACGGCCTCCAGCAGGACGAGCAGGGCCACGTCCTCGGAGGCGGGGACGGCGGGCCAGCCACCGACGGCGTGCAGCAGATCGGTGTGTACGGTCAGCGTCGTACCCATCACAGCGAACTGGCCGGCTTGGTAGCTGCCGGCGAGCAGCCCAGGAGCCAAGAGTCCGGCCGGCGGGTCGATGGTCGAGCCACGCAGGGAGCCGTCTGGCAGCAGATCAAGCGCCGACGAGACGGCCCAGCCGACCTCAGGGTGTTCGGTCAGAGCCTCGATGCCTCGGCGCAGCGCACCCACGGGCAGCATGTCGTCGGCATCGAGTGCGCGCACCAGCGAGCCTGTCACTCTAGCCAGCGCCATGGTGCGCGCCATTGCCGCGCCGCCGCGACGGCCCGTGCCGTACGAGATTCGCGGGTCGTCGGCAGGCAGAGCGGTGGCCGGAACGCCGGTCTCTCCGTCTTCCTGTACGACCCACTGCCACGTCCAGCCAGCAGGCATGTCCTGGTCGAGCAGCGACTCGTACGCCTCGTCCAGGAAGTGGTGACCGCCGTTGTAGACAGGCGTGATGACGCTGATGACCGTCACTCCGACCACCTGGGCAAGGGAGTGCGGAAGATCAGCTCCACACGGTCGCCCGGCAGCGGGATGTCGGCCACTTCGACCGGTCGGCCAGTGATGTCGAAGGTCACCTTGCGGATGTGGATCAACGGCACCCCCGGCGGGATGTCGTAGTCGTGGCTCTCTTCGGCGGTGGGGACGGTGACCGACACGTGGTCGACGATCTCTCCAGCCTCGATTCCTACCGTCCGGAGCTCGTGCATCATGCCGCCTGGCCAGTTGGCGAGCAGCTCGGAGTTGAGCAAGTCGGGGTTGTCCTTGATGAGCTCGTACGGGACGTAGCTCGTCGAGCGGCTCAGGCCAGCGTGCTCCTGGTGGCGGCGCTCGTAGATCACCCGGCGGACCCTTTCTCCAGGGCCGAGGCGTAGGACGACGGCGACATCCTCGGATGGCTCCACGACGTCCACGCGGACACCGTTGTGGTGCAGCGATCCGATGGTGACGCCGGTGTCGTACTCGCTCACACCGAAGGCGCCACGCTCGCCAGCGTCGACCAGAGCTGCGCGGGCCTTCTCCTCCAAGTACCGCCGGGTGTCCCGCTTTGCGGGGACCGGAGGAACTCGGACCCATGTCTTGCCACCGGTCTTGCCGGACAGAGCGCCGAGGGTCTTGAGCTGCTTGATGACACCGGATGCGGTGTTCGGGCTGACGTCGTACTTCTCCGCTAGCTGCGCGATCGTCAGGAACTGCTCGCCTGGCCTTCTCTTGCCTGACGAGATCTCATCCAGCAGCTCCGCGACGATGCGCGGACTCTTCCGCTCGTACTTGCTCATGGGAGCACTCTTTCAGCTCCCAACTAGGAACGCAAGACATAACTAGTTAGGTGTTGCGCTGACGGGCCGTCGCATGCAATGCTCTCTACATCGCCGGGAGCTAACTGGTTAGCACGTAGCTATCTAGTTGGCGCGGCTCTGGTGCGTGGTCCAGACGCCCCAGAGCCGCTCGGACCAACTCGTTACGGGAGTGATCCGTGAACAGCATCTCGCATGTCCTCAAGCTCCACCCCCAGCGGCTGACCGCCGCCGACATCGTCGATCAGGTTGCCAGCCACCACCTCGAGGGCCGCCCCGCGGTCGTCGCCGACTCGCCGAACACGGACGAGTACGGCGTCGTCCTCCAGGACCAGTACGAGGACCAGGTCATCGCGCTCGTGATCCGAGACCTGACGTCCGCCAACCCGGCCGCCAGCGTGGGCGCCGTGAACGCCGTCGTCGCCAAGGTCTGGGAGCAGGCCGCGGAGCACGTCGAGTGGGCCGCCACGACCTGGACCCACATCAGCTGGTTCGTCCAGAACGCCGTCACCGAGTTCATCGAGGGCCTGCGGCCGCAGATGGCGGGGTGCTGACGATGATCGACATCACGTCCGCCGCCGCGCCGGCCCCCATCCCGCCCATCGACTCCAAGCAGATTGCCGACGCCGCCAAGGCCGCCGGCCGCCTGCTCGCCGGCCTGCTCGGCCGCAAGGGCGGTGGAAAGTGACCGGCGAGCAGCTGCACTCCGCCGTTGCGAACCTCAACGGCCAGATCACCGCGCACACCATCGCCCACGGCATGACCGGCCAGCCCCCGGCCGACGCCCAGATCCCCAGCCCCCAGCCGGCCCCGCAGCCGACCGCCGGCCAGGGCGCTGCGGGAGGTGCGTCCTGATGGCCCTCTTCCGCCGGTCCGAGTCTCGACCCTCCACCCGTACGGACACGCCCGACCACGTCGCCGCCGATGGCCGTCCCTGGAGCGGCCCGGATTACGACGAGGCCCGCGCCAACGGCCGCCAGGTCGTCGCTCCCCGCACCACGTACGGCGCGGTTCGGAACTTCGGGCGCTCCTGCGACCTGCACGACGACGGGGGCGCGGAGTGACGATCGCCCACTCCTGCCGCAGCTACGCCGGGGGCGGCACGCCGGTCCCCGCGCCGTCGAAGCCCGCCCCGAAGCCCGGCGGCGGTTCCGGCAAGTAGCCGGCTCGCCCTCCCCCTCCCCTCTCTGCAGTACGGCTTCCCGCCGCCTGCCACCGGCACCGTCCTGGCATGCCCATGCCGGAACGGCGCCGGGAGTGGCGCGGCGGGCCCCACCGGGCCCACCACCAACCCCGTTCCGCCCCATCCCGATCCAGGAGGCACCCGTGCTCACCGCGACCCGCACCCGCCCGACCGCTGGCGCCGCCGCTCACGCCCAGCACATCGTTCGCCTCACCCGCCAGGCGGCCCCGCAGGGATGGGCCGCCCCGGCGGCCGCCACCGCTGAGACGCCCCTGGGCGAGGACCAGGAATTCGCCGCCCAGGTCGCGGCCCTGACCGGCACCGACCCGCAGCTGTGGCTGGCCACCGCCCTGGACAGCAGCGCGACCTACCGCCGCCTGCTGGCCCAGGGTGCCGACGCGATCGTGGCCACCGACGCCTCGATCGAGCTGGTCTTGCCGGCCGAGGTCGGCGACGACTGGGCGGAGCTGGAGGCGGAGATCGCCAACGAGGCCGCTGCCGACGCCGCCCTCGAGGCCGCTGCCGACGCCCGGACCCGGGCCACCGAGCGGGCCGCCCGCCGGGAGCGGATCCGCGAGCTCGCCCTGGAGGAGTACAGCGAGGCCGAGCTCGCCGCCTTCGGCGACGACCCGCTGGACGCCTGGAGCCGCCACGAGCGCGAGCAGGTCAAGAAGTGGTCGCCGTTCCGCAACGGCCGCCGCTGGAGCGAGACCCCGCGGGCCCTCTCCGGCCCCGCCGCCGTCCGGGACTAACCGCCCGCCGCACCGCCAGCTCCACCCGTCGCCCGCACTCGGGCCGTTCCATCCGCTTCGGAAGAAGGTGACCCACCATGTTCGACCTCGACCTGGACGACGTCCTGACGTTCCTGTCCGTCCTGTTCTTCATCGGCGACGCCGTGCTCCTGATCGTGGGCGTGCGCCTGCTGATCGGCCGGGGGTCCCGGTGAGCGACCCGATCGAGCCGACCACCGTCCAGCTGTCCGGCGAGCGCACCGACGGTGCCACCCCGCCGCCGAAGCCGCCCAACCCGCCGTCCGCGGCTGCGCCGGACTTCGTGCCGCCGCCGCGCCGCGAGACCCCGCCGCCTCCGGCTCAACCGCCGGCTGCTCCCCCGCCGCCCCCGCCGACTTCCGGTGGGCCGGACCTGCCCGAGCCGCACGAGTGGTGGCGCAGGCCGGGCGGCGGCGGTGGTGGCGGGGGCGTGGCGACGATGGCGCCCCCGGCGCCTCCGGCGCCTGCGCCGATCACCTACGTCACGAACCACCACTACTACCCGGCCGCTTCCGCAGCCGCCGTCCCGGCGCGGTTCAGCGTCGCCCGACTGCGCCCGGCGTGGAACGCCTCGGCGCTGGTCGCCGGTCTGATGCTGGTGCCGGCCACCGGCAAGGTGCTGCACGTCTTCGGCGACGAGTACGGCGTGGTGATGGCCGCCCTGGTCGCCACCGGGCTCCTGGAGCTCAAGCACCGCGGCCGGTCCTGGCTGGTCCGGGTGCTGACCTGCAACCTGATCGCCTCCAGCGCGGTCACGGCGGCCGGACTGCACATGTACGGCTACATCGTCACGGGGGTGTGACGGTGACGCCCGCTCAGCTCTCCCTCGGCGGCCTGGCCCTCGCCTTCGCGGTCCTGGTGTTCACGCTGGTCCGCTGGTGGCGACACGGCCACCCGGCGCCCTCGGCGGCCGCCATCGCGGGCGGCCTGCTGATCGGCCTGCTCGGCGCCCTGTGCGCGGGCGGCCTGCTCGGCTGGGCCGCCCGGCGCCTGGTCACCAGCGTCACCAACCCGCTCGGCAACAAGCTCTCCGGCAAGGGCAGCAGCTGGCTGCTGCCCGCCGCCGCTCCGTCCGGCATGACCGCCGGCGGAGGCGTCGCCACCACCCTGCTCCTGGTCGTCGTCCTGCTCGCCTGGCGCTGCTGCGACAACCAGCTGCGCCGCCAGCTCGGCGCCGGCGCCCTGGTCGGCTCCGCCGCCGGAGTGATCGGCGGCGTCTCGGGCCTGGCCGCTCTCACGCTCATCCCCGCCGTGAATCACCTCGGCGACTCGATCCTCACCGCCCTGCCCTTCAAGTAACCCTGACCGGAGGTCACCCCATGAACATCCCCGCCGGCTCGCTGACCATCGGCGGCCTGTTCGTCGGCCTGGCGATCCCGCTCTGGCACACGTCCAGGTTCGCGGTCGCCCACATCAAGAACCGCGAGGCCATCCTGCAGGACTCCAAGGAGCTCGTGCCGCTGGCCGCCGGCGTCGTCTACGGCGGGCTGGCCACCGCCACCACGTCCGGCCTGATCGGCTTCACCACCGGCGCGATCACCATGTTCGGCAACGGCGCCGGCAGCTTGGCGATGTGGGGCGCCACCGGAGGCGAGACCACCCTCAACGCCCGCAGCAACATCGCCGAGCTGACCGGCATGGGCAACCTCGTGCTGCTGCTCGTCACCGTGGCGATCCTCGGCGCCTGGAAGAAGATCCCGAAGAAGGCCAAGCCGCACATGCGCCAGGGCATCATCGCCGGCGTCCTTCTCGGCCTGTCCGCGACTCTCGGCGGCTGGTTCGCCGCGCTCGTCATCCCGACCGTCAACTCCTGGGGCGCCGCCCTGGTCGGCGCCATCGCCTGACCCCGGAGCCGGACGCCATCGGTCGCCCACGCCCCGCACCGCGCCCCCGGCGCGGCCGCGGTGCGCGGGCGGCCGTCACCGCCCGACCCCAAGCCCCCACCCGAACCGCCGCCTGGAGGCACCCGTGACCACCTACCCGCCCGAACGCATCATCATCGACGTCGAAACCGAGGGCGAGTTCCTCACCGACGACCAGCCCACCCCGAACACCGCCAGCGGCCCGGCCGACAGCACCACCGAAGCCACCGCAGACCGCACCGGCCCCGGCCTCGGGGGCCGCCTCGCCACCGGCACCCTGGGCCTCGCCCGCCGCGAGTACACCGCGCTGCGCACCGGCGTCACCGTGCTCAAGGCCGAGCGCGCCGCCTGGCTGAACGCCTCCGAGGAGACCGCCGACCATCTGCGGGTCGACCTGCTGAACCGCCGCTATGGCACGTGGATCGCCCGGCAGAGCTCCGAGGTGGAGCGCCTCGAGGAGAAGGCCGCCGAGCTGGAGAAGGAAGCCCGCCGGGCCGCCGCCAGCGGCCAGGGCGACGAGGCCACCCCGGCCGACCACAAGCAGGCCGCCGCGGCCGCCGCGGCCCTGCGGGAGGAGGCCGCGGCCTGGCGAGAGCGGGCCCGCGAGATCCAGGGCCAGACCTACACCGGCCACACCACGCCCAGCGACGGGGAGCTGGAGCGCCACCGCCGCCGTACGGCCAACCGCCGCCGGGTCGGACTCGCGGCCATGGTCTTGGCCGTCGGCGGGTTCGAGATCGCCGTCGGCGCCCTGGTCCTGCCCGCGTGCACCGCCATCGCTCTCACTCTCACCGCCTGGGCCAAGGGGCGCTTCCCGAACTGGCGCCGCGAGCTCCCGGACGTCCCCGCTCTCGCGTACGAGATCGAGAGCGGCAAGCCCACCAAGGACAAGAAGGAGAAGGACAAGATGGAGAAGACGGAGAAGGCCGAGAAGGCCGGCACCGAGCAGGTCGGGCAGTCCGAGCCCGGGGCGCAGCCCCTGCGGATCAGCCAGGCCGCCACCGAGGAGGAGGCCGGCACCGCCGTCCTGCGGGCCCTGATCGGGGAGGGCTTGGCGATCGGATCGGTCACCGATGTCTCCCGCGAGAAGTGGGGCTGGAAGGCGACCGCCCACCTCATCAAGGGCAAGCCCGCCGATCTCGTCCTGCGCCTGCCGCAGCTGGACGTCGCCCTCGGCGTGCGCAGCGGCGGCGTGATGGCGCAGCCGCAGATGGCCGCCGCCGGATCGGTGGTGCTGCGGATCCTGCTCGGTGACCCGTTCGACCCGATGCCGCCGCACCCGGTCTACGCCCCGCGCTCGAACAGCATCCTCAAGCCGCTCTCGCTCGGCCCGTCCATGGACGGAAGCCCCACCCAGGTCACCATCGCCGGGCAGAACATCATGGTCATCGCCGTGCCCGGCGGGGGTAAGTCCGCGATCGTGCGCTCGCTCGCCGACTACATCACCAGCTGCACCGACGCGATCGTCCTCGACATCGACCCCACCGGCCGGGGACTGGGCCCGCTGCGCCGCCTGGCGGCGATGACCGCTTACGACGAGCAGCGGATCGACGACGTCCTGGACTGGGCGATCCGCGAGGCGGAGATCCGCACCGAGCAGATGGGCGACGACGTCGACAACTGGCAGGTGACGGATGACTCTCCGGCGGTGTTCGCCATCGTGGACGAGCACCCGCAGCTGACCAAGACGCAGAAGGCCAAGGTCATCAAGCTGGGCCGGATCGGCCGCAAGGCCCGCGTCACGGTGGTCCTGCTCTCCCAGGACGCGACCAGCGACGTCGTCGGCGACGCCATCGCCGATGTCTTCGGAATCCGGATCATGCTGCCGTGCCGCAAGGCGGACGTCCCGCTGGTCGTCGGTTCGGACACCGCGATCTCCGAGGGCTGGATGCCGCACCGCCTGGTGCCCAGCCCCGGTGACTGGGACTTGGCCGACGCCGGGGCCTTCTACATCGTGGCCCCCGGCCTGCGCGATCCGATCCTGCGGAAGTCGACCTTCCTCAATGCCGCCACCGCCACGCTCCGTACACAGGAGCGGCTCGCCGCGGGCACCGTCACCATCACCCCGGAGCCCGCCGACGGAGGCGACGACGAGGACATCCCGTCGGTTCTGATGGGGATCCGGGCCGCGTTCGAGAACCACGGCGACCCGGAGTTCCTCCTGACCGACCAGGTGCTGGAGCACCTCGCCACCACCGGGCCCGAGTGGCGCAAGTGGGACGGCCAGGAGGCGGCCGACCGCCGCCGCGAGGCCGTCAAGGCGATCGGCCGGGAGCTCAAGAAGGCCGGCTTCCCGTCCCTCAAGACGGACCGCCGGACCGATCTCAACAAGGACAACCCGCCCTCCGGGTACTGGCTGCGCGACGTCGAAGCCGCCTTCGGCGGCCAGCCGGAGTGACACCCAGCGTCACCGTCGGCGGCGTCCCGCGATCCGTCACCTGATCTGTCCGTGATCTGTCGCCGATCCGTCCCGATCCGTCTCCGGGACAGATCAGCGACGGATCGGCGACAGATCAGGAAACGGATCGTGACCTGCGAAAACAGATCAGACGGATCAGATCCGCGCACCCCCCGGAAACGGCCCCGACACCCCCCATCGGGGCCGTTTCCATACCCCGGCCGCCTCCGCGTGCCGCGACCCCTTCCCGGCCACCCAGGCCGCCACGCAACGTCACCACGAGAGACAGGAGTCTCCCGCCATGACCCCGGCCCGCACCACCACCTCGCGCCGCACCCGCGCCGCCAAGAAGACCGCCGCCAAATCCCCTGCGGCCCGCCCGGCCACCCTGGCCGACGTCCAGCCGAACCCCCCAGCCGAGCCTCCCGCGACCTTCACCGTCCGGCCGGCCGCCGACCCGGTCCTGGCGGATGCCGCCGACCGCGCTGCCGACGTCCTGGCCCTGGCGGAGGACCAGGCGCTCGCCGTCCTGGAGCGCGCTGCCGAGCAGGCCGGCCGCGAGCTGGCCACCGCCGGGCAGTGGGCCGAGGAGGCCGAGCAGCTGCGCGCGGACGCCGCCGCCGAAGCCGAGGCGGTCACGCAGCGTGCCGATCAGACGGTCCGGCAGATCCTCGACATGGCCAACGACCAGGCCGACCTGATCCTCCAGTACGCCCGGGAGCAGCGCGAGGAGGCCGACGCCGACGCCCACGCGGCGGCCGACCGGCTGCTGGAGGAGGCCACCGAGCGGGCAGCGGCGCTGCTGGCCGACGCCGAGCAGCGCGCCGCCGACGTCCGCGCCCAGGCCGAGCAGGAGGCGGAGCGGATCGTCGCCGACGCCGAGGAGCGGGCCCAGGCCGTGGCGGCCGGCATCACCGCCACCGCCGAGGAGCAGGCCGCGAAGGTGCTCGGCGAGGCCGACCGCGAGGCGGAGGCGACGCTGCGCCGGGCCGCCGGCGACCTCGCCGACGTCCAGGACCAGGTCGACGACGCCCGCCACCAGCTGGAGCGCACCCGGGAGAAGGCCGCCGCCGACCGGGCCCAGGCCGAGCAGGACCTGACCGGCGCGCGGGAGCTGGCGGCCACGGTGCAGCGGGATGCGGCCGCGGCGGCCGACCGGACCCTGACCGAGGCCGCCACCGAGGCGGAGGCGATCCGCACCCGGGCCGCCGAGACCGCCCGCCAGATCATCGCGGCGGCCGAGGAGCAGGCCGAGGAGACCCGCCAGGAGGCCGAAGCGACGGCCGCGCGCGTCACCGAGGCCGCCCGCACGGACGCCGACACGGTTCGCGAGGACGCCGACGCCGAGGCCCGCCGGCTGCGGGAGGAGGCCGAGGCCGACGCGCAGGAGCTCCGCGAGGAGGGCGCCCGCCAGGCCGCCGACCTGCGCGAGCGCGGCCAGGCCGCCGTCCAGCGCCTGCGCGAGGACGCCCAGGCCGCCATCGACGAGGCCAAGGCGGCCACCGGCGAGGAGCTGCGCCAGGCCAGCTCGAAGCGCGGCAAGGCCGACGCCGACGCCGAGCGGATCCGCAACACCGCCCGGCGCGACGCGGACAAGGTCGTCGCCGAAGCCCTGGCGCAGGTCGCCGAGGCCGAAGCCCGGGTCACGGAACTGACCGAGGAGCAGCAGCGCCTGGAGGAGGCCATGGCCGCCCGCCACCACCGCTGGTACCGGCGGGCCCACCGCTGGTACCTCGGCCGCATTCCCTGGCTGCTCACCCGCGCCGTCCTGTGGGCGGGCATCATCTTCACCAGCACGCGCGAGCACCAGCTCGCGGTGGTGGCCGGCATGGACACCAGCCTGGCGTGGTTCCTCGCCGTCTGCCTGGACGGCTGGGTGATCGCCGCGACCCGCAGCAAGATGCACAAGGAGACCCGCATCGCGCTCGGCGTGATGATGCTGTGCCAGATCGCTGCGATCCTCACCGACCTCCACCTGCTCGGCGTCGCCCAGGACGCTCACGGAGAGTGGAAGATCCAGTGGGGCCTGGCGATCCCGCTCGCCATGGTCGTCCCCATCGCGATCTGGCGCGTCCACGAGCTCATCGACCACGGCAAGGACGCTCACGCCGAGCAGGGCGCGCCCGCTCCGGCTCCGGCCGCGCCCACCGCCGTCCCGGTCGGCGCTCACGAGGTCCCTGCCCCGCGCCCGCCGCACGGCGGCCAGCCGCTGCCCTCCGCTCACGGCACGGCCACTCTCACGCCGGGCACCCACGGCGAGCGCTCACGTGAGCGCGAGATCGTCGCAGGTGGCGGGACCAGTGGCGCTCAGCGCGCGCTCCCGCCCGGCGCCCCGCAGGGCGGCGACGCTCACCAGGGAACGCCGATGAGCGACGCCGCGCTCATGTACGCCCGCAAGGCGACCACCCGCGCGCTGTTCGACGCTCTCGGCCGCCGCCCGCGCGCAGCCGAGATCCACGCCGCGCTCACCGAGCGCGGACTGCTCACCGGCACGCCCGAGCAGACGCGCAGCACCTGCCAGCGGGTGCGCGACGCGGTCGAGGCCGACGAGCCCACGCTCAAGCCCGCCGCTCGCGCTGCGTAACCGAGCGCTCAACGCGAGCGGCCTCCGGGATGAACGAAGCACCCCGGAGGCCAAGGCGCCCGAGAGCGCCGGCGGGTCGGTCTCGCCACCGGCCCGCCCCCATCCTCCCGCACCACCAACCCGCTCACCGAACCGATCCCGGAAGGGGACACCGCCCTGTTCGCCATAGACCGTGACGCCCGCATCGCTGCCCACCGCGAGCTCCTCCACGAGCGCAGCCAGACCCTCGCCAACGTCCCCGCCGGCTCCCGCGCCCATGCCCGGACCCTCGCCGAGTGCGAGGCGATCAGCGACGAGATCGAACGGCTCAAGGGCTGCATCGACATCCCGCGCTCCGTCGCCATGGCCGTGCCCGTGCTCCTCTTCGTCCTGGTCCTCGCGCTCATCAGCTGACCCGGCCGCCGGTCTCGCCCCCGGACCGCACCGCCCGCCCGGCACCCAGCCCGGCGGGCGGCGCGCATCCGGGGACGGGACCGGCCGCCCGGCCGGCACCGACCCGACGAAGGGGACACCGCGATGCAGCCCACCACCCAGCCCCAGACCACCCAGGCCCCGGACAAGCCGCTCCCCGGCACCTACGTGCTCTTCCGCGACGCCGACCGCTACCTCGCCGGCCACCCCGACCACACCCAGGTCTGCAAGGTCCTGTGCGACAGCCACTACCTCAAGGACAAGGCCACCGTGCAGGTCCTGGCCACCGACGAGGTGATCCGCTACGCGCCGGTCGTCTTCATGCGCCCGCTCGACCCGGCCGAGCTGATGCACGACATCGACACCGCCCCGCTGGACGCCCTCGGCGACGGCCGGCTGATGACCGCGGCCGGGGCCTGGCTCGCCCTCCAGCACCGCCAGGCCGCCACCGAGCCGACCGCCAAGGCACTCCCGCCCGGCCGCAGCTGACACCCCGCCCGGCTGCTGCGCCGAACCGCTTCAGCGCAGCAGCCAGCCCTGCCCCGCTACCCCCGAACCGAAAGGCACCGCCCGTGAACCTCACCTTCACCCCCGGCTCCGTCGTCGTCCTGGTCGGCGGTTCCGGGGCTGGGAAGACCACGTTCGCCCTCCGCCGCTGGCCGACCACCTGGCGCCTGAGCCTGGACGACTACCGGGCGATGGCGACCGACGACATGGCCGACCAGTCCGCGACCCCGGTCGCCGACCAGGTCCAGACGCTGCTGCTGGACGCCCGGCTCTCCCGCTCCCTCACGACCGTGATCGACTCGACCGCCCTCCTGCCCCACGTCAGGGCCGGCCTTCTCGCCCGAGCCCGCTACTGGCAGCGCCCCTGCTCGGCCGTCCTGTTCGACGTCTCCCTGGAACGCCGCCGCGCCCAGAACGCCGGCCGCGAGCGCGTCGTCCCGGACCACGTTCTGGTCGACCAGGAGCGCCTGGTGCCCACCGCCGAGCAGCTGCTCGCCGAGGGCTTCGTCCACGTCGACCACGTCCGGGCCACCGGCCCGGCCTACCTCGAACCGGCCCGCATCCGCTGACCCCCGGAGGAGCCCGTGCGCGCGATCGACCTCGACCCGACCGGCGAGCACCACGGCGGCCTGCCCACCTACCCCTGGCGCTGGTCCCCCTCCCCCGACCTGATGACCCGCCGCCAGCTGCGCGCCGTCGGCCTTCGGCCCGGCGGACAGGAGCCGGCCGCTCAGGTCGTCTGCCGCGGCGGCCTTCGCTACGGATACCTGTACCGCCGCTCCCTCTCCCTGCCGGTCCGCCCGATGACCCCGGCCCGTTGGCAGGCCCACCAGCGCATGATGCTCGCCCGCCGCACCTGCCCGCTGTGCCGCGCCGTCGCCGAGCACTGCATCCCGACCTCGCTCGGCTGCTGCCTCGAGTGCGCAGACGGCCTCGCCCTGGCCGAGCTCGAACAGCTCCTGGCCCTCGCCCGCGCCGCCGTCCCGGCCTGACCCGCCGAGCGGACCGCCGCCGCCGGCCCCGGACCCCGACCGCACCCAGCGGCCGACCCCGCCGGGACCGGCGCGGCTGCCCGGTCACCCCGACCCCGCAGACCCCGCACCCACCGAAAGGCACCACCCGTGTCCGTCGACAACCCCCGCCTCCCCGCCGTCAACGCCGCCCTGGAGAAGCTCCTCGCCGACCTCGCCCCCGACCCCCTCGACGGCCGGCTGCGCCGCGACGACGCCTACACCGTCGTCCTCGCCGCCCTCGACCACCTCGAGGCCCTCGGCCAGCGCCGCACCACCGTCGGCGAGCTGTACATCTGGTCGCGCGTCATCCCCGGCGGCGAGATGCTCGGCGGCCACGACCGCTTGATGGCGCTCCTGGAGCAGGCCGCCGACCACGGCCGCATCCGCCTCGACCACGGCCAGGTCCACATCGGCGACGCCCCGACCGGCGGCGGACCCGGCCACATCTGGATGCGCCAGCTCACCAAGGGTGGCGCCGCGGTCGAGCTGATCGGTGCCCAGCCCTGGCCCCTCGGCACTGACGCCCACCACGAGGCGCCGGCCTGGTGGCACTGCACCGGCTGCCGCGAGAACCGCGGCCAGGCCGAGGCCATGTACGTCTACGCGGTCCGCCAGGAGGTCGCCGACCACGCGGCCAAGTGCCCCTTCCTGCCGCCGCTGCCCGACGCGAGCTGACCCGCCGTGACCGTCCCGCCCTCCTACCCGCGCCGCGGCCTGCTCGCCGCCCTGCGCGACCTGCTCACCGGGCGGCCCGGCCGACCGGAGCCGACCACCCCGGACCCGGACGACTGGGGCGACGACCCCACCGGCGCCTGGTCCCCCGAACCGCCCACCGACCGGAGCAGCTCGTGACCCACGACCCGGACCCGGCGATCGACCGAGAGCTCCAGGGCCACGACCTGGACGCGCAGCAGCTCGCCGACGCCGCCCGGCACTACGTCGACGCCCTGAACCGCGGGGCGCGCACCGAGGACGCTGACCGCCTGGCCTCCCTCGCCGCCCGCCTCTCCCGGCAGGCCCACCGCATCGACGGCATGCGCGAGATCGCCCGCCGCACCCCGCCCACCGCCTGACCGACCCGCCGCCCCGGGCCCGGCCCGCCGACACCCGGTAGGCCGGGCCCCCGCATCCCGGAGGTCCCGATGACCCGCGCCGCACCCGGCCCGCACCCGCTCACCCCGGCCGACCTGCCGCCCGGCACCGCCTGGTGGAGCTCCTGCCCTGACTGCCGCTCCCCGATCCAGGGCGGCCCGCTCGGACTGCGTGCCCACCGTCGAACCGCCCACCGCCCCGACCCCAGCGACCGGCGCATCCCGATCACCATCCGCCCCTACACCTAGGAGACCTTGTTGACCGTCGTCCCGCTCAGCCCCGACTCCCCTGCCAGCCACGCCGTGGGCGTGGACTTCGACCTCACGGTCGTCGCGCACCAAAACGGCTGGCAGGACGGGCGCATCTACGGCGACCCGATCCCCGGTGCCCTCGAAGCCGTCCGGCGGCTGATGGCGTGCCGGTCCGTTTTCTGCGTCACCGCCCGCCACCGTCGTTACCACCCCGCCGTGGCGGCCTGGTTCAACCGCCATGGCATCCCCGCGGTCGTCGACCAGGACCCCGACCGCGCCTACTGGACCAGCGACGGCGGCCGGCTCCTCGTCACCAACAAGAAGTTGGGCGCGGCCCTCTACATCGACGACCGCGCGCTCGCCTTCACCGGCGACTGGGGCGCCGCCCTTCCCGAAGCGCTGCGCCGCATCGGCGAGGGCACCGACCCGGCGGCGCAGCCCGCCGCCGACGTCCCCGCACTGACGATCCGCCAGCCCTGGCTGGCCGCGATCCTCGCCGGAGACAAGCAGGTGGAGAACCGGTCCTGGCCGACCCGCCACCGCGGCCCGGTCGTCCTGCACGCCGCCCGCGCCCTCGCCCGCGACGGCCAGGCCGACCCGCTTGTCCGGGCCGCCCTCGCCCGCCCCGGCGCCCCCGCGCTGACGACCGGCGCCCTCGTCGCCACCGCCCGCATCACCGACTGCCACCGCGACACCGGCTGTTGCCGCCCCTGGGGCCTGCCTGGCCTCTGGCACTGGACCCTCACCGATGTCCAGGCCCTCGCCGACCCCATCCCCGCCGCCGGCCGCCTCGGCCTCTGGCGACTCGACCCCGGCCAGCACGCCCTGCTCCACCGCCACCAGGTCGCCGTCCTGCCCGTCCTCGCCTCTCGCTGATCCGCCCGGCGTTGGCCGTACACCCGCCCGGCCAACGCCGGGCGGGTGCCCTCTACCTGGCCACCGCACCGCACGACGAAAGGGAAACCGTGATCCTGACCATCGCCGTCCAGAACCTGAAGCGAGGCGGCCTGTTCGACGCGGACGGCAGCCGCGAAGACCGATGGCCGCTCCTCGCCAAGCGCCTCGCCGCCGTCGACCCGGACCTGGTCCTGCTCCAGGAAGCCGAGGGGTGGGCCGACGCCGGCCACCGCCAGCTCATCCGCGCGGAACAGGACCTCGGTCTCGACGGACTCCTTGCTCCCGCGCGCAGCGGCCGTGGCACCGCCCTGCTATACCGCCGCGAGACCCTGGGCCGCCGAACGAACTGGAACACCGACTACGCCGCCGACGAAACGCACCACGGGTTCGGCACCGCCGCGTTCGCCATCATGGGGCTGCCCGCGCCGCTCGCCGTCACCAGCGTCCACCTGACGCCCTACAGTGCGGACCGCGCGGTCGCGGAGGCCGACTTCGCCGCGTCCCGAAGCTACCGGTACGGCCCGTACTGCATCCTCGGCGGCGACATCAACTACCCGCCTGCCGCCGGCCCCGACCCGGCCTGGGACCGCATGCGCCCCTACAACCGCGGCGCCCGCACCCTGCTCACCGACCCGGCACTCCGCCAGCAGGCCGCCCCAGTGCCGGACCGCCGAGTCGCCTGGAAGCTCGCCGCCAACGGCCTCATCGACACCGCCTGGCACCTGCACGAGCAGACCGGCGACGAGGCCCTGCTGCGGCGCACCGGCAACGACGACCGCATTGACCAGCTCTGGGTCTCCGTCCCGCTCGCCCCGGCCATCGTCTCCTACACCCTGCTCGACACCCCGGCCGACGCCAGCGACCACCACGGCCTGGCCGTCACCCTCGACATCGACCTCATCGACACCAGCCAGCCGTGGACCTACCAGTGACCACCCCGAGGAGAATCGTGACCACCACCCAGGACCCCGCCCCGGCGGCCGAGGGCACCGACCGCGCCGAGCAGAACCTCGCCGAGGCGCTGACCCACGTGATTGGAGAGGTAGCCAGGACCGACCAGAAGGCCGGCTTACTCCTCGGCCTCGATGGGGTCCTCGCGGCCGCCGTCGCGATCCTCGCCCAGGCGAAGGGAGCCAGCCTGCTCGTCATCGCCCCCGTGGCAGCCGTCCTGCTCGCCGCCACCGTCCTCGCCGTGCTCGTCGTCCGTCCCCGCATCGCCCCTGACGACCGCAGTTCCTACGCCCACTGGGCCACCCGCACCCCCAGCCAGCTGCGCGCCGAACTCGCCCCCGACCGGCGCCTCGACCGCCTCGGCGTTCTCTCCGTGCTCTGCCACCGCAAGATGCTGCTGCTCCGCTGGTCGGCGGACATCACGATCCTCGCCCTGGCTGCTCTCGCCGGAGCGGCGCTCCTCACTGCTGCCTGATCGGTCCGGCAATGCCGAAGGCCCGCACCCCGAGACGACGGGGTGCGGGCCTTCGGCATTTGAAGCCCAGACAATTGTCTGGACTTTGTTCGAATCTATTCGAACGCTACTGGTCGGCGACCGGACCGGGCACGAGCTCTCCCCGCGCCTTGTCCAGCTGCTGCTGCACAGCGTCCAAGAACTCCACGACCTTGCCCGGATCGGTCTTCGCGAGCTTCCGCAGCCAGTCGATCGGAACCGCGTGCTCGACCCTGGCCTCGAAGGTGTTCTCGGCGGAGGGCGGCCGCTTCTTGCCGTTCTGGCTCTTCTGGCCGGCTGCCACGGTCTCCAGGTACTTCTGGACGTGTCCGACCGCTTCCTCGGCGACGAACTCACCGTTCGGCAGAGCCTTCACCGCTCCAGCGATCACCGCACCGGTGACCGGCACCGGCCCGTTCTGTACCGCCACGAAGACCGTCTCGGCGGCATCCGAGCCCTTCGCCTTCGCCAACCCCACCAGTGGGCGGACCTGCGCCTCGTTGAGCTTGCGCTCCGCCAGCTTGTGCAGCTGCTCGGCGAGCGACCAGGACCGGATCAGCTTGTCCGCGTAGTCGCGCTGGATATCCCACCGCTCGAGGCAGTAGGCATCGAAGCTGCTGTAGTCGGCGCGATAGAGCCGGCCGTCCCGGACCGCCTGGAGCGCCTTCCCGGCCGCCCAGAACGCGAGCTTCACTGCCTCGATCGCGGCCTCACACGCGAGCAGATTCCGCTGCTCGTCCACCATCAGCACGTCGGTGTCCGACAGAGGCCGGCCAGGCAGCACGATCTCCTGCACCAGGTCCACGATGCCCTTGGGCTTGCGCGGCCCCTCCGGCGTGACGTTTCGCTGCCTACCCATCAGATCACCTGCTCCACTGCGAGGCTCAGCTTGTAGAAGTCTTCCCTGGCCCGCAGCGAGGTGCCGGACGGCGCGTAGTTGGTGACGACCTCACCGCGCTTGGCCGCCCGGGAGTGCAGCGTGAGCTTCCTTATCGGCTCGGGAGCACGCCGGTAGCCACGCTCGTCCGCCCACTTGATTGCGTCCTCCAGGTCGGCCTTGCCGTCGCGCGACTCCCACATGTTGATGACCACGATGAAGGGGATCTGCCTCGGCTTAAGCACACGCTCGATGGTGAACTCGGCCGGTGAGTGGCTCATCCAGTCGGTGGTGATCGGGACGATCGCCACGTCCGTGATGTCGAGCAGGTCCCGCAGCGCGTTGGCCGCGTTCCCCTTGCCCAGCGGGTCGACCGCCATGTCGTTGTCGGCGTCGGTGTCCATGAAGCCAGGCGAGTCGACGTAGATCCGCGAGAGCCCGGGATCCTTCTTGAGCTCCGCCAACACCCCGGCCTTGCCGCGGGTGGTGACGTAGTCGAAGCTCAGCCCCTTCTCCGGAACCCGCTCGGCCCACTCCTCCAGCGACCCCTGTGGGTCGATCCCGGCGGCGACGACGGGCGCCGGGGCCTCGGGGTCACCTGCCGGGTTGTTCTGGCCGGCGACGGCGGCCAGATTCACGGTGATAGTGGTCTTACCCACCCCACCCTTACGGGCGATGACGGCAAACACACGCGCGCCACGCGACTGCGCGACGGCGGTGCCTGCCTCTGCAAGCACGGTCATATAGACCTCCGCGACTTCCCAGTCTCTGCTGGTACTCGGAGCAAATGTGAGCCAAGCATTCCAGATGATCGGATCGGCACCGAACCCGGCTCGCAGGATCGCCAGGAATCCCGACCAGGCGGCCATCGAAACCGTGCCACAGTGGCACACTCTGTGGTGACTCACGCTCACCATCTACGGGTACGTTCCCCGCAGGCCCAGCAGCACGAGGAGGACCCGGTGGGGGCGAAGGAAGCGGCGCAGCAGGTCCTGAAAGTCCTGCTCGGCCAGGACTCCCACCACGACCCCTACCTGGAGCTGCTGCGCCTGGGCGCCGCGAGCGAGCACATCGACTCCGAGGTGGTGGTCACCCTGATCGTGCCCGGCGGGCTCGTCACCGGCACGATCGTCCCGGCCGCGGTCTGGGAGGAGAAGTTCACCCGCGAGCTGGACGACTACGACCTGCGCCGGGCCGTCGGGACGGCCCGCGACCGGATCGAGGAGAACGGCGACAAGGGCCGGCGGTTGCAGCCGGACTCCCGCTTCCTCCACCTGCGCGACGTCACCTACCGCGACGGCCGGGCCAGCCACACCTTGCCGACCTGGCGCGGCCCGGTCGCGGCGGTCAGCGGCTGGACCCTCGGCGAGCCCGAGAAGAGCTGACCGCTCAGGCCGTTCCCGCCACCGTCGTCCACTGTGGTCGGTAGTGTGCGAGCCATGATGAAGAAGGCGGCCGACAGGGCCAGGGCCATTCGCCGCCGGCTGCGGATGACCTTCCGCCCGACGCCGCAGGAACTCGAGCGCTGGCGCGCCTTTCAGGCGGCCCTGGTCGCTGCCGACCGTGCGATTGTCCACGCCCTGGAGAAGAGCGGAACGGCCGGGCTGAGGACGTTGTACGCCGCCGACGTGATCGAGGCCGGCAGACAGCTCGGGACCGACGTCGCCGAGTACAACGCCCACGCAGCGCTCTACCACCGGCTGGTGGCCCGAGGACTGGACCCCGCGGCATTGCCGCTGTGGGACTTCCATACCCCGACCCCGCTGTCCAAGCAGGAAGTGCCCTGCGGCCAGTACGACCCGGGAATCCCCGGCCTGCCGTGGTGCCGACGCTGCGGATGGGAATCCGGGGACCACGTACCCCAACCCGCGCCCACTCGTTGAGCGCACCGAGCGTTCCGACCAGGGCGCGCGGCGATGCTCTGCTCTCACCGCCCGGCACGTACACCCCCGCGGCGCCCGGACGCCGGCCAGCACCGCCGCCCGGGGCGGCCGGCCGTACACACCGGCCGCCCCGATCCGAGCCCCGAACACGCCGGAGGCCGTCACCCCACGCGCAGGGTGACGGCCTCCGCACTGCTCAGAAGCCGGGGTCCTGGGGGCCGTCCGGGGCGATGAAGCGGGCGCCCAGGTTGTCGTTCGGGTTGAGGTAGACCAGCGCGGTGAACCACGTCGCCGCCGCCTTCGGGTCGCTTCGGCGCAGCAGGTCGGCGTAGCAGTAGAGGATGCGGTGGGCGGGCCGGTTGTCGAGCTCGCTGTAGAGCAGGACATCGGTGAACGGCCAGGGCAGCGACTGCTGGAGGACGCACACCCCGGCGCGGGCCCACTCCAGCGCGGCGTCCAGCTCGCCGGGTACCTCGCCCTGGTCGTCCTCGTCGTCGAAGCCGTCCTCGTCCTCCTCCTGGTGGAGGCCGGCCACCTCGTAGGCGATCGTGGCGTAGGCGTCCAGGTCCCTGGGGTGCAGCCGGCGGTCGCCGATCGTCACCGACGCCTTCTCGTACGCCGCCTCGTACGCCTCGCTGCTCTCCTCGTCCGGGGTCCAGACCCGTTCCATCCGCCAGGACTGGCGCACTGGCAGCTTGGCGATCCGCTTCTCCAGCTTCGACAGCTTGTCGCCGGCCTCGCGGTGCTCGGCGTAGAAGTCTGCGGAGTCGAACTCGTTGTACTCCGGGTCCTGGATCCAGGCCAGCAGCGGCCGGTCCAGCTGCGCGAGTGCCTCGGCGGCCAGGCCGGACGGCACCAGCCACGGCAACGTGCCCTCCAGGCTCTTCTCCACGGTATTCGGATCCTGGCCCACGGTCCTGTCGTCCATACCGGGCAGTCTCCAGGACGGCGCCGCACCGCGTGCCCGAAGCAGCAGAATTCACCGCCACGGAGCGCGCGACAGGGTAGAGAAGCCCGAAGGCCGTCACCCGCAGGTGACGGCCTCCAGTGCTTTCTCAGGGCCCCGGCAGCCTACCGCCGACCAACGACGCAAGCCCGGCCGGGACGGCCCGCTACGCCCACTCCACGCCGTGCTCGGCGAGCTGCGCGAGCTGGCCCGCGGTCAGCTTCGCCCGGCGTGCCTTCTGGTTGTTGAGCCAGGTGCCCAGCGCGAAGTGCGACACCACCACCTGCTCCTCGCCACCGGGGCCGGCCTCCACGGCCTCCACCGGCTCCTTGTGCGGGCGGGGCACCCGGGGATGCCGCTCCCGCTCGACGAACTGGGCGAGCGCGGCGACGCCCTGGGCGAACCTGTCGCCGCGGGACACCTTCGGCTTCGCCTCGGCGGCGGCCTTCGCGGCCACCAGCTCCTGGTCGGCCTCGATGCCGATCGCCGTCAGCAGGTCCCGCTGGTCCTCCTCCAGGTCCGGCCAGCCGGCCCGCTGCGCCTGCACCCAGCGGCCGAGCTGCTCGCCCTCGAACACCGTGTCCGCAGGCAGCCGGGTCCAGTCGACCAGGCCGTCGGTGTCCAGCCACCACAGCCGGGCGGTCGCGTAGGCGCGCTGCCAGGTGATGGGCCAGGTGGGGCACCACCACGGGTCGATCTCCTCCAGCGCCCGCCGCCGCTCCGGCACCAGCGCCCCCTGCTCGCCCGCCGGCACCTGCGCCGCGGCCCGCAGCTCCGACAACCAGGTGCCGATGGCGTACCCGCCGACCGAGGCCCGCGCCGGCGCCGCCAGGCTCCCGCCGTGGCCCTTCGCCCAGACCCGCGCCCAGTCCAACCCGGCCTCGAACCGAGCATCGCTCACGGACCAGATCATGCCGAGCGCGTCCAGCATCTCCACTCGGTATGACGCCAGTTCACCGTTCGCATTCTCGCTGCGCCGGTCCGACAGCCACTTTCCGAGGGGGTAATTCCCGTTCTCCCCGACGAGCGCGGAATAGGGAACGTCCAGACCGCCGGTCTCCTCGAACCATTTCCGCGCGTGACCGATCCCCTCACGCCACAACTGCGTCTCGCCGACCAGGACCCTGGAGGCGATGAACAGGGCGAGCACGTTCTCGTCCACCGGCGTCTGGAACCGCACCGGCAGCGTGAACGCCCCCGACCCGCCACCCGCACCAACCATGCTCTCACCAGGGCCGGAAGCAGCCTCGGCGCTGCGCCCCTTGGTCCGCTTGCCGGACTTCTGCGGCACCGCGAGGGCCTCGACCACCTTGGCGTCGTGGCTGCGCAGCGCGGTCAGAATCTTGACCAGGGGACCGTAGGAATCCGACTCCAGAATGTCCCCGGGCTCCTCTCCGGGCTTGAGGAAGACCGGTACGATCAGGCTGGCCGTCTTTCCTTCGCCCGGCTGCATGCGCAGGGCCCGGCCGATGGCCTGGACGATATCCACCATGCTGCCCCGGCCCTGGAGAAGCACCGAATCTGCATTCGGCATATCGACGCCCTCGCCCAATACTTTGCAGTTGCTGAAAATCCGGTACCTGAGCCCGTCGTCCTCCTCGCCCTTTCCGAAGTCGCCGATCAGCTCCTTCCGGTAGTCGACCTCGTGCTCACCGGAAAGCCACTGCGCCCAGACCTCGGGCGGGTATTTCTGCGGGTTCTCGAAGTGCAGCTTCTCGACCGTCTGATTCAGCGTCTCCGAGAAATACCGCACCTCGATCGTGCGGCTGTGGAACGTGATGCACCGCCGGAGGTCGCGCTCCACCACGGTCTTGAGCAGCCCGGCCTGGATCGCGGCGATCCGCGCGGCCGGCACCTCGTCCTCGCTGCCGTCCTCCGCCTCGCCGACACCGGGCCCCCACGGCACGCCCTGTGCCTCGGCCGCGGCCCGGTCGCCGAGCGGATCCCGCAGCTCCAGGACCACGATCTCGAACGGGGCGAGCAACTTCCTGTCGATGGCCTCCGCGAGGCCCAGGGAGTAGACGTGCGGGCCGTAGATCCGCTGGTCGTCCATCGACACCGCCAGCTCCTCCGGAAGCGGCTGCAAGGCGCCCTCGCGGCCCTTCACGGGGCGCTTGGGCGGCGCCCAGATCCGCGGAGTCGCCGTCATGTAGAGCCGGCGGTCCGCGGGGATGGCGGCCTGGTCGTGCACCACCGTCCAGGTCTTCTCGACACTGCCGGAGGACCGGTGTGCCTCGTCACAGACCATCAGGCCCAGCGGGGGCAGCAGCTCGCCTTGGCGCTCGGCCCAGTACTCGTAGGCGTCGGCGACCGCGCCCACGGACGTGTAGGTGGCGAACAGGGTGGTCGGCCGGCGGTGCTTCGCGGCGTTCGCCAGCCACATGCCGATCATCAGCGGACTGGTGCTCGCCATCACCCCGAACGGCAGCTCCGAGTCGACCAGCGAGCAGATGGCGTGCATGTCCCCGGAGCGCCCGGCCGCCCGCCAGGCGCCGACCATCTGCACCAGCAGGTCCAGCGTGGGCACGACCACCAGCACCGTCCCGCGCGGGACGAGCTTCTGGCCGGCCGCAGCACCGACGTAGCTCTTGCCGGAGCCGGTGGCCATCTGCACCGTCACCCGCAGCCCGTTCGGAGCCGGGTGCCCCGGACGGGGCGTCAGGCCCCGCACGATGGCCTCCAGCGCCTCCTCCTGGTGCCCGCGCAGCGAGATGCCGGCGGCTGCCTGAGCGGCCTTCAAGCCAGGCTTTACGACATTCACGAAGACGTGTCTCCCCTCACCCATTCCCGGACCCACACCAGGGACCACGCGGGAAATGCTGACAGTGCCCTACTGATACATTCGACGGACGGCCCGAGAATCGAGGCGACCGGATATAGCGCGCGACAGAAGCGACTATCCGGCAGGATATCAGTCCCCGGCCGCGAATTCCGGTGAACGCCCGAAAAGCACGGGTCAGGACCCCACTTCCGGCGGGATCACCTGACGTCCGAAGACTGATACACTGGAGACCGTTGCTCACCCTCCGAGGGTAGCGCACCCCGACCCGCCGTGAGGCCGAAACAGTGGTCTAGACCGTGGACTAGACCAATCCGGCGGGAGTGAAGCCGACCCGCACGCGCCCCCTCAGCGCCACCCCTCCCCCTAGTCAGCCTGCCGTAAGTCCAGCCAAAATCCCAGCTCAGTGATATGA
>NZ_JBHJVK010000068.1:0-46537 GCF_042264695.1 Kitasatospora sp. NPDC056138 | reverse complement strand
CCAAGAACGCCTCGGTGGCGGTCCTTTGGCGCCCGGGAGCGGGTGCGCCCTCGCGGTGGCTCGGGTCCGGTGGTGCCGTGGCCGTCGCCGCCGGCAGCGGCACCCGCGTCGACGGGCGGGCACGCTCCGCCGGGAGGCCGACCTGTCCACCATGCGGACGGTGGACGACACACCAGGCGCGGACGACCGGACCTCCGGCCCGTTCGTCGTACGATTGCGTGCCGCCGCCACCGGACGCCGATCACCGGCGACACGGCGGCGTGGCGGCGGATGTGAACGGGACGCGTGCGAACGGTGCGCCCGTGACAGCGCGCCAGCCATGGCCGATCCGCCGCGCCGCATCCCACCGCCGTCCGACCCGCCCTTCGGAGGGCGGCGTCCGCGCCGTGTGGGGACGCCGCCAGGCGGGCGCACACCGACCGCCGGTGGACACCGCGGGCACGATCACGGCCGTGTGAGGGAACTCGGATGACAGGCACGGGGGAGCGCAGACAGGTGGACGGACTGAAGGTCGAGGTGCTGGGCCCGCTGCGGGCTTGGCGCGCCGGCAGTGAGCTGGACACCGGCTCGGCCCAGCAGCGCGCGGTCCTGGCCGCCCTCGCGCTCCGCAGCGGCCGGGTGGTCTCGGTGGAGGAGCTGTCGCAGGGGATCTGGGGCTGGAATCCGCCCGCCAGCTCGGCGGTGGCCCTGCGCAACCACATCTCACGCCTGCGGGGCGCGCTGGAGACCGAACCCCGCGCGCCCCGGCTGCTGGTCTCGGTGGCCGGCGGCTACACGCTGCGGCTGGACGAGGACGCGCTGGACGCGGCCCGCGCCGAACGGCTGGCCGCCGAGGCCGAGCACGCCGCCAGGACCGGCGACCGGCCCGAGGCCGCCCGGCTGCTGGACCAGGCGCTCGCCCTCTGGGCGGGCGTTCCACTGACGGGTGTGCCCGGGGAGTACGCCGAGCGGCAGCGCGAGCGGCTGGCGGAGCGGCGCCTGGCCCTGCTGGAGACCTGGCTCGGCCTGGAACTCGAACTCGGCCGCCACGCCCGGGCCGTCGCGGAGCTGACTGCGCTCGCCGACGAGCACCCGATGCGCGAAGGCCTGCGAGCGCTCCAGATGCTCGCCCTGTACCGCTCCGGACGCCAGGCCGACGCGCTGGCCGCGTACGACCGCACCAGACGCACCCTCACCGAGGAACTCGGGCTCGACCCGGGCCCGGAGCTGGTACGGCTGCACCAGCGCGTCCTGCGCACCGACCCCGAGCTGGCGGCACCGGGCGCCGAGCCGTCGGCGCCCGCCGCACCGTCGGTCACGGCCTGGCTGCCACCGGCCCAACTCCCCCTGGACGTACCCGACTTCACCGGGCGCACCGAGACGATCGCGGAGCTGGACGAGGCGCTGGCCCGTCCGGCGCACGGTATCGGCACGGCCGCCGCCGTCTGCGTCGTCCACGGCATGGGCGGGGTGGGCAAGACCACGCTGGCCGTGCACGCCGCGCACCGCTCCCGAGGCTCCTTCCCCGAGGGGCAGCTCTACGCGGACCTGCGCGGGGCGAGCGCCAAGCCGGCCGACCCGTACCTCGTCCAGGGCCTGTTCCTGCGGGCCCTCGGCGTGCCGTCCGAGAACATCCCGACCAGTCCGCCGGAGCGCACCGCGCTGTACCGGACCAGGCTGGCGGGCCGCCGGCTGCTGATCCTGCTGGACAACGCGGCCGACACCGAGCAGGTGGAGCCGTTGCTCCCGGGCACCGCGGAGTGCGCGGTGCTGGTCACCAGCCGGGCGTCGCTGACCTGCCTCCCGGTCACCAGCCGCACCGCTCTCGAGCCGTTCACCGAACGGGAGGCGCTGGACCTGCTGCGACGGATCACGGGCACCGCCCGGCTGACCCGCGAACCGGAGGCCGCCCGGGCCCTGGTGCGCACCTGCGGCCTGCTGCCGCTCGCGGTGCGGATCGCCGCCTCCCGGCTGGCCGCCCGACCCCGGTGGACGGTCGCCTCGCTGACCGACCGGCTGGCGAACCGGCCCCGGAGACTCTCCGAACTGGAGACGGGCAGCCTCGCGGTGGACGCGGCCTTCCAGCTCGGCTACGCCGCTCTCGACCCGGCGCAGGCCTGGGCCTTCCGGCTGCTCGCCATCCCCGAGACGCCCGACCTGTCGCCCGGTACCGCTGCCGCCGTGCTGGACTGCAGCGACGTCGAGGCGGAGGAGGTCCTGGAGTCGCTGGCCGACGCCGGGCTGCTGGAACCCGGCGACCCGGGCCGGTACCGCTATCACGACCTGGTCCGGCTCTTCGCCCGCCACCGGACCCTGGAGGCCGACCCGCCCCAGGAGCGGCAGGCGGCCCTCAGCCGGCTGGCACGCTGCCACCTCGCCGGGACCAGCGCCGCCCTGCGCAGCGAGCGCCCCTACACCAGGCTCGCCGGCGCCCTGAACCCCGGGCTCGCGGACGGCCCGCAGTTCACCAGCCCGGCCGAGGCCCAACGCTGGGTGATCGAGGAGCTGGCCGGGATGATCGGGCTGGCGACCCAGATCCTGCAGCACCCCACCCGCCCGGCGGGCCTCGACGACGCGCGCGTGATCACCGCCACGCTGACCGCCATGGTCCCGTTTACGGACCTGTGCATGCCGTGGCGCCTGGTGCTGCCGATCGGCCAGGCCCTGCTCCGGATCGCGGAGCAGGCGGCGAGCCCGGAGGTGGCCGTCAACGCCGGCGTGGTGCTCGCCGTCGCGTACGCGCACACCGGAAACCACGCGGAGGCCCGCGAGGCGGCACTGCGCGCCTGGCGGACCGGGGAGCACCGGAACGACGGCGTCTTCCCGCACCGGCTGCGCTACACGATGGGCGCGGTGGCCGCGCTGGACCCCGCGTCGGTGGACGAGGCGGTCGTCCACTTCGAGCAGGCCCGCACGCTCGCGCACGAGGCCGGCGAAACCAGCTTCGAGGCACAGTGCGCCCTGGGTCTGGCCCAGGCCCACCTCTCGCGGAACGACCACGCCGAGGCACTGAAGGAGGGACAGGCCGCGCTCGCCCACTTCCGCGCCACCGCCTGCCACCTCCCCACCACGCTCGCGCTGCGCGCCCTCGGCCTGGCGCTGCACGGCCTCGGCCGGCACGACGACGCCGTGGCGCGGTACGGCGAGGCCCTCGCCCTGTGCGACACCCACGGCCTGCGGAGCCAGCACGCCGCCACCCTGCTGGCCTGTGCCGTCGCACACCTGGACGCCGGACGGCCCACGGAGGCGGATGCACTCGCCGGCCGGGCCGTGGGCCTCTTCGCCGATATCGGTGACCTTGCCGGGCAGCAGCGGGCCCAGGACGTGGTGCGCCGCGCCAGGTCGATGAGTCTTTGACGGTCAGTCAAAAACGCTTCCCCGCCTTGCCCTTGCCCTTGCCGCAGGCCTAGGTCGCCCTGCCCGGGCCGCCGCATGCGGGTGCCCGTGGAGGATCCCGGCGACGGCTTGCCGGCGCGCGGTCCGGGCTGCGGGCAGGGGGATGGTGTCCGGGGCGTCGTGGGGCGCAAGCCGGCTTCGGCCCCGGTGCGCCCGGTGGGGCGTTGATAGCGGCGGGCACGGGTGCGGAGGACCGTGGCGCCCGGTCGGCCCCTCGCTTCGGGGGGACGCGTCGGTGATCCGGGCGGCGCGGGTGGCATGAGCAGGCGGCCGCCTCACCGATACCGACACACCTTCACTGAACGCAGCGGCGGTCCTCGCCGCCCATGGTTCGGATGTCAAGGACCGTCGCTGTGTCCTGAACGTTCCCACATGTCGGAACCGCGCCGAGCGGTGCCGGCGAACCGCCCGTAACCGATCCTTGCTGATGCCTCATCACATCGTGGAGACTGTGCTGCACGAGATTGCTGTGGGGAGCAGTCGGGAAGATGGGGGCAACAGTGGAGATCGGGCTCGCGGACGCGCTACGGGCGCTGCGGCAGGAGCTGGCCGAGGCGATGGCGGACGGCGAGGGGAAGCCCGTACGACTGGCGGTGGAGTCGGTCGACCTCGAAATGCAGGTGACCCTCTCGGCCTCGGCGGAGGCCAGCGGTGGGGTCAAGTTCTGGGTCCTCACAGCCGGTGCCAAGGCCGCGGGCAGCACCGGTGCCTCGCACACCGTCAAGCTGCAGTTGAAGGCGGAAACGGCCGACGGCGGCCGGGTGCTCACCGCCAACCCGGATCGGCTGCGGTTGAACGACTGAGTGCGGGGCGCTGCGCATGTGGGTCGAGCGCGACCGGGTGGTGCAGATCGTCGGCCGCGGGCCGGAGCCCGGGGAGCGGTACTTCGTCGCCACCGGCTTCCTGCTGACCGGCGACCTGGCGATCACGGCGCGGCATGCAGTCCACGAGCCGGGGTCGTACGAGGTCCGGTCGCGTGCCCAGCCGGGTGCGGCCGAGCGGCCGGCACCCGTGCAGGTGCAGCACGTCCTGCTGCACCCGGACAGGGATCTGGCGCTGCTCGTGCTCGACGCCGACCCGGACGGCCTGCCGCCGGTCCGCTTCGCCCGGATGCCCGTGGGACTCGGCGGAGTCGGGTTCCACGCCGTGGGGTTTCCCAGGTTCGCCGTCGAGGACGGCCGGGTGGGCAGCCGGCAGGTCGACGGCACCATCCAGCTCGGCTCCGATCGGGAGGGCCACCGACTGGAGCTGGCTATCACCAGTCCCGAACCGGAGACCCCGGGACGAGGGGCGGACGGGAGGCCCCGCTCGCCTTGGGCCGGGTACTCGGGCGCGGGCATCGTGACTGCCGAGGGCGGGCTGCTCGCGGGTGTGTTCAGCAGCCACCACCTGCCCGGGGGCCGGCAGAGCGTCTCCGCGATCGATGTCTGCGACCTGGACGATCCTGCGTTCCTACGGCAATTGAGGCGTCATCAGGTCGACCCCGAGCCGGTCGCCGTCCCGTTGCCGGGGCATGCGGGGGTGCCGCTGCTGAGCAGCATCCTGCCGCACCAGGAGGTGCTGGGACGACTCACGGCCCGACCGAGCCGTTCCTTCCTGTTGGACCAGCGGCTCTCCTACGTGAGCCCTGGACCGGAGCACGCGGGCGAGCCGGCCCGGTTGCTGGCCGACCTGGCCGACCTCGACACCCCGGATGTCCTGCTGGTCGGTGCGGCCGGTACGGGCAAGACCCGTACCGCCTTCGAGGTGGCTGCACTCGCCGTGCGGTCCGGCTGGCACGTGCTGCACGTACGGCCGGACAGCTCGATCACCGTCGAGGAGCTGGCCCGGGCCGTGCTGGGCCGAGGGCACCGGCAGGTGCTGTTCGTCCTGGACTACCTGGACACCTACACGCAGCTCGATCTGCGCAAGGTCGCGGCCGAGCTGAAGCCGGAGGCCGCGCGGCAGGGGATCACGCTGGCCTTCCTGGGCTCGATCAGGCCAGGTGGCCGGGCCGCTGTCCACCATCGCCATGCCCTCGACCTGTTCCGCGAGGTGCCAGTCCGGGCCGATCCGGCCTACCAGGCGGAGGTGGTCGGACGCATCCTCGCCGAGGTCGCGCCGGAGGCCGAGAAGCGCTGGGGTGCGCCGGCTCTGGCCGAGGCCTGCGGACCACGCCCCGCCGTCGCGCTGCTGATCGCGCTGGGCATCGAGCAGCGACTGGACACCGCCGCCGCCCTGGAGCTGCCTCGGCTGCGCAGCGGTGAACTCCTGCCCTGGTTGGACCTGCGCCTGCGCGAGGACGGGCTGCTGCCCGGGCGGCCCGAGGATCCGCACAGCCCGTTCGCGATGGCGGAGCCGGACACCGTCCAGCTGGCCTGCGCGGCGGCGATCGCCGCCTGCCCGCAGCCGCGTACCGCCGTCGAGACCGCGGTCGCCTCACTGCTGGCCCTGCGCCCCGATGGCGACCGCTGGACCCCCGCGGTGATCCTCGGCACGCTGCTCTCCCTCGGCTGGCTCCAGGAGGCCGACGGGCAACTTGAGCCACTGCACGATGTGGTGGCGGACACCCTGCTGCACGCGGTGCTGCTGCCGCAGCCGTCGCTGACCGTCCACGAGGGCGCGGCCCGCTGCCTGTTCGCCGTCGCCCGGCGTTCGGCCACCGCCCTCGGCCGGTTCGCGGCCCACCTGCGCCGGCTGGCCGCGGACCTGGAGCTGAACAGCACCGGCAGTGATCTGCTGACCGGCTTCTGCGACGGCTGGCTGGCCGAGCACGCGGCCGGAGTCGGCGAACTCCTCGCCACGGCAGGCGAGGAGGGCGCGCACGCACTGCTCACGCTGCTCAGCGGCGCGCCCTGGTCCGGTGCGGTCGGCGCGCGCTGGAACGTCGTGGTCAGCCCGTGGTTCGGTGGCGCCGCGACCGAGCGGGCCGGACGGGTCTTCCTCACCGGCGCTCTGACGGCCAGTCCGCCAGCCGCAGCCGGGCGGATCGTCGCCGAGGCTCTGGGCTGGCTGGACGACCACCGGCGGCGCCCGGACGCCGACTACGTCATGTCGGCGCTGCTCAGCTACTCCTTCCTGGCTCCCGAGCAGTGCCGCAGGCTGGTCGGGTACGCCACCGAGTGGGTCGGTCTCCACCAGCGCCGGGAGCACACGAGTTTCCTGCTCACGGCGCTGCTGCGCCGCCAACTGCCGCCGCAGCAGCGGGCGTCGGTGGTGCAGCTGGCGCTGGCCTCGATCGACGGGCCAGAGTCGGCGGCGGCCAGCTTTCTGCTGTCCGCCCTGGTCCGCAGCTGCGGGTTCTGGGCACCCGAGCTGCGGCCGGCCGTCGGGCGGACCTTGGCCTGGCTGGCCGACCACTGCACGCAGCCCGAGGCCAGCTTCGTGTTCCAGCCTCTGCTGCAACGCCGCGATCTGACCGCTGGCGAGACCGAGCACCTGATCGGGCTCGCCCTGGAGTGGCTCGCCGTGCATGGCACCGACCACGAGGCCCGCTTTCTGCTGCACCGGCTGATCGGCACGAGCAACCTCCCCCAGCGGAGGGTTCCCGAGGTCGCCACCGCCATCTTGCAATGGATCACCGGCCGGGAGGGCACCACGGCTGCCCGGTACCTGCTGGTCGATCTGCTGCGTCGTACGCCGCTGGACCCGGAGGTCGTCCGTGCCGCTGTCGGACGCGCCCTCACCTGGCCCGACACGGACGCTGGGCAACGGCTACTGCCCGCCCTGCTCGCCCGGCGCGATCTCACCGACCTGGAGCAGCGCACGGTGATCGGCCGCGCCCTGCGTCGGCTGGCGGAGCGGCCGGACGGCAGCCCGGCGGGGTTCCTGATCGCGACGATGCTGGCGCAGCCCGGCCTGACCGCCCAGGAGCGGCAGCGCGTACGCGGCGCCGCCGACGCTTGGCTGTCCACGAATTCCGCGGACGGCCCGGGGTACGACGCGATCCTCAACCACCTGATCCAGGACCCGCAGTGGCCGGAGGGCACACGAGAGCACGCTGCCCGGTGGGTGGCGGCCAAGGCGGCAAAGGAGCCCCAGGCGGCTGCCCCGGCACTCCGAGTGATCCTGCGTCAGGGCCACCCCGAGCTCGGGGACGTGCTGATCGACGGCGCCCTGGCCTGGTTGGCGGAGCACGGCCGCTCGGTCCACGCGTACCAACTGCTGCTGGCCCTGGTCGGGCGGCCCGATCTGACCGAGGAGCAGTCCATCGCCGTCGACGGGCGGATCATGGTGTGGCTGCGCACCAACAGCCTGCCGGAGCCGGCCTTCGCGACGGCGCTGCTGGCCGCGCTGTTCGGTACCGACCGGTGGCAGGGCGAACGGACGGCCTCTACCCTGCGCAGGACGCTGGCCTGGTCGGAGGAGCGGCTGCCGCAGGCCTCTGCACGGATCATGTTGCCGCTGCTGTTGAGCCACGAGGAGCTCGCGGACGACCGGTCACAGGTGTTGATCGGCCACGCGGCCGGTCTGCTCGGGGAGTACCCGGACGATCCTCGGCTGATCCGCGCGCTGCTGGACCACGACGGCACCGGCGCAGAGCACCACCGCGTAGCGGTGGACGCGGCGTTGGCCTGGTTGGGCGATCACGGCACCGAACCGGACGCGTCCCACCTGCTCCGCCCGCTGCTGGCATCCGGCCGGTCCGGCTCGGCGCAGTTTCGTGCGGTGACGGATCACGCGCTGGCCTGGCTGGACGAGCACGGGAGCGATCCCGGTGCCTCACACGTCCTGCGTCCGCTGGTGCAGCAGGAGAGCCTCGGCGTGGAGCAGGCCCAACGCACCGTGGCTGCCGCACTGGCCTGGCTGGCCGACCACGGGGACACCGGAGGGTCGCGCCACCTGCTGCGCGCGGTGCTGCACCGGTCCGAGGTCACACCGCAGCAGCTGCGCGCCCTCACGGACCTGGCGCTGCGACGGCTGGAGGTCGGCCGCCGGGATCCGCAGGCGGGGGCGGACCTGAAGACGCTGCTCGACAGCGAGCGCTCCGCGGAGGCGCTGGCGCCCGTTCTGGTCTGGCTGGACAGCTGCCCCGACCCCGTCGCGGCGAGCGTGGTCTTCGAGGTGTTGCTGAAGCGTGACGAGCTCGACGCCGAGCGGCGGGCGCGGTACAGCGCCTCGGCCCTCGACTGGATCCGGCAGCATCCGCAGGACCCCGCGCTCCGGCTCGTCCTGTCGACGCTGCTGGCCCAGCCGGACCTCCCCGATGACCACGCCCGGGCGGCGGCGAACGCCACGCTGCACTGGCTGCGGACCCAGCTCGACCGCCGGCAGGTGGTCACCCCCACCCGCCACGGCGAAGCCGTCCGGCTACTGCGGTTGGTCCTGGCCCGGACGCCGGACGGCCGGCTGGCCACGGACGCACTCGAACTCTCCCTCGACCTCGCCACCCAGTCCCTGACGCGTCCGGGCACGGGCCCACTCCTGCGCACCCTGCTCGCCCGGCGCTGGGAGGCCGAGCAGGAGCGGCTGATCGCCCACCTGGCCGGTCGCTGGCTGAAGCACCACGAGCACGCACCGGCGACCCAGTCCGTCCTGACCGCACTGCTCGCCCGAGGTCGGATCACGCCGGATCACGCGGACTGGGTGGTGAACTTCGCGCTGCGCTGGCAACGGGCCAACCCGCGGGCACAAGCCGGACACCTGGTGCTCAGCGCCCTGCTGATCAGCGAGGTGCGGACCCCGGAGCTGACGGACCGGATCCTGGCCGAGGTCTGGGAATGGCTGGCGGGCGACCACCGCCCCGCCGAAACCGGCACCGTGCTCCAGGCGTTGCTCGCCTGCACCGGGCTGGCCGGTGCTGCCAGAGCCCGGGCCGTCGCGGCCGCCAGCACCTGGCTGGACGGCCAGGAAACGGGTGAACCAGCCTCGGCCGTCCGTACCCTCCTGGCGACGCACAGCTCTTCGGAGGCGCTGATCGAGGCCTTACTGATGGACGACGGCCTGTCCGCAGACACGGCACACAGCCTGCGCTGGTTCCTCCGCCGCCCTGGGATCACCGACCAGCGGATCCAGCGTGTGACCGAACACCTGCTCCACTGCTACGAGAAGGCACCGACCAAGGCCAACCGGGCGATCATCGCCGCCCTGCCGGCCGGCCCCGCCGTGGATGGTGTGCTCAGCTGGCTGGAACGGCACCTCGACTCGTCGCAGGCTCCCACTGTCCTGCGCCTGTTCTTCCCGGACGGCGAGCTCACCCGTGCCCAGCCGGCCCGGGCGGCCCGGGTCAAGCAACCGGTGACGCTCCTGATCCTGCGCCGGTACCTCGACAGGCCCGCCACTGCGGCCGATCAGCCGGACCAGTTGATCGAGGCCGCCGTGGCCAGCATCACCGCCCGGTTCGAACGGCCCGCACTCGAGGTCCTGGACGCGATCCTCTTCCGCCCGGAGACCACCGACGGCCAGATCCAGCGTCTCACCGAACACGCGTTGCGCCGCTTCGACGAGGCTCCCACCAAGACGAACCGGCCGGTGGTCAACGTCCTGCTGGCCGACCCCCGGTCGGGTCCGGCGGTGGCGGCCGCGCTGGCCTGGCTGGCCGATCACCGTTCGTCCGCTGCCGCGCCCACCGTCCTGCGGACGCTGTTCCGCAAACCCGACCTCTCCGCCGCGCAGGCGCGTGCCGCCGCCGACCATGCGCAGGCCTGGCTCGCGGCCGCCCCACCCGACGACCCGGGCCGGGCCACAATCGCTGAGTTCCTCGCTCCCGGGTGATGCGCACCGGGTGACAGCGGTGGCGCATGGTGGCCGTCGGCCGCCGATTCGTGCGCCCCCGGTGACTGTACGCACCCGGCACCGCGCCTTCGGGGACGAACGGCGCGCGGTGCGTTACCCGCGTCACGACTCAGCGGCGGAGCCGGACGGTGAAGCCTCTGGCGCTGGGGTCGCGACGCACGGTGCCGAGATCGATGCCCAGGTCGGTGGCGGCGTGGCTGTCCGCGACAACCTGCTCGACCGGATCGCCGAAGCCGCACGAGAGGGCTGGCTCGGCGAGGTCGAAGGGCTCAAGGTCAGCCTCGCCGGAGCCGGGTGGAAGCTCGTCCAGATCGGTCGGCGCAGCCGGACCAGCACAGTTGCTGACCTCGAGTCCCTCACCTCGCCAAGCCCCTGACCGACGGTCGAGGAGGGAATCCACCGCGATCAAGTTCTGGAGAGGTGTCATCACATACCGCTGGGATGCTGGACAGCCAGTCGGGATGCGCGGCTTTGAGGGCGTCTCAGCCCGGCAGCGCAGCCTCGAGCTGCGCCAGCTCCGCCGTGCTCAGCTCGACCTGCACGGCCTGGGCCGAGTCCAGGATGGAGGCCGGGCGGCTGGCTCCCGGCACCGGGATCACCACCGGGGAGCGGGCCAGCAGCCAGGCCAGGGCGACCCGTTGCGGGCTGACGCCGTGCTCGGCGGCGATGTGGTGGAAGGCGGTGCCTGCCGAGGTCGGGCCGGAGGGGCCGTCGAGGGAGCTGCGGGAGATGCCGCTGAGCGGACTCCAGGGCAGGAAGGCCAGGCCGAGTTCGGTGCTCAGCCGCAGCTCGGGCTCGCTGTCGCGGACCGCCGGCGAGTACTGGTTCTGCACGCTGACGAGCCCGTTGCCGAGGATCGCGTGCGCCTCGCGGATCTGGGCGGTGGTCACGTTGGAGATCCCGGCGGCACGGATCGTGCCGGCGTCGAGCAGCTCGCGCAGTGCGCCGACGGAGTCGGCCCAGGGCACGGCCGGGTCCGGCTTGTGCAGCTGGTACAGGCCGACGGCCTCGACGCCCAGGCGCTCGGCGGAGGCTTCGGCCGCGCGCTTGAGGTGCTCGGGACGGCCGGTGACGGTCCAACTGCCGTCGCCGGGGCGGCCGCGGCCACCCTTGGTGGCGACCAGGACGCCGGAGGTGTCGCCGCCGTAGCGGGCCAGGGCGCGGGCGACGAGGAGCTCGTTGTGGCCCACCTCGTCGGCGTGCCAGTGGTAGCTGTCGGCGGTGTCGACGAGCGTGACCCCGGCGTCGAGCGCGGCGTGGACGGTGGCGATGGCCCGCGCCTCGTCCGGGCGGTGCTCGATGGACAGCGGCATGGCGCCCAGGCCGACGGCACTGACGGTGGTGTTTCCGATGCTGCGGTGGTGCACGGTGACCCCGTTCCTCAGGCGGTGCGGACGGCGGATGCGGTGAGGGCTTCGGCGACGGCGCCGGGCAGCCAGTCGGTGGTGCGGGAGAAGGAGAAGCCCAGACGCTTGGCGCGGGCGTTGCTCATGGCGTAGTGGCGGCAGAAGGAGAACGGTGAGGCGGTCTCGCCCCGGGCGACGGTCCGGTACACGGGCTGCCGCCCGGTCCGTGCGGCAACCACGGCACTCAGGTCGCGTACGTCGAGCAGGCCGTCGGAGCAGGCGTTGATCGGGCCGGTGAAGTCGGCTGCTGTGGCCGCCCACAGCAGCAGGTCCGCCAGTTCCTCGTAGTGGATGAAGACCGTGGGCAGTGCCTCGGCGTGCACGGTGACCTCTTCGCCCCGGGCGATGCGCTCGACGTAGTGCGCGAGCCGGCCGGTGAACTCCCTTGCGCCACCGCCGAGTACGTGGGCGCTGCGTACGGAGGCGAACTCGAACCCGGCAGCCCGGGTGAGGACGGCCTCCGCCTGGCGCTTGCCTTCGGCGTAGTGCGCCTCCAGGTACGCCTCGTCGTGCCAGGGCAGATCCGTCGACACCGGCCAGGTGGACGGGTCCACGGTCTCCTCCGGCACCGGGGTGGCCGTCGGCACGGCGGTGAGCGCGGCGGTCGCCGGGTCGTAGACCTCGATCGTGGAGGTCATGACGTAGCGCCGGGTGCGGCCGCGAAAGGCTCGGGCGGCGGTGGCGGCCTGCACGGGGGTGTAGCAGACCTGGTCGACGACCGCGTCGAAGGTGCGGGTGCCGAGCGCGGCAACGAGGGCGGCTTCGTCGTTGCGGTCGACGACGAGGTGCTCGACCCCGGCGGGCGGCCGGGTGGAGCCGCGGTTGATCACGGTGACCTGGTGGCCGGCGGCCTGCAGGCGCTTCACCAGGAGCCTTCCGAAGTACCGGCTTCCGCCGATGACGCAGATCTTTTGCATGCCCCCATCCTGAAGACCTAGTGTCACCAGCAGAAGTACTGACTTACTGGAAACGCATTAAGGTGAACTGTTGATCGATGTGCAGCGGCTGCGTGTCCTGCGGGCGGTGGCGGAGCGCGGCAGCTTCAACCAGGCGGCCACCGCCCTGCACCTCACCCCCTCGGCCGTCTCCCAGCACGTTGCCGCTCTGGAACGCAGCCTCGGCGCCCAGGTCGTCGCCCGCAGCACCCGTGGCGTCACCCTCACCCGGGCCGGACAGATCATGGTCGCCGCCGCCGAATCGGTCGCCGCCGAGCTCGAACACGCCAAGGCGCAGGTCGACCGGCTCGGCAGCGGACGCACCCAGCTCACCATCGCCACCTTCACCACCGGCGGCAGGTTGCTGCTCCCCGGTGCGCTCGCCCGGCTGACGGCGGCTCACCCCGACACCGTGCTCCATGTCAGGGAGGGCGAGCCCGAGGACAGCCTGCCCCTGGTCCGTCAGGGCGCCGTCGACCTCGCGCTCGCCTACCACTTCGACGGCCCGCTGCCCGGACGGCAGGGCCCAGGCTCCGGCCTGGAGTGGACTGCGCTCATGGAGGACCCGCTGCACGTCGTCCTGCCGGAAGGGCATCGTCTGGCCGATCGCGAAGCGCTCGACCTCGCCGAACTGGGGGCCGAGCCCTGGGTGCTCGGCTGTCGCAAGACCGAGGCGTACCTCCGCCGTTACGCCGAGCGGGCCGGCTTCGACCCGGAGGTGCTCGGCACGACCACCGACTACTTCTTCGCCCGCTCGCTCGTCGCCGCGGGCATGGGAATCTCCCTGATCCCCTCCATCGCACTGAACCCCCGGGTGCCGGGCCTGCGCACCGTCCCGATCGAGCCGCCGGTCCCGACCCGGCACATCGGCGTCGCCACGATCAGCCGCCGACGCGACCACCCCCGGGTCATGACGCTCATCCAGGCCCTCCACGATCAGGCAGCAGAGCTCGACGGGGTGTGAGCACGGGCCGGACCGCGCCGCACGGAAACGGATGTTCGCGAAACGCGGAGATCGACACGACGTTCCTGCGGGTCGTGCTTCTCGCGCGGGTCCGGCGCCTGGTGCGCCGGTCGTGGCGTGGCCGGCGGCAGAACCTTCTGCCGCCGGCCGGGAGTTCGGGGTTGCCGGTCAGTGGGTGGGAGGGGTCCAGTCGGTGGGCAGACCGGACTGGGCGAGGACGGCGGCCAGGCTGTAGTGGTCCTGGTCGGAGGCGATCCTCTCGTGGTCGTCGAGGTCGAGGAGGGTGGTCATCGGCACGGCGAAGGCCTCCGGGGTGAGTGGTCCCTCAGCCAGGCGAAGTACCGGTGGGGTGCCGCGGTGAACTCCTTGGACAGGATGCTGAAGCGGGGATCGACCACGGCGGACCTCTCGGGGGGCGGCGCGCGGGGAGCGCCGGGGTGACAACGTGCTTCGGTGACGGCGGGTGACTGCGGGCGGCGGGATGGTGGTCCAGACCGATTGTCGTGCGCACTATAACCTGAAGATCCGTCGGCACGAGGGCATCGGTTCCGGGCCACGGGTGGTTCGTACCAACCGAGTTACCACACCGTGGGAGGAGCCGCGAGTTCGGCGAAAAGCCGGCCGAGGTGCTCCCGTGGCAGCCCGCAAAAGGCGTCACGGGACATGGCCGCACTGGCCTGACGGAGAGTCACACCTCGACGACCTCGATGGCCACCGGCACGTCACCGCCTGCGTGAACACGCGGTCAGGCGGGCTGCCACAGCTCGATCCGATTGCCCTCGGGATCGGTGACCCAGCCGAACCGGCCGACACCCTCCAGGTCCTGCGTCTCCTCGGCCACGTCCGCTCCCTTGGCGCGCAGTTGCGCGAGCATCGCATCCAGGTCGCGGACCCGGAAGTTGAGCATGGTCCGCTGGGCGCGGGACCCGAAGTAGTCGGTCGCGGACTCGAACGTCGCGAACACCGTCGGCCCGGCTCCCTGACGCCACAGGCCGTTCTCATCGGCGTCCAGACCCAGGCAGTCGCGGTACCAGGCGTTCAGGGCCGCCGGATCGTCAGCCCGCATGAAGTATCCGCCGATTCCAAGCACGCGTTCCATGCCGCCATCCTGCCAGGACGGCGATCGGGCGGGCCGGCACCGCACCGTCGCCCACGGCTGGGCCCCGCCGCCGGATTCGCGGGTCCGCACCGTCGACGACCTGCGGGACGCACGACCGCAGCTGTACGCGTTCGCCCGCGAGCCGGCCGCGAAGGCCGGGACCTCCGGGGTGTCGGTACCTTCGCCGCTGCCGGAGCGTGAACAGCCCCCGTCGTGCACGAGCCTGCCGGAGACGGCGGCGGGAGTCCTCGACGCGAGACGGCGGGAGGGATGTGACGGCGCGTCCATCGGGACCGGCGCCGACCCCCGTCGGCCCGGCGGCGTCGAGATCGGCCACGAGGCCACCGGTCGACGGTGATGACGGAGAAGCGAGGGGACTCCCCGAAGCCGCACGTACCCGAGGTGCGCCTGCGACTGGGCGTCGAACTGGAGCAGATCGCCGAGCAGCTCAAGTCGCTGGCCCGCGCCCAGGACCAGCTGAACGACCTGTACGAGGCCGTCCTCAGCCGGGACGTCGACCTGCCCGTCATGCTGCGCCTGATCGTCGCCACCGCGATGGACCTGGTCGGCGCCCGCTACGGTGCGCTCGGCGTCCTCGACGAGGAAGGCGAGTACCTCGCGCTGTTCGTCCCGGCCGGGCTGTCGGACGAGGAGATGGCCGACCTGGCCGACGTGGAGCTTCCGCACGGCCGCGGCCTGCTGGGGCACCTGATCGCCCACCCCGAACCACTGCGCGTCGACGACATCTCCGCACACCCGGACTCGGCCGGCTTCCCGCCAGGCCATCCGCCGATGCGCACCCTGCTCGGAGCCGCGATCAACATCCGCGGCAGGACCTACGGGGACCTGTACGTCTCCGAACGCCGTGACGGACAGCCCTTCGACGCCCACGACGAAGCACTGATCATCGCGTTGGCCGGCGCAGCGGGACTGGCCATCGACGACGCCCGGCTGTACGAGCAGTTCCGCCTCGACGCGGAACAGTTCCAACGACTGCTGCTTCCCCGGCTACCCGACCTGCATCCGTTCGACGCGGCCGCCGTCTACCGGCCCGCCGCCACCCCCGGCCACGTCGGCGGCGACTGGTACGACGCCCTCCTGGCGCCGGACCGGGCCTGCGCGCTCGTCATCGGCGACGTCGCCGGACACGACCTGCAGGCCGCCGCAGCCATGGCCCAGATCCGCAACATGCTGCGCGCCCTGCTCTACGACCGACGCACCCCGCCCAGCGCCGTCCTCCTCCAGCTCGACCGGACCCTGCACGCCATCACCGACAACCCCGTCACCACCGCGTGCCTCGCGCGCATCGAACCCGGGGAACACGGCGGATGGGTGCTCCGCTGGAGTACCGCGGGCCATCCCCCGCCGCTGCTCCTCACCCCGGACGGTCGGGCCGACTACCTGCACGCCGACCCCGATCTCCCCCTCGGCGTGGACACCGCCCAACCGCGCCACGACCACACCCGTCCGGTGCCCCCGGGTGCGACGGTGGTCCTCTTCACCGATGGGCTCTTCGAGCACCCGCACCACTCCGTCGAGGCGGGCCTGGACCGCCTCGCCGCCCTCGCCGCCACCCATGCCGCCCTGCCACTGCAGGACTTCGTGCAAGCACTGGCCGACCACCACCCCAGCGACGCCCACGACGACATGGCCGTCCTCGCCCTTCGCACGCCTCCCGCCTGACCGCACCGGGCCCCGCCGGGCTCCGTCGTCCCGTCTCACGTGCTGCGCCTACCCTCCGTCGCCGCAGCGCCACCCGGCACGCCGCGGGTGATGCGGGACCGGACCGTCGGCCCTGGTGCCGACGCTCGTCGGCTCGATGCGCCGTCCTGCATGCGGTGCTGTCCGGGGAGCGCACGAGGACTCCGAGGCCGTCGGGTGCGGGCGGTCGGGCGCGGGGGATGGCGACGAGTTCCGCGCCGGTGCCGACGGTGACGGGCTCGGCGTGGGCACCGGCATCGCCTCGGCTCTCGTACCGGTCAGGGTGCGGGGCCGCCACAGCTGACGACTCGCGGCGGTGACACCGGCCCTCGGCGCGGTCGGCCGGCGAAGGGGTGCGGGATTCCCCCGGGTTCCACGGTGCGTTCCTGCTCGGGGCCCGGTTGCGGCCGGGCCCGGTGGCGCTCTTATGACAACGGCATTGACGTGTGACGGTGCCGCCGGTTTCATGGCTCGCACTTCCCCCACACCCCCACAGCCAAGGCGGTGATCCGTTGGCATCGACGGTGAAGGATCCGGGCTCCGGTCCGAGAGCGGACGCGAGCAGCCCCCACGTCACCATGAGCAAGTCCCTCGGCCTGCTGGACGGAGCGGTGATCGCCGCCTCCAGTACGGCCGCCACCAGCAGCATCGGCATCGGTCTGGGTCTGATGGCCGGGGTCGTCGGCCTGCACCTGCCGGCGATCATGCTGCTGGCCTTCCTCCCCGTGCTCGCCATCGCGGGCGGGTACGGGCGGCTGAACGCCGTCGAGCCGGACGCCGGCAGCAGCTACCGCTGGGTGGGTCGCACGCTCAGCCCCTGGCTGGGGTTCCTGACCGGCTGGGTGAACACGGTCGGCACCGTGGTCTTCATGGCCTACACCACGACCGTCACCGGCTCGTCGATCATCCAGCTGCTCGACCAGGCGCACGTGCGCGCCGTCGCGGGCCTTCGGCTCGACGCGGACTCGACCGTCCAGTGCACCCTGCTCGGCCTGGTGGTCCTGGTGGGTGCCGCGCTGGTCGCGGTGCGCGGGCTGGACCTGGCGGCTCGGCTGCAGAAGGCGCTGCTGGTGTTCGAGTACGCCGTGCTGCTCGGCTTCTGCGGGTACGGGCTGTTCGCGGGTGACCAGCCGTTCTCGCTCCAGTGGTACAACCCCTTCGACATCCCCTCCTTCGGCGCGGTGGCGCAGGGCATGGTGCTGGCCGTGTTCTGCTACTGGGGTTTCGAGTCGGTGTTCAGCGTCGGAGAGGAGGTCCGCGACCCGCGGGACGCCTCCCGGGGTGGCATGCTCGCCCTGGTGGTGATGATGCTGCTGTTCCTGCTCGCCGGCACGGCCTTCCAACGGGTGCTGCCGCTCGACGAGTTGGCCGACAACGGCGCGCACGGGCTCACCTACTTCGGCACCAGGCTCGCTCACCAGCCGCTGGCCGCACTGCCGTTGATCGCGCTGATGTTCTCCGCCGTGGCCTCGCTGCAGTCCTCGGTGATCCCGACCGCCCGCGGGATGTACGCGATGGGGCGCGACGGGGTGCTCGGCCCGGTCTGGACCCGGCTGCACCCTCGGCACGTCACGCCCGCGGTCGGCACGCTGCTGATCACCGGGATCGCGGTGGCTCTGGCGCTGGCCTCGATCGCCATCCCCACCGTCAACGACCTGATCTCGGCCGCCGTCAACGCGATCGGCATCGTCGTCGCCCTCTACTACGCGCTGACCGCCGTCGCGGCCGCCGTCCGGTTCCGTCACCTGCTGCGGACCAGCCCGGTGGAGGGACTGCGCGCGGTGGTCGGCCCGTTGCTCGGCGCGGCGGCGCTGCTCGCGGTCGGCGGCTACCTGGCCTGGACCTTCTACGACTCCGCCGACCACTTCGAACTGTCCGCAGACAACGGGTGGTTCGAGTTGACCGTGGTGACGCTGATGGTCGTCACCGGACTGCCGTCGGCGGCCTGGGCCCGCTGGCGTCGGCGCTCGCCGTACTTCCTCGGCACGACCGACTGACCCACCAACAGCACAACCCGAGAACGGAGCACCACCCATGACCGAGGCCGATCTGGTCTTCACCCACGGCCCCGTCCACACCGGCGACGCCGCCCGCACCCGGGCGAGCGGCCTGGCCGTGACCGGCGAGCGGATCAGCGCCGTCGGGCACGACGAGGTCCGCGAGCTGATCGGGCCGCGAACCGAGGTCGTGGACCTCACCGGCAAGCTGCTACTGCCGGGCTTCCAGGACGCGCACGTCCACGCCGTCTACGGCGGAACCGAGTTGGCCTCCTGCGACCTCACCGGCACCGTCGGCGTCGCCGACTACCTGGAGCGGGTCCGTGCGTATGCCGGAGCCAACCCCGAGCAGGTCTGGATCACCGGCAGCGGCTGGTCGATGGAGAGCTTCGAGGGCGGGCTGCCGACCCGGCAGCTGCTCGACTCCGCGGTCCCCGACCGGCCGGTGTACCTGACCAACCGCGACCACCACGGCGCCTGGGCCAACACCCGGGCCCTGGAACTGGCCGGGCTGACCCGGGACACCCCCGACCCGGCCGACGGGCGGATCGAGCGTGAGCCCGACGGCACCCCGAGCGGCATGCTCCAGGAGGGCGCGACCGCCCTCGTCGCCCGGCTGGTCCCGCCCGTCACCGCCGCCGACCGGCTGGACGGGCTGCTGCGCGCCCAGCGGCTGCTGCACTCGCTCGGCATCACCGGCTGGCAGGACGCGCTGCTCGGCGAGTTCAACGGCCAGCCGGACCCCTCCGACAGCTACCTGGCCGCCGCCCGCTCCGGCGCGCTGACCGCCCGGGTGACCGGAGCGCTCTGGTGGGAGCGCGACCGGGGTGCCGAGCAGATCCCCGAACTCGTGCGGCGGCGTGAGGAGTTGAGCCAAGGCCGGTTCCGGGCCGGCTCGGTGAAGGTCATGCAGGACGGCATCGCGGAGAACTTCACCGCCGCGATGACCAGCCCCTACCTGGACGGCTGCGGCTGCGCCACGGCCAACACGGGCCTCAGCTTCGTCGATCCGGCCGCGCTGCGCGGGTACGTCACCGAACTGGACGCGCTCGGCTTCCAGGTGCACTTCCACGCCCTCGGCGACCGGGCGGTCCGCGAGGCGCTGGACGCCGTCGAGGCCGCCCGTACGGCGAACGGCCGACGCGACACCCGGCATCACCTCGCCCACCTCCAGGTGGTCCACCCGGACGACCTGACCCGCTTCGCCAGGCTCGGTGCGGTCGCCAACATCCAGCCGCTCTGGGCCGCCCACGAACCGCAGATGGACGACCTGACCATCCCCTTCCTCGGCCCCGAGCGCGCCGCTTGGCAGTACCCGTTCGGCGCACTCCAGCGCGCGGGCGCCACTCTGGCGGCGGGCAGCGACTGGCCGGTGAGCAGTCCGGACCCGCTGGCCGGCCTGCACGTGGCCGTCAACCGGATGGAGCCGGGCGCCGTCGACGGCCGGGTCTTCCTCCCCGAGCAGCGCCTCGACCTCGCCTCCGCCATCGCGGCGTACACGGCCGGTGCGGCGTACGTGAACGGGCACGACGACGCGGGCGTGCTCGCGGTCGGGCGGCTCGCGGACCTCGTCGTGCTGGACCGCGACATCCTCACCGGGCCCGCCGAGGAGATCGCGGACGCGCGTGTGCTGCGGACGTACGTCGGGGGTGAACTCGTCCACGCGGCCGACTGATCCGGGCGCTGCCGCGACCGGGCCGTCTCCGTGCGGAGGCGGCCCGGTCGGCGTGGGCGCTGCCTCGGGGAACTGCAGGCCACCCGGCGCCGCAGCACGGCGATCTCCTTCCGCGTCGGCGACCTCCTGCTCGCCGAAGGCTTCGCCCCGGGCGCGCCGTCCGCCGCCGAGTGGGACGACGCGCAGGTGGCCGGATGGCAGCGGCGGTGCGGGGGGCGACCCGGCCGACGGCGGCCTTCCCGCCGTCCCGCCGCGCTCAGCCCGCAGCTCGGAGGCGGGCCTCGGCGGCGTCGAGGAGGAGGTCGAGGGCGTACGGGTAGCCGCTGCGGCGCATGTCGGTGGCGAGCAGGTGGGCGGTGGCGGTGATGTGGGGGTGGGTGGCGGCGTCGAGGCGGGCGTAGGAGGCCTGCCAGACCTGCAGGTCCGCGGTCCGGGCGGCGGCGGGCAGGGCGAGGGCGGCGGCGTCGAGGGCGGCGAAGCCCAGGCTCTGGTCCACGAAGGCGTGGTAGATGCGGACGGCCTCGGGGCCGGGGAAGCCGGCGGTGCGCAGGATGCCGAGGATGGCCTCGACGGCGGCGATCTCGTGAGTGCGGCCGGTGGTGCGATGGGCGGCGAGCATGGCGGCCTGCGGGTGGGCCTGGTAGTTGGCGTGGATGCGCAGGCCGATGGCGCGCAGGTCGGCGCGCCAGTCGCCGGTGGGCTGCCAGCCCTGCTGGGCACGGCCGATGAGCTCGTCGGCGATGGCGAGCAGCAGGTCGTCGGTGCTGCGGAAGTAGCGGTAGACGGCACTGGGGTCGGCGCCGAGCGAGATGCCGAGCCGCCGGACGGTGAGCGCGCCGGCGCCCTGCTGGCCGACCAGCCGCAGCGCGGTGTCGATGATCAGCTGCTGCGAGAGGACGATGCCCTGCTTGGTGGGGCGCCGACGCCGCCGCTGGGGCTCGGGGGTCACACGCTCGTTCATCCGGCCAGCCTATGACAACCACCTTGACGTAGGAAGCCGGCGGACGAAGAGGCCGTCGGGCACCGTGCCGGGGCTAATTCCGTCAACGGCGCGGCGGATCCCGGACGGGGCGGATCAGCGTCCGCCGACGGGGCCGGTGCTGTCCCGGACGACCAGCTCGGGGCGCAGCAGCTGGATAGAGTTGGCCGGACCGCCCGACCGGGTGAGGGCGCGCAGCAGCAGCTCGACGGCCTCCCGGGCCATCTCCCTTCGGGGGATGGCCACGCTGGTGAGTGCCGGCCGGGTGACGCCGACCTCCGGGGTGTCGTCGTGCCCGACGATCGACAGGTCGTGCGGGACGGAGCGGCCCGCGGCCCGGGCGGCCTCCAGGGCGCCGAGGGCGAGGACGTCGTGGGTGGCGAAGAGCGCGGTGATCGTCGGGTCTGCCGTCAGGGCTCTCGTCGCCGCCGCGAAGCCGCCCGCGGGGGTGGGCTCGGGTGCCATGTGGACGGCGTCGCCGGGGACGGTCAGGCCGTCGGCGGTGAAGGCGCGCCGGAAGCCCGCCACCCGGGGGGCGTGGTCGGGGCCGGCGAGCACGGCGACGCGTTCGTGCCCGAGTTCGCGCAGGTGGCGCCCGGCCAGGAAGCCCGCCCGCTCGTAGTCGATGGTGACCACCGGGAAGCGGTCGGGGGCGTCGGTCTCCCAGGCGCACAGGGCGACCGGGAAGGCGGCCTCGGCCAGCAGCGGCAGGTGGTCGATCAGGTCCCGGTCGCCGGCGATCAGCAGTGCGTCCACCGAGCGGCTGGTCAGGCCGGCCAGGTGTCGCTTGGCGCGCTCGCCGTCGAGCCGGGTGGTGCAGAGCAGCAGGTGGTAGCCGTTCTCGTCGAGGACGTCCTCGACCTCCTCGACGATGTCGGCGTAGAAGGAACCCGTCACGGTGGGGACGAACAGGCCCACCGTCCTGGTGGCGCCGGTGGCGAGGGAGCGTGCCACCAGGTTGGGGGTGTACCCCAGCTCCTCGATCGCTGCGCGCACCCGGGCCGCGGTCGCCGGGCTCACGGCCCCCCGCCCCCGGACGACGTTGGAGACGGTCTGCTTCGTGACCCCCGCACGCTCGGCCACGTCCTGCATCGTCACCATGACTGGATCCTTCGACTTTACCGGTCAACTCGCTTCCGGTGAAACGTAGGGCACCGGTGAAGGGTCGTCAAGATTGGTCAAAACCATGATTCCGCCTGTGACTTGATGATTCGTCGCCAGGGCGATGCCGGGTCACCGCGAGCCGGAACGGGTTTTGCAAGGCCTCTTGATTTACCGGTCAACTCGACCGTAAGGTCCCAGCAATCCAGCGACGCCACGTCCTCGGGCCCCGGCTGACGATACGTCCGCACGGCATCTCGCTCCTCCGAGAGAGGAACCACCCATGGAACGAGTCCGACGACAAGGTCTACGGCACCACCGCTGCGGCCGGCCAGGCACCGGACCTCTCGCCGGTGCTCCGGCGGCAGGTGCCCGAGGAGAACGTCCCGGGCTCCCGGGGCATCCCGGCCAGGTCCTTCGACATGCTGCCGAAGGACCCGTCCGGCTCCAACCACGACGTGATCCCGTACGGCACCACGTCCTCGTCCTGACGGACAGCCGGCGGACGACCACGCTCCCGGTGGCGTTCTCCTCGTTCGTCGCGGCACAGCAGTTCAACGGCCCGGACTGCGGCACCATGTTCGCCTGAGTCCGCATCATCCTCGCCCCCGGTGATCGCGCTCTTCTCCTGGACGGGCTCGCGGATCATCCAGGGCATGACGGTTGGGATCGGGAAATGACCTCGACACTGCGCACCGACCGGCTCCGCATCGACGGCACCCCCGACCCGGTCGGCGGCACCCTGCCGATCCTGCACGGCGTTCCGCGGCAGACCGCCGCAGGCGTCGGGGTCGATGACGAGATGCGGCGCAACCTGGCCTACGGGGTGCCCGGCACGCTGCTGCCCTACACCCGGCAGGGCGGTTACGACCGCGTCCGCGCGGAGCGTGAACTCCCCTGCGTGGTGCTGGAGAACGAGATCCTCACCGCGACCTTCCTGCCCTCGCTGGGCGGGCGGCTGTGGTCCCTGGTGCACCGGCCCGGCGGACGGGAGCTGCTGCACCGCAACCGGATCCTCCAGCCGGCCAACCTCGCCCTGCGCGACGCCTGGCTGGCCGGCGGCGTGGAGTGGAACCTCGGCACCACCGGCCACTGGCCGCTCACCTGCGAGCCGCTGCACGCCGCCCGGACGACCGCGCCGGACGGCACCCCGGGCTTGAGGATGTACGCCTTCGAACGGCTGCGGCGCCTGGTGCTGCGGATGGACACCTGGCTGCCCGCAGGCTCCCCGGTGCTGTACGTCCACATCGCCGTGCACAACCCCGCGCCGACCGAGACCCCGGTCTACTGGTGGTCCAACATCGCCGTGCCGCAGGACCGGGGCGTGCGCGTCCTCGGGCCGGCGGACCACGCCTTCCACTGCGACTACGTCAGCGATCTGCGGCGGGTGCCCTTCCCGCAGGTCGACGGCGCCGACCGCAGCTACCCCGGCCGGGTGCCGCGCGCCGCCGACTACTTCCTCGACATCCCCGGCGGCGAACGCCCCTGGATCGCCGCGCTGGACGGGGCCGGCACCGGACTCGTCCAGACCTCCACCGCGCGGCTGCGCGGCCGCAAGCTGTTCTGCTGGGGCACCGGTACCGGCGGGAGGCACTGGCAGGAGTGGCTCTCCGGCCCGGACTGCGCCTACCTGGAGATCCAGGCGGGCCTGGCCCGCACCCAGTTGGAGCACCTGCCGCTGCCCGCCGGCGCCACCTGGTCCTGGACCGAGGCGTACGGTCTGCTGCAAGCCGATCCCGCGGCTGTGCACGGGAGTTGGGAGGCCGCCCGGTCGGCCGCCGGCGAGGCGCTGGACCGGCTGGTCCCGCCGCTGGAACTGGAGCTGGCCCAGGCGCTGGCGGGTGGGTTCGGCGAGCCCGAGGAGGTGCTGGCCGAGGGCGGCGGCTGGGCCGCGCTGGAGGTCGAGGCCGGCGCCCTGCCCGCTTCGCCGATGCTGCCCTTCGGCGAGCCGGCCGCCGCCCAGGAACCCTGGCGGCAGCTCCTCAAGACCGGCACGCTGCCGGTCTGCGACCCGCCGGCCGAGCCGGTCACCGGGGCGCACTGGCGGCTGCTGCTGGAGGGGAGCGCCGCCGACTGGCACGCCCTGTACCAGCTCGGGCTGCTGCGCCTGGCGGCCGGGGAGCGGGAGTCCGCCCGCGAGGCGTTCGAGCGCTCGGTCGCCGCGCTGGCCTCGCCCTGGGCGCTGCGGGCGCTCGCCTTCCTCGCCCCGGCCCCGCAGGAGGCCGCCGACCTCATGCACTCGGCACACCGACTCCGCCCGGACCTGAGGGAGTTGACGATCGAGGTGCTGGAGTCCCTGCGGCGCGCCGAGCGTTCCGCCGAGGCGCTCGCGCTGATCGAGGAGCTGTCCCCGGCCGACCGGGCGCACGGGCGGATCAGGCTGGCCGAGGCGGAGGCGGCGCACGCCTCCGGCGACGACGACCGGGTGCGGCGCCTGCTGGCCGAGGGCATCCGGGTCGACACCATGCGCGAAGGGGAGGTCTCCCTGGACACCCTCTGGCGCGCCGTCCACCCCGGCACGCCCGTGCCACCGCAGTACGACTTCCGGATGGCGGACGGCTGAGCCGCCGTCGCCCGCCGACCGCCCTCCCGTTCCGCACCCCCCGCACCGAGGGGCGCAACGGCGCCCCGCCACGGAAGAGGAGTACCCGTGTCACCCCTGCGCACCAGATGGGCCGGCGCCCTCACCGCCGCAACGCTGGCCGTCCTCGGCACCGGCACCCTGGCCGCCACCCCGGCGGCGGCCGGGCACGCGGCGGCCACGTACACGATCTCGATCACGAGGACCGGCTCGTACGCGTACCCGGACGACACCCCGGCGAGCGTCTACACCGACAAGGACGGCACGTTCCACTTCCAGCAGTCGCACTCGCTGTACGGCGCGAAGGACCCCCGGCAGTGGGACTTCTACACCGGCGCGGACTTCGAGAGCGCCACCAGGTCGGCCGAGATCAGCGACGCCGTCAACCCCGCCAACCCCGACGACCGGAACGACGACACCACCTGGCGGTGCAACAACAGCCCCACCGGCCTGGAGTCCAGCAGCGCGCCGCAGGGCTCCGGTTATTCCCAGAAGAACTTCTGCGATCTGGTCGGGGTCTGGGTCGACCCGGACACCGGGGACTGGTACGGGCTGGTGCACAACGAGTTCACCCCCCAGCCCTTCGGCGACGGCCTGCACTACGACGCGATCGACTACGCCGTCTCCACCGACCAGGGCCGGACCTGGACCATCAGGGACCACGCCATCACCTCCCCGTACGGCACCACCCGGGGGGACACCGCCGCCTTCCCCAACCAGACCTACGACTACGGCGACGGCGACCCCCGCCTGTTCGTCGACACCGCCTCGGGCTACTTCTACGTCTACTACGGCTCCCGGATCGTCCCCAAGGCCGGCGTGGGCGGCGGCAACGGCGGCCTGGCCCACGTCGCGCGCGCCCCGATCTCGGCGAAGATGGCGCCCGGCTCCTGGCAGAAGTGGTACGACGGCGCCTGGTCGCAGCCCGGCGCGGGCGGCCTGGAGAGCAACATGGTGCCGGTCACCCCGGCCACGCCGACCGGGTACACCCCGCCCGCGAAGGACTACCGCCCGAGCACCACCGGCTCGGTGGACCAGCAGATCGCGGCCGGCCGACTCCCGTCCAAGTCACCGCTGTTCATCATGAACATCGCCTACGACGCCTACCTGGGCCTGTACATCGGCGAACCCGAGGTGGTGTCCGGCACCGCGCCGCAGCAGTTCTACGCCACCAGGGACCTCGCCACCCAGCAGTGGACCCTGATCGGCGACAGCGGCGGCTACACCTCGGGCTCCTGGTACCGCTGGATGCTCGACACCGCCAGCCGCACGGGCGGCACGGTCATCGGCAGGACCTTCCGCTCGTACTGCTCCATCGCCTGCGCAGGCTCCGACGGCGAGTACGCCGACATCGCCATCGGCTCCTCGGCGCCGGCCGCCCCGCCGGTCGACCCGACCAGGACGTACCGGGTCCAGAGCGGCGACGGCCGCGTCCTCGCCCAGGCCACCGGCGGCTCCGCCACCACCTCCCGGGCCCGGCCCACCGGCTCCGCCCGCGAGTCCTGGAGGTTCCTGGCCGAAGGCGACGGCTCCTACCGGATCGCCAACGCCGCCACCGGGCAGCTGCTGGGCGTCGACTCCGCCTCGACGGCCGGCCGGGCCTGGGGCGCGGGACTGACCGCGACCTCGGCCGCCGGCGGGCACGCCACCGTTGGCCAGCAGTGGTTCATCCTCCCCAGCAAGGCCGGGAAGGGCCGGTTCCAGTTGGTGAACCGCTACAGCGGCCTGGTGGTCGGCATGTCCGCAGTGGCGGGCCGACTCACCGAGACCACGCCCGCCCGCTCCTGGAGCGACACCACCGGCAGCACGGTCGGCGACGGCCGCACGGCTGCCGAGCAGGCCCTCGCCTTCACCCCGACCGGGACGGTCCACGGGACGGTCCTGCTCACCACCCCCGGCGACCGGTCCGGCACCGTCGGCCAGGCCGCCGCGGTCCAGTTCGGCGCCACCGACAGCGCCGGCAGGCCGCTCGCCTTCTCGGCGACCGGCCTGCCCGCCGGACTCTCCATCGGCTCCTTCGGCCCGGCCGCCGCCGGCGCCCGGGTCGTCCAGCGGACCTGTGGCACCGGCCGTACCAACCAGCAGTGGACCGTCTCGTAACGGCACCGGAGAAGCCCCTGCCCCCTGCGCCGTGTCGGACACCCTGCCTGGGTGTCCGACACGGAGGAACGCCATCCCCCGTCCCTCCCCACTCCGGAGACGCCCATGGGCCGTCAACACCTGTCATCGATCTGGCGCACCGCCCTCAGCGCGGCGCTCGTCCTCGCGGGCGCGCTGGGTGGCCTGGCCGCGCCGCCGGCCGCCCGGGCCGCCGCACCGAAGGCCGTCCCCACCACCACCGTCACCGTCGACGGAACCAAGCCGGGCCTCACCTTCGACGGGGTCGGCGCGATCTCCGGCGGCGGCGGCAACTCGCGCCTGCTGGTGGACTATCCGGAGCCCCAGCGCAGCCAGCTGCTGGACTACCTGTTCAAGCCCGGCCACGGCGCCTCGCTGCAGGTGCTGAAGCTGGAGATCGGCGGCGACACCAACTCCACCGACGGCGCCGAGACCAGCATCGAGCACACCCGGGGCACCGTCGACTGCAACCAGGGCTACGAGTGGTGGCTGGCCGAGCAGGCCGAGGCCCGCAACCCCGCCATCAAGTTCTACGGCCTGTCCTGGGGCGCCCCCGGCTGGATCGGCGACGGCAACTTCTGGTCCCAGGACTCCATCGACTACCTGATGTCCTGGATGGGCTGCGCGGCCAAGCACCACCTGAACGTGTCCTACCTCGGCGGGTGGAACGAGCGGGGCTACGACAAGTCCTGGTACGAGAACCTCAAGAGCACGCTCGCCGCGCGCGGTTACGGTGCCACCGAGGTCGTCGCCGCGGACGACGGCTGGGGCGTGGCCGACGCCATGGCCACCGACCCGGCGTTCAAGAACGCCGTCGACATCGTCGGTGTGCACTATCCCTGCGGGTACATGAGCTCCTTCACCGACTGCCCGAGCACGGCGAACGCCAAGGCGCTCGGAAAGCCGCTGTGGGCGAGCGAGAACGGCTCCGAGGACGCCGACGGCGGCGCCCCGGCGGTGGCGCGCGGGATCAACCGCGGCTACCTCGACGGGAAGATGACCTCGTTCATCAACTGGCCGGTCATCGCCGCGCTCTACCCCGACCTGTTCTTCTCCACCGACGGCATGTCGATCGCCGACCAGCCCTGGTCCGGCAACTACGGCATCGGCAAGACGACCTGGGTCACCGCGCACACCACCCAGTTCGCCGAGCCCGGCTGGCGCTACATCGACTCCGCGAGCGGGTACCTCGGCGGTGCGCGCGCCAACGGCAGCTACGTCACGCTGAAGAGCACGAACGAGCGCGACTACAGCACCGTCATCGAGACCATGGACGCCACCGCCGCCCAGCGTGCGAGCTTCACGGTCACCGGCGGCCTGTCCGCCGGCAAGGTCCACGTCTGGTCCACCGACCTCGACTCCACCAACCCGGCCGACTGGTTCGTCCACCAGCAGGACGTCACCCCGTCGCACGGCGGCTACACCCTCACCCTGCAGCCCGGCCGGGTCTACACCGTGACCACCACCACCGGCCAGGGCAAGGGCACCGCCACCCCGCCGGCCGCCGCGCCGATGAAGCTGCCCTACACGGACGGCTTCGACACCCCGGCCACGACCACCTCGCCGAAGTACTTCACGGACATGAACGGCGCCTTCCAGACCGTCGCCTGCGGCGGCGGCCGCACCGGCACCTGCCTGCGCCAGATGGCCCCGGCCTCGCCGATCCGCTGGACCGACGAGCGCTACAACGCCCCGTACACGATGATGGGCGACGGCAGCTGGTCCAACTACACCGTCAGCGCCGACACCATGTTCGAGCAGTCGAGCACCATCGAACTCCTGGGCCGGGTCAACCGGCAGGGCCGCAACAACAACGGTCTGAACGCCTACCACCTGCGGGTGAGCGACACCGGCGCCTGGTCCATCGACAAGAGCGACACCGGCTGGAACTTCACCACCCTCGCGAGCGGCACCACCACCGTCCTCGGCACCGGCCGTTGGCACAGCGTCGCGCTCTCCCTGGACAACGAGACCCTCACCGCGAGCATCGACGGCACCACCGTGGGCAGCGCGACCGACGCGAGCTTCACCGACGGGCGCGCCGGCCTCGGCGTGACCGGCTACCAGACCGACCAGTTCGACAACTTCGCCCTCACCCCCGGCACGCCGACCAGCCACACCGGCCCGGTCGCCTCGGCGCTGCCCGGCACCTGCGCCCGCCCCGCCTCCGGCACCAGCGGCGCCGCCGTGCAGCTCTGGGCCTGCGACGGCAGCGCCGAGCAGACGTGGACCTGGTCCAACGGCACCCTCACCCACAACGGCAAGTGCCTCGACGTCACCGGCGCCGCCACCGTCAACGGCTCCCCGGTCGAACTGTGGGACTGCACCGGTGGCGCCAACCAGCAGTGGACGCCCCAGCCGGACGGCACCCTGAGGAGCACGCAGTCCGGCCGCTGCCTCGACGACCCGGCCTACGCCACCGCCAACGGCACCACGCTGGAGATCTGGGACTGCAACGGCGGCGCCAACCAGCGCTGGACCCTCCCGTGACCGGCTGACCGTCCGGACCCGGACCGACGCAGTCCGCCCGGCCCCGAGCGACACCCCGCCCGGGGCCGGGCGCGTCGGTAGAGCGGTGACGGGAGGCGGATGGCGGGGCCGGCCCCGGCCCGAGCCGGCCGCGCCACAGGGACTGGCCGGGTGACGGCTCCGCCGGGGGATCCCGCGACGGTTGTCGTGCCATCGGGAGTGATCACCAGCACCGACGACACGAGCGTCATCGAAGCGTCTCCGAAGGACGGACTCCCAAGACCGGCAGCCGGCCACGGAGTGACCGGTCGTCCTGGGGTCGGACCGGTGCCACGCCGCCGTGCAGCACCCGCCGGGCCGACCGACCGCACCGTCGTCCGAGCCGGATTCCTAGGAGTCGTGGTCGTAGGCGACCGTCACGGGCGCGTGGTCGGACCAGCGCTCGGCGTGGGTGGCGGCGCGTTCGACGCGGGCGCTGGTGACGCGCTCGGCCAGGCCCGGGGTGGTCATCTGGTAGTCGATCCGCCAGCCCGAGTCGTTGTCGAAGGCACGGCCCCGGTAGGACCACCAGCTGTAGGGGCCGTCCTGGTCGGGGTGGAGACGGCGGACCACGTCCACGTAGCCGACCTCCTCCAGGACCCGGGTCAGCCAGGCGCGCTCCTCCGGGAGGAAGCCGGCGTTCTTCTGGTTGGCCTTCCAGTTCTTGAGGTCGGCGGGCTGGTGGGCGATGTTCCAGTCACCGCAGACCACGACCTCGCGGCCGTCCTTCGCCGCCCGCGCGCGCAGCTCGGCGAGGTGGACGAGGAACTCCGCCATGAAGCGTTCCTTCTCGTCCTGGCGTTCGGTGCCGACCTCGCCGGACGGGAGGTAGAGGCTGGCCACGGTCAGCCCCGGCAGGTCGATGTCCGCGTACCTTCCCGAACCGTCGAACTCGGCCGAGCCGAACCCGATCGCCGTACGCTCCGGAGCCTTCCGCGAGAGCACGGCCACGCCGGCCCGGCCCTTGCTGGCCGCAGGTGCCCAGACCGCGTGCCAGCCGGGCAGGTCGCGCAGTTCGGCGGGCAACTGCTCCGGCTCGGAGCGCACCTCCTGCAGACAGACCACATCCGCCTCGGTGGCCGCCAACCACTCCAGGAAGCCCTTCTTGGCGGCAGCCCGGATGCCATTCACGTTCACACTCGTCACCACGATCACCGGGGAAGGGTATCCGTCCTGCTCCCGGCCGGGCGAGCGTCCGCGCCCGTGCCGAGCGGCCCGGATGAAGGTCCGATGAGAAGGACGTGTGCGGTGTCATTGGTCTTGACCATCTCGTCGGGCACCCCCTAGGGTCGCTTACTGCAAAGACCTTTAATAAAGAAGGACTGATAAAGCCTGCCCCTCCCACCTGCCACAACACAGGGCACGGGGCCGGTCCGACGTCCTTCAGGGTGGAGGACACGATGGGGCAAGGACGGCTGGCGACAGTACCGGAGCCCAAGTACTGGCACCTGCGCACGGTGCTGCTGCGGACCATCGACGAGGAGTTCTCCACCGGCCAGGTCATTCCGAACGAGCGTGAGCTGTCCGCCCGTTTCGGCGTGGCCCGGGCCACCCTCCGGCAGGCGCTGGACCAGCTGGAGCTGGAGGGCCGCCTGGTCCGCCGCCGCGGCATCGGCACCCTGATCGCCGCGCCCCGCGTCGGCATCCCGGTCAGCACCCCCGGCGAGAGCGGCCCCGGTGCCCCCGGCGGCAGCCTGACCTGGCGCGCCGTGGACTGCGTGAGTGCCCCGGCCTCCGCCCAGCTCGCGTCGGCACTCGGCATCCCGGCGGGCGAGACGGTGCACACCGTTCGCCGACTGCGGCTGGTCCAGGGCCAGATCATGGCCACCGAGTCGCTGCACGTGCCGGACTCGGCCGTACCGCACCTGCCCGCCGTTCCGCACGTCGTCGGTGGTGCCACCGAGCAGGACCAGGCGAAGTCGGTCCTGCGGCAGCTGGAGCGGCTCGGCGTGGACGGCGAGTCCCGCTCGGTCGAGCTCGGTGTCGCCGAGGCCGAGCAGGCCGCCCTGCTGGAGCGTCCGCCGGGCACCCCGGTCCTGGTGGTCACCGCCCAGTACGCGGTGGCCGGCCGGCTGGTCGCCCTCGCCGTCTCCACCTACCGGGCCGACACCTGCAAGCTGACCTTCGGCGAGACCGGCAAGGTCGAGGTCACCCCGGTCCAGGCGGGCGCGGTCCGTACCGCCTCCTGAAGCCGGGCCGCTCGCCGCTGTCGCTGCGCCGTGCCGCGCTGTGCGCAGTCAGGGGCGCGGGGAACCGCGCGGGACGGAAGGCGCCACGGTCCGGCCGCGCCCGGAAGAGCGCGGTGCACCTCGCGAACTCCCCTTGGGGCGGTGCGGGTTGCCCTGTCGGGTGGCGGCGCGGCCCGCTGCCCTGCCGTTTCGCGCAGTTCCCCGCCCCCTGGGGCTTGCCCTTTGCCCGTGGGGCGGTGGGGAGCCCTAGCGTGGGCCGATCGCCGGAGGGTCGACTGCGAAGAGCTGCTCCTCGACGTGGTCGAGTGCGACGCGCAGCGCACCCATGGCGACCACCTCCTCGCCCAGGGCCGCCAGAGCGACCTCCGGTGCCCGCAGGCAGTACAGCGCCAACTGCTCGCGCAGCGGCTCCAGTACGCCGTCCAGCCCGGCCGCCCAGCCGCCGACCACGACCAACTGCGGGTCCAGCGCCAGCACCAGCGCCGCCACGTCGTGCACCAGCCGCCGCAGGAAGCGGTCCATCGCGACCCGGGCGACCTCGTCGCCCTCCCGCGCCAGCCGCAGCACCCGCGCCACCGCGGCCTCGTCCAGCGGGTCCAGCGGCTTGCCGGTGGTGGACAACAGCCGTTCGGGCGTGGCCTCCTGGCCGAGCAGGTGCAGTGCGCCGATCTCCCCTGCGGCGCCGCCGAAGCCCCGGTGCAGTCTGCCGTTGATCAGCGAACCGGCGCCGGGGCTGAGTCCGGCCATCACGAAGACCACGTCGCCCTTGCCGACCGCCGCGCCCTGCCAGTGTTCGGCGATGGCGGCCAGGTTGGCGTCGTTCTCGATCAGTACGGGGCAGCGGAAGGAACGGCGCAGCCGGGCGCCGAGGTCGAGACCGGTCCAGCCGGGCATGGCGGTGCCGAGCCGGATGGTGCCGTCGCGGTTCACGATGCCGGGGCTGCCGACGGCGACCGCCCAGAGGCTGTCGCGGGAGACGCCCGTCCTGCGCAGGACCTCGGCGACGGTCGCGCGGACGGCGCAGAGCCGTTCCTCGGGGTCCAGGGTCCCGTCGACCTCCCTGGCCTCGCTGCCGAGCAGTTCGCCGGTCAGGTCGGCGAGCACGACCCGCAGACCGTGCACGCCGATCTCGATGCCCAGGACGTGCCCGGCCTCGGCGCGGAAGCGGAACCAGCGGGCGGGGCGGCCGCGCTGACGGGTGCCCGGCGGTTGGCCGGCCGGGGTGTGGTCGACCTCGGCGACCAGTCCGGATTCCATCAGGCCCTCGATCACGCCTTCGACGGTGGGCCGGGAGAGGCCGGTGTCGCCGACGAGTTGGGTGAGCGTGACCGATCGGCCGTTGCGCAGCGTGCGCAGCGTGACCGCCGCGTTGATCCGTCGCAGCAGGGAGGAGTCCCCTCCGGTGAGCCGATCCGCCAAGTCCCTGCACCTTCCGCGTACGCGCGACAGCTCTGGCGCGCAGTGCCCAGTGCGCGCAGACCCCCAGCTGTCCCGCGAGCATCGCCGAACCGGACGGCGCGACACGGGGTTACGGCACCGGAGGGCGTGAGCCGGATGCTACTCGGGAGTTACCGCTCTAGCGAGCATTTCCGCAGCTCATAACGGCTTCGGTATCGAAACGGTACGTACCGTGTGAGGATCGGGTGTGCGCCGGGGGCGAGTGGAGCAGGTGCGGTGGAACCTCGGGGGAACGCTGCGGTGATCCGGTGTACGGCCGGTTCGGGATGCCCGTCCGCTCGACGGTGCACGGTGGAACCGGTCGTGCACTAGGGTCTGTTCACCTGCCACTGTGACCAGAGGAGCGCCATGTCCGGCGGCATCGCAACCACCGAGGGCGGCGGTACGGCCTTCGTGCTGGAGCAGACCAGTCTCGGCCCCGTCCCGTTCCTGCCGGAGATCCGGCTGCACCTGGCCGAGGAGGCCATCGAACTGTGGGAGCGGACCGAGGAGGCCAAGGGTGAGGTCGGACTGCCGCCCCCGTTCTGGGCGTTCGCCTGGGCCGGGGGAGTCGCGGTGTCCCGCTACGTCCTGGACCACCCCGAGACCGTGGCGGGACGGAAGGTCCTGGACGTGGCGGCCGGTTCGGGCGTGGTCTCGATCGCGGCGGCACTGCGCGGGGCGGCCGCCGTCCGGGCCGCGGAGATCGACGACTACGCGGTGGCCGCGATCTCGGTGAACGCCGGCGCGAACGGTGTCGAGGTGACCGCCGAGTGCGCCGATCTGCTGGACGGCGACGGCGGGGAGGCCGAAGTGGTGCTGGCCGGCGACGTGTTCTACGAGCGCTGGATGGCCGACCGCTTCCTGCCCTTCCTGGAACGCGCGCACGCCCGGGGCGCGGTGGTCCTGGTCGGCGACCCGGGACGGGCGTACCTGCCCCGGGGGCGGTTCACGGCGGTCGCCTCGTACGAGGTGCCCGTGATGGCGGACCTGGAGAGCAGTGCGGTGAAGACGACGACGGTGTGGCGGCTCGGCTGAGCCGACGGCCGTCAGCGGGTGTAGTGGCCGTCGAGGCGTCCACGGGCCAGGGCGGGGCCGCCCGCTGCGGCCAGCACGGCCGGGGGCTTGGCGGCGTCCAGTGCCGCGCCGCCCCCCGCCGAGGTGATGGCGGTGGGCAGGGCGAACAGTTGGAAGACGTACCGGTGCGTGCCGTGCCCCTTCAGCGGCTCGGGGCCCAGGTAGCCGCGCCCGGCGCCCGAGCGCAGCACCCGTACCCCCGGGGCCGGTGCGGCGGCGGCCAGGGCCCCGGTGGGCAGCGAGGTGAGCTCGGGGTCGAGCAGGGCGACGCAGTGCACGAACGGGGTGGCGGTCGGGGAGTCGACGTCCTGGACGACCAGTAGCAGTTGGGCTGTTCCCTCGGGGACGCCGGTCCAGGCCAGCGCGGGGGAGCTGTTGTCCCCGCCGGCGCGTGCGCCGGCATGGGCCTCGGGCAGGGCGCTGCCGGGTGCGAAGTCGGCGCTCCGCAGGTCGAGCGTGTCGGGGCCGGCCAGGGCCGGGAGGTTCCAGGCCAGATTCGCCTCACCGGCCCGCTTGTTCTTCAGCAGGATTCCCAGGATTCGCACGGCGGTGTCCCTCTCTGTCGCAGTCGGCAGGCGGAGTGACGGGCCGTCGGGGCAGGCCCCCAGGGCCGGTCGCAGGCCGGGTCCGCGCATTGACTGCGATCGATGTTCGCAGTTTGTGTCGCCCAACTTACTGCATACGCGGTTCGCAGAACAGGAGGGGTGGGGGCGAGTCGTCCTCGCCCGGGCGGGCGGGTGGTCCCGCGGAGCGGAATTCACTGCGGCTCAGGCACGCCGGGTGCTAGACCGTGCGGTATGACCGAGATCAGAGTCCGCCGTGCCGCCCTCGACGAGATGCCCGACCTGCTGGCCTTCTGGGCGCGATCGGCGGAGGGAACGAGCATCACCGACGACCCTGACGGGGTGGCCCGCCTGATCACCCGTGATCCCGAGGCCCTGCTGGTGGCCGAGCGGGACGGGGCCGTGGTCGGCACCGTCATCGCCGGGTACGACGGCTGGCGCTGCCACCTCTACCGCCTCGCCGTCGACCCCGGGCAGCGCCGGCAGGGCATCGCCACGGCCCTGCTCGCGGCGGCCGAGGAGCGGTTCGCGGTCCTGGGCGGGCGTCGCGGCGACGCGATGGTGCTACAGGCCAACGAGCAGGCCCAGTACGCCTGGAGGGCGGCCGGGTACGTCCGCGAGGAGCAGTGGCGTCGCTGGGTCAAGCCACTCGCACCCTGATGGACTGGGCGGGCCCGAGCCCCCGCCGGCCGCCGGCCCGCTACCGCTCCCGGCCCTGATCCCGAGTCCGGGCCCGTTCCCGGCCGGGCGAGCCGGCCGGCCCGTCGCCGCCCGCCGCTAACGTCGCTGCCCGCCGGTACGGGAGACCGCCGCCCACCGCCCGCCCCGCCGCGCGTCGGCGGCGGGACAGGAGGCGGGACAGGAGGCGGGCGGTTGCGGTCCGCTGCCGGTGGCCGGGGCCGGGCAGGAGTGGGGCGGAACCCGACTCGGTGTCAGCTGCCCGGCCGGTGCTCGGCGGCGAACGCCACCGCGTCCCACCCGCCGCCGAGGGCGGGGGCGAGTGCCTGGCGGGCGCGGAGCCGGAAGGGCGTGCTGCCGCCCTCGGCCACGCCCTCGGGCAGGGCGCCGAGCAGCGGAGCCTCGGCGGAGGCCGGGAGGTCGGCGAGGTTGCAGCGGGAGGCCAGGTCGGGGTCGGCGGGCCAGGAGCCCACCACCACGCCCGCCAGCTCCACGCTGCGGGCGCGCAGCGCCTCGGCGCTGAGCGCGGTGACGCTCAGCGTGCCGAGGCCGGCCGCCGCGACCAGCAGCACCCTCGGGTGCAGGCCGAGGTCGGCCGTGGCGACGGCCATGTCGGCGAGGGTGTGCCCTTCCTCGTCGTACCGGACGAGCAGGCCGCCCGCGCCCTCGACGATCACCAGGTCGTACCGCTCGGCGAGTTCGGCGACGGTCTCGGCGACCTGCTTGGGGCCGATCGTGGGCAGCCCGGACCGCCGGGCGGCGGTGTCGGGGGCCAACGGCTCGGGGTAGCGGGCGAGTTCGACCGGGTGGACGGCCGGGCCGGCCAGCCGGAGGACCTCGTCCACGTCCCCGGGCTCGTCCGGGGCGACCCCGGTCTGACCGGGCTTCAGGACCGCCACGGTACGCCCGGCGTCCAGTGCCAGTGCCGCGACCGCGGCGGTGGCCATGGTCTTTCCGACCTCGGTCCCGGTCCCGGTGACGAACAGGACGCCGTCGGTGCAGTTCGTGTGGGTGCTCATCCCGCCACCGCCGCGGCGGTCACGGCGGCGCCGATCCGCGCCAGGTCCTCGTCCCCGGTGATGTACGGGGGCATGGTGTAGAGCAGGTCGCGGAACGGCCGGAGCCAGACGCCCTCGCGGGCCGCCGCCTCGGTCGCCGCGGCGACGTCGACCGGGTGGTCCAGCTGCACCACGCCGATCGCGCCGAGCACCCGGACGTCGCGCACACCGGGCACGTCGACCGCCTCCGCGAGACCGGCCCGCAGACCCGTCTCGATGCGCTTGACCTCCGGCTGCCAGTCCTGGCGGAGCAGCAGGTCGATCGAGGCGTTGGCGACGGCGGCGGCCAGCGGGTTGCCCATGAAGGTCGGCCCGTGGGCCAGCACCGGCATCTCGCCCTTGCTGATGCCGTCGGCGACCTCGCCGGTGCACAGGGTGGCGGCGAGCGTCAGGTAGCCACCGGTGAGGGCCTTGCCCAGGCACATCACGTCGGGGGAGACGCCGGCGTGGTCGGCGGCGAACAGCGCGCCGGTGCGGCCGAAGCCGGTGGCGATCTCGTCGAAGACGAGCAGTACGCCGTGCCGGTCGCACAGTTCGCGCAGCAGCCGCAGGTACGCGGGGGAGTGGAAGCGCATCCCGCCCGCGCCCTGTACCACCGGCTCCACGATCACGGCGGCCAGCTCCCCGGCCGTACGCTCGATCAGCTCGGTGAGCCCGGCCGCGTAGGCGGGGTCGAGCGGGGCGTCGAACCCGGCCGGGGGCTCGTCGGCGAAGACCTGGCGCGGCAGCACCCCGCCCCAGAGCTGGTGCATTCCGCCCTCGGGGTCGCAGACCGACATGGGGTGGAAGGTGTCGCCGTGGTAGCCGCCGCGCCAGGTGAGCAGCCGGCGCTTCTCCGGCCGCCCGAGCGACTGCCAGTACTGCAGGCACATCTTCATCGCGACCTCGACGGACACCGAGCCCGAGTCGGCCAGGAAGACGTGCTGCAGCGGCTCGGGGGTGATCTCGACCAGCCTGGTGGCCAGCCGGACGGCGGGCTCGTGGGTGAGCCCGCCGAACATCACGTGGCTCATCCGGCCGAGCTGGTCGCGGACGGCCTGGTCCAGTTCGGGGTGGCCGTAACCGTGGATGGCGGCCCACCAGGAGGACATGCCGTCGATCAGTTCCCGGTGCCCGGCCGCCGGTTCGGCGAGCCGGAGCCGCACCCCGGACGCGGACTCGACCACGTACGGGGTGGCCTTGCCCGGCATCGGCGAGTACGGGTGCCAGACGTGGGCCCGGTCCAGCGAGATGAGGGAGTCGGGGGAGAGCTGTGCCATGGGTGCGCGGTCCTCAGGCGTTCGGCGCCAGTTCGGTGCCGGCGCCGCGGCGCCGCACGCGGACCAGGTCGGTCCGGATCTCGTCCCCGTTCGGGCCGAAGTCCCCGGCCGTGGCGGAATCCCCGTCCACCGCGGAGTCCCCGGTCGCGGAGTCCTCGGAGAGGGCGGAGTCCCCGGCCGTGCCGCAGGCTCCGGCCGGCGCGGTGGAGCCGTCGCCGCAGGGGCCGCAACCGCCGCCCGTGCCGCACGAGTTGCCGCCCGCCACGTCGGCGCGGTGCCGGGGCAGCGTCATCTCGTCCGCGCCCTCGACCACGAAGCCGGCGTCCTTGATCATGTCGAGGTCGGCCTGTCCGGCCTGGCCCTCGCTGGTCAGGTAGTCGCCGAGGAAGATCGAGTTGGCGATGTGCAGGCCGAGCGGCTGCATCGTGCGCAGGTGCACCTCGCGGCCGCCGGCGATCCGGACCTCGATGTCGGGGCAGACGAAGCGGACCATCGCGAGGATCCGCAGACAGCGCTGCGGGGTGAGGTTCCACTCCTTGGCCAGCGGGGTGCCCTCGAACGGGATCAGGAAGTTGACCGGCACCGAGTCCGCGTTCAGCTCGCGCAGTGCGAAGACCACGTCCACCAGGTCCGCGTCCGTCTCGCCCATGCCCGCGATCAGGCCGGAGCAGGCGGAGAGTCCGGCGCCGTGCGCCTTGGTGACGGTGTCCACCCGGTCCGCGTAGGTGTGGGTGGTGGCGATGTCGCCGTAGGTGCCCTCGGAGGTGTTGAGGTTGTGGTTGTAGGCGTCCGCACCGGCCGCGCGCAGCCGCTCGGCCTGGTTGTCGGAGAGCAGGCCGAGGCAGACGCAGACCTCGACGTTCTCGTTGGCCTCCTTGACGGCGGAGATGGTGCCGGCCACCCGGTCGATGTCACGGTCCGTCGGACCGCGTCCGCTGGCCACCAGACAGACCCGCTTCGCACCGCCGGCCAGGCCGGCGGCGGCGGCCTCGGCGGCCTGCTCCGGCTTCAGCCAGGTGTACTTGAGGATCTCGGTCTTGGAGCCGAGCCGCTGCGAGCAGTAGGTGCAGTCCTCGGGGCAGAGCCCGCTCTTCAGGTTCACCAGGTAGTTGAGTTTGACCCGGCGTCCGAACCACTGTCGGCGCACCCGACCGGCTGCTGCAACCACGTCCAGCAACTCGTCGTCAGTGGTGGAGAGAACTGCGAGCGCCTCCTCCTTGGTGGGGAGTTCCCGGCGCAGGCCCTTGGCGGTGAGGGTGTCGAGCAGATCCATGGTCCTGATCCTGCCCGGACAACCTGGGCTCGCGCTAGAGAGAACCCACCAAGATGGCTCTGTGGCCGTGTGCGAGTTGTCACAATGCCGATGATCTTCGATCGCGGACGAAGTGGGCTGGTCGGTGCGGGGCGGGCGGGTCGGGCGGCGGACCGGCCGTCTGCTTAGAATTTCCGCCATGACCACGCAGGGGGAGCGCGATCCGCGTTCGGCAGGCCAGCAGGACGGCAAACCCGCCCACACCCATCGGGGAGGGGGACGCCGACCGGTTCTGGTGTGGTGCGCACTGCTGGTGGTGGCGGCGACGGGGGCGGGCTGGATCGCGACCAGCTCCAGCAAGGGCGATCTGATACCCGGTCTCGGCCGGAGGGGTTCGGATCTCGGCAAGATGCTCCCGGCGGGGGGCACCGCCTCCGGCGAGCCGCTGACGGAGGCCCAGGCCTTCGCCGCGGAATACTACTTCCCGCCCCAGAAGCCCATCGAGCTGGACGGCTACAAGGCCCGCCGCACCGCCGCCAGGGACGGCGAGGACTGCGGCGAGGTGTTCCAGGACCGCACCCACGACGTGCTGCGCGACATCGGCTGCGAGAGCTATTTCGCGGTCGGCTTCAGCCAGGTCGACCAGCCGGTGACCACCAGTCTGACGGTGCTGCGCTTCGCTGACGAGACGTCTGCCCGCAAGGCCCTGGACGCGCTGAAGGACGACCCGGGGGCGGTCTCCTTCCTCACCCCGGAGGCCGCGAACCCGCCCGCGCCCGGCCCCACTCCCAGCGCGTCGGCGGCCCCGCAGTCGCCGGGTCCGTCCGGACCGGCGTCACCGGCCCCGTCGGAGAGCCCGCAGCCGTCCGGGCAGCCGCAGTTCGGGCAGCCGTCCCAGGGCCAGCCCGGCGGCACCAACAACCCCAAGCCGCTGACCGACAGCCAGGTCGACGTGGTCGGCCACTACCTGACCGTCACCAGCTCCCGCTACGCGGACCTGCGCGCCACCGGTCCCACCCCCGATCCCGTCCTGGACCGTGCGACCCGGGCCGTCTCCTTCACGGCGGGGTCGGCCTTCCTCTGGATGTGAGGCCGACGGCTGGGCGGCCGGCGCCTCCGGGAGCCCGCCTCCGGGAGACGGACTGACAGAGACCGCCGGCCCGGTGCGTCCGGCCGACGGTCTCCCCGGGCGCCGGTCAGCCGCCCAGGCGGTCCACCGCCGTCACCCGCAGGACCGCCCGGCCCTCCTCGTCGGAGCCGTACAGGTCGACCTCGGCGCTGATGCCCCAGTCGTGGTCCCCGTTCGGGTCGTCGAAGATCTGCCGGACCCGCCAGGCGGAGTCGTCCTCCTCGATCAGCAGCATCTTGGGACCGCGCGCGTCCGGCCCGGTGCCCAGGTCGTCGTACTCCTCCCAGTACCCGTCCAGCGCGTCCGCCCAGCGGTCGGCGTCCCAGCCGTACTCGCCGTCCAGCTCGGCGAGCTCCTCGTAGTGCTCCAGCGCGCAGAGCTCCACCCGGCGGAACATCTCGTTGCGCACCAGCACCCGGAAGGCGCGGGCGTTGGCGGTGACCGGCGCGGGCTTGTCGTCGAGGCGGACCTCGGCCGCCTCGGGCGTGGTCGGGTTCGCCAGCTGCTCCCACTCGTCCAGCAGGCTGGAGTCGACCTGGCGGACCAGCTCACCGAGCCAGGCGATGACGTCCTTGAGGTCGTCGGTCTTGATGTCCTCGGGGACGGTCTGCTCCAGCGCCTTGTACGCACTGGCCAGGTAGCGCAGCACGATGCCCTCGGTGCGGGCGAGCTCGTAGTGGCCGACGTAGTCGGTGAAGGTCATCGCGCGCTCGTAGAGGTCGCGGATCACCGACTTGGGCCGCAGCGGGTGGTCGCCGATCCACGGGTGCGCCCGCCGGTAGACCTCGTACGCGTGGCCGAGCAGCTCCTCCAGCGGCTTGGGGTAGGTGATCTCCTGGAGCCGCTCCATCCGCTCCTCGTACTCGACGCCGTCGCGCTTCATCTCGCCGATGGCCTCGCCGCGCGCCTTGTTCTCCTGCGAGGCGAGGATCTGGCGCGGGTCGTCGAGGGTCGCCTCGACCACCGAGACCACGTCCATGGCGTACGAGGGCGAGGTCGGGTCGAGCAGTTCGAAGGCGGCCAGCGCGAAGGTGGAGAGCGGCTGGTTGAGCGCGAAGTTCTCCTGGAGGTCGAGGGTGAGGCGGACGATCCGGCCCTCGGCGTCCGGCTCGGGCAGGCGCTCGACCACGCCGCCCTCGAGCAGCGAGCGGTAGATGGCGATGGTGGAGCGGATGTGGCGGCGCTGCGCGGCGCGGTCCTCGTGGTTGTCGGTGAGCAGCTTGCGCATCGCCGCGAAGGCGTTGCCGGGGCGGCCGATCACCGAGAGCAGCATGGCGTGGCTGACCTTGAACCGGGAGACCAGCGGCTCCGGGTCGGCGGCGATCAGCCGCTCGAAGGTCTCCTCGCTCCAGCCGACGAAACCTTCCGGCGCCTTCTTGCGCACCACCTTGCGCCGCTTCTTGGGGTCCTCGCCGGCCTTGGCGAGCAGCTTCTCGTTCTCCACCACGTGCTCGGGGGCCTGGGCGACGACCTGGCCGACGGTGTCGAAGCCGGCCCGGCCCGCGCGTCCGGCGATCTGGTGGAACTCCCGGGCGCGCAGCACCCGGACCCGCTGACCGTCGTACTTGGACAGGGCCGTGAACAGCACGGTGCGGATCGGCACGTTGACGCCGACGCCGAGGGTGTCCGTGCCGCAGATGACCTTCAGCAGACCGGCCTGGGCGAGCCGCTCGACCAGGCGGCGGTACTTGGGCAGCATGCCCGCGTGGTGCACGCCGATGCCGTGCCGGACGTAGCGCGAGAGGTTGCGGCCGAACTTGGTGGTGAAGCGGAAGTTGCCGATCAGAGCGGCGATGGCGTCCTTCTCGGCCTTCGAGCACATGTTGATGCTCATCAGCGACTGCGCCCGCTCGACGGCCTCCTTCTGGGTGAAGTGGACCACGTAGACCGGCGCCTGGCCGGTCTTCAGCAGCTCCTCCAGGGTGTCGTGCAGGGTGGTGCGGCGGTACTCGTAGAACAGCGGCACCGGGCGGGTGGCGGAGCGGACGACGGTGGTCGGGCGTCCGGTGCGCCGGGTGAGGTCCTCCTCGAAGCGGCGGACGTCACCGAGGGTCGCGGACATCAGCAGGAACTGCGCCTGCGGCAGCTCCAGGATCGGGACCTGCCACGCCCAGCCGCGGTCCGGCTCGGCGTAGAAGTGGAACTCGTCCATCACGACCTGGCCGATGTCGGCCCGCTCGCCGTCGCGCAGCGCGATCTGCGCCAGCACCTCGGCGGTGCAGCAGATGATCGGCGCGGTCGGGTTGACGCTGGCGTCGCCGGTCATCATGCCGACCTGCTCGGTGCCGAACATCTTCACCAGGTCGAAGAACTTCTCCGAGACCAGCGCCTTGATCGGTGCGGTGTAGAAGGTCCGCTTGCCGTCGGCCAGCGCCGCGAAGTGCGCGCCCGCCGCCACCAGGCTCTTGCCCGAGCCGGTGGGGGTCGCCAGGATCACGTTGTTCCCGGAGACCAGCTCGATCAGCGCCTCCTCCTGGGCTGGGTAGAGGGTGATGCCCCGCTCCTGCGCCCACTCGACGAAGGTCTCGTACAGCGCATCGGGGGTGGCAGGGCTCGGCATCAGGTCCAGGAGGGTCACTCCGCTATCTTGCCTGCTCGCGATCGTCCCGGGCAAAGCCTGCCGAACAGGCGGCCGACCGGAGCGGCGCGGCCCCGACCCGGCCCCGGCCCCCCGGCCCCGTCCCGCCCCCTGCTCCCCGGCGCGGTCGTCGAGCCGCCGAGCCGTACTCGGCCCGGTGGCCCGGGCGCCCTTCGGCCCGGCCTTGCGGACGGCCCGGACCTCTGCTGACGGACTGTCAGAGATCGCGGATACCCTTGGACGCACCGGGGCCGGAACCGGTCCCGTCGATCCGAAGGAGACCATCCGATGATCCTCATAGCCGAGCTGACCGCGGTGCCCGGCCAGGCCGATCGCCTCCGTACGCTGCTGGAAGGCATGATCGAGCCCTCGCTGGAGGAACCGGGCTGCCGCTCGTACCAGCCGCTGGTCGACCCGAACCGCCCCGAGCGAATGGTGATCATCGAGGAGTGGCAGGACGAGGAGGCGCTCCAGGAGCACTTCGCCACGCCGCACTTCCGGCACGCGAGCGAGGTCCTGGACACGATCCTCGCCGAGCCGCTGGCACTGCGGCGGCTCACCCCGCTGGAGGGCTGACGGCGCCTGCCGCCCAGGGGTTCCGCGGCGGAATGAATGAGGCTTCCCGGCGTTACAGCGTGGCACTACACGTGGCGCCGGGAAGCTCCTAGTCTCAACGGTCTACAGCACCTTCGTCGAAGGAGTGGACCGATGAGCCGAGTCGTTCGAGCAGCTCTCTTCCAGACCGCCTGGACGGGTGACCCGGAGACGATGATCGCGGCCCACGAGAAGGCGGCCCGGGACGCGGCCGCGCAGGGCGCCCGGATCATCGGGTTCCAGGAGGTCTTCAACGCGCCGTACTTCTGCCAGGTCCAGGAGCCCGAGCACTACCGCTGGGCCGAGCCGGTCCCCGACGGCCCGACCGTGCGCCGGATGCAGGAGCTGGCACGCGAGCTGGGCCTGGTGATCGTCGTCCCGGTGTACGAGGTCGAGAAGTCCGGCTTCTACTACAACACCGCCGCCGTGATCGACGCCGACGGCTCCTACCTCGGCAAGTACCGCAAGCACCACATCCCGCAGGTCAAGGGCTTCTGGGAGAAGTACTACTTCAAGCCCGGCAACCTCGGCTGGCCGGTGTTCGACACCGCCGTCGGCAGGGTCGGCGTCTACATCTGCTACGACCGGCACTTCCCCGAGGGCTGGCGCGCGCTCGGCCTCGCCGGCGCCGAGATCGTCTACAACCCCTCCGCGACCAGCCGGAGCCTGTCCTCCTACCTGTGGCAGCTGGAACAGCCCGCCGCCGCCGTCGCCAACGAGTACTACATCGCCGCGATCAACCGGGTCGGCGTGGAGGAGTACGGCGACAACGACTTCTACGGCACCTCCTACTTCGTCGACCCGCGCGGCCGGTTCGTCGGCGAGGTGGCCTCCGACAAGGACGAGGAACTGGTCGTCCGCGACCTCGACCTGGACGTGATCGAGGAGGTCCGCCAGCAGTGGGCCTTCTACCGCGACCGCCGCCCCGACGCGTACGGCCCGCTCTCCGAGGCCTGAGAGGAACGGAACCCATGAACCGTACGGTGATCCGCGGCGGTCTGGTCGTCACCGCCGCCGAGGAAGTGCACGCCGACGTCCTGGTCGAGGGCGAGAAGGTGGTGGCCCTGGCGTCCTACGGCAGCGGCGTCGCCGAGGGCTGGACGGCCGACCGGGTGCTCGACGCCCGCGGGCTGTACGTCATCCCCGGCGGCGTGGACGCCCACACCCACATGGAGCTGCCGTTCGGCGGCACCTCCGCCTCCGACACCTTCGAGACCGGCACCCGTGCCGCCGCCTGGGGCGGCACCACCACCATCGTGGACTTCGCCGTCCAGTCGGTGGGCTCCTCGCTGCGCGAGGGACTGGACACCTGGCACGCCAAGGCCCAGGGCGCCTGCGCGATCGACTACGGCTTCCACATGATCCTGGCCGACGTCACCGAGCACAGCCTCAAGGAGATGGACCTGCTGGTCGCGGAGGGCGTGACCTCGTTCAAGCTCTTCATGGCCTACCCCGGCGTGTTCTACAGCGACGACGGGAAGATCCTGCGCGCCATGCAGCGCGGCGCCGAGAACGGCGGGCTGATCATGATGCACGCCGAGAACGGCATCGCCATCGACGTCCTGGTCGAACAGGCCCTCGCAGCCGGGAAGACCGACCCGCGCTACCACGGCGAGGTCCGCCGCGAGCTCCTGGAGGCCGAGGCCACCCACCGCGCCATCAAGCTGGCCCAGGTGGCCGGCTCGCCGCTCTACGTCGTGCACGTCTCCGCCGCCTCGGCGGTGGCCGAACTCGCCGCCGCCCGGCGGCAGGGACTGAGCGTCTTCGGCGAGACCTGCCCGCAGTACCTCTTCCTCTCCACCGACAACCTGGCCGAGCCCGGCTTCGAGGGCGCCAAGTACGTCTGCTCCACCCCGCTGCGCCCGCGCGAGCACCAGGCCGAGCTGTGGAAGGGCCTGCGCACCGGGGACCTCCAGGTGGTCTCCACCGACCACTGCCCCTTCTGCTTCAGCGGCCAGAAGGAGCTCGGGCGCGGCGACTTCTCCAAGATCCCCAACGGTCTGCCCGGCGTGGAGAACCGGATGGACCTGCTCCACCAGGCGGTCGTCGAGGGCCGGATCTCCCGCCGTCGCTGGATCGAGATCGCCTGCGCCGCCCCGGCCCGGATGTTCGGCCTCTACCCGCGCAAGGGCACCATCGCCCCGGGCGCCGACGCCGACATCGTGCTCTACGACCCGGCGGCCCGGCAGACCCTCTCCGCCGCCACCCACCACATGAACGTCGACTACTCCGCCTACGAGGGCAAGGAGGTCACCGGCAAGGTCCGCACCGTCCTCTCCCGGGGCGCCGTCGTCATCGACGACGGCGCCTACCTGGGCCGGGCCGGACACGGGCGCTACCAGCCGCGCGCCACCTGCCAGTACCTCGACTGAGCCGAGACCCGCCCCGTACCGGCAGGTGCCCGCCGACCGGCACCTGCCGGCGCCTCTGAGCCACCTGGGCAACCGTTAAGGAGAAGTGTGGACATCGGACTTGTGCTCCAGACCGACCCGCCCGCGCAGCTGCTCGTCGAGCGGATGAAACGGGCGGAGTCGGCGGGTTTCACCCATGGCTGGACCTTCGACTCGGTGGTGCTCTGGCAGGAGCCCTTCGTCATCTACAGCCGGATCCTCGCCGAGACCAGCCGCCTGATCGTCGGCCCGATGGTCACCAACCCCGCCACCCGCACCTGGGAGGTCACCGCCTCCCTGTTCGCCACCCTCAACGACATGTACGGCAACCGCACCGTCTGCGGCATCGGCCGCGGCGACTCCGCGATGCGGGTGGCCGGCCGCCACCCCGCCACCCTGGACCGGCTCTCGCACGCCATGCACGCCATCAAGGAGCTCGCCGAGGGGCGCGAGACCGAGGTGGACGGCACCGCCATGCACCTCCCCTGGGTCAAGCCGGGCGCCCGGCTCCCGGTCTGGACGGGCGCGTACGGCCCCAAGGCGCTCGCGCTGACCGGACGCCAGGCGGACGGCTTCATCCTCCAGCTCGCCGACCCCTTCCTCACCGAGTGGATGGTCAAGGCCGTCCGTGCCGCTGCCGTCGAGGCCGGACGCGACCCCGACTCGCTGACCATCTGCGTCGCGGCCCCCGCGTACGTCACGGAGGACGACTCGCCCGCCGCGCTCGCCCACGCCCGCGAGCAGTGCCGCTGGTTCGGCGGGATGGTCGGCAACCACGTCGCCGACCTGGTCGCGCGCTACGGCGAGCACTCCGGGATGGTTCCCGAGGCGCTCACCGCGTACATCAAGGACCGGCACGGCTACGACTACTCCCACCACGGCCGGGCCGGGAACCCCGACACCGCCTTCGTCCCCGACGAGATCGTCGACCGGTTCTGCCTGATCGGGCCGCCCGAGGCCCAACTCGCCCGGCTCGCCGAGCTGCGCGCCCTCGGCGTCGACCAGTTCGCCGTCTACGCCATGCACGACGCGGTGGAGGCGACCATCGACGCGTACGGCAAGAGCGTCATCCCCGCGCTCGGCTGACGCCCCGTCGGGGGGGGGGGGCCCCCCCCCCCCCCCCCCCCCCCCGGGGGCAGGGTGGTATTAAAAAACAAAACAACCGCACCACATAGGGGTG
>NZ_JBHJVK010000067.1:0-46621 GCF_042264695.1 Kitasatospora sp. NPDC056138 | reverse complement strand
TGCCCGTTCTGCCTGGTGATGCTCTCCGACTCGGTCAACGGCAAGAAGAACGAGGGCGCCGCCAAGGAACACCTGAAGGTGGTCGACGTCGCCCAACTGCTGCTCGACTCGGTCAAGGCCCAGCCCACCGAGCCGGAACCGGCCGAGGTCTGAGCCCGAAGCGCCACCGTTCTGAACGGGCCCGGAGGGCAGCAGGGGCAGGCGGAGACCTGCTGCTCCCCTCGCCGCCACCCCCGGGTGGCTACGGTGACCGGACCGCGCGCCTCAGGGCAGCAGCCAGCCGGCCGTCGGCGCCGCACCCGCGCTCGTACCGCCGCCCTTCTGCAGCTGGGCGACGTCCGAGGCCGACAGCGCCCGGTCCCACACCAGGACGTCGGAGATCGCGCCGTCCCAGTTGTCGACCCACGCCCCGTGGTACTTCGCCCGGCCGAGCTGCATCCGGCTCGCGGAGCTCCAGATTCCGTCGATCTTGACGGTGCTCTGCGGCTCGCCGTCGACGTACAGCGTGATGGCCTTCGCCGAGGCGTCGTACACGCCGGTCAGCAGCACCCACTTCCCGGTCCAGGACGGCTGTTTGGAGAACGCCTGGCGAGTGTTCTTGTCCTCACCGCCCGGCAGGGTCTGCACCTTGAAGACCCACTGGTTGTGGGTGCCCCAGTCGTCGCGGCCCAGATAGAAGGTGTAGTAGTCGCCGCTGCCCTGGCTGAGGACGCACTTGCCGCCCTTCGGGGCGTTGTTGTCGACCAACGCGGAGACGGTGAAGCTCCTGCTGGTGTCGACGACGGGTCCGTTGCTCTCGCCGTGGTCGGCGTCCTTGCCGGTCATCGGCACGACCGGGCCGTTGTGGCCGTCCGCCTGGCCCGGCTTCACCGTCTTGCTCAGCACGATCGCGTTGCTGCCGTACTTGTCCACCAGCTGCGCCGGGGACGGCGACGCAGAGCCGCTCGCCGAGGCGGAGGCGGCGGGCGAGCCGGCGCCAGAGGCGGACGGCGTGACCGGGGCGCCGGCGTCCACCCGCTTCGGGTGCGCGGGGTTCGACAGGGCGATGGCGGCGGTCACGATGCCGGCCACCACCACCACGGCCGCCGCACCGCCGCCGATCTGGAGCATCCGGCGCTTCTTCTGCTCCGTCTCGTGCTGCCGGGCCAGCGCCTCCCAGTCCGGCCCGTTCTGCGGCCACTGCTGCCCGCTCACCGGGGGCAGCTGCTCCGGCCTGCCCCAGCCACTGCCACCGTTACCGCCGGGAAGGCCCCCGCCAATGCTCATGGGTTGACATGCTAGGCCATGGCCGGCCGTCGGAAACCGTCGGCCCCGCCTGCCTCAGAAGGCAGACGGGGCGCGGTGTCGGCCACCGTGGACGAGCCGTGGACCGGCCCTGGACGGGCTCCGGCTCGGCCTCGGCAACCGGCGCCGCCTTCCTACCGGCCCAGACCTCAAGGAGTCCTGATGGCAGTAGAGATCGTCTACGAGACGCACGCCACCACCACCGACAACGAGGCCGGCATCGCCACCGGCTGGCTCCCGGGCCGGCTGTCGGAACTGGGCCACCGACAGGCGCACGAGCTGGGCGAGCGCCGGTCGGGCGACGGCTTCGCGGCCGTGTTCACCTCCGACCTGCACCGCGCCGTCCAGACAGCCCGGATCGCGTTCCCTGACGGCCTGCCCCCGCTCCTCCAGGACATCCGGCTGCGCGAGTGCAACTACGGCGACCTCAACGGAAGCCCGCTCTCCGTCGTCGCCGCTCAGCGAGCCCGACGCATCGATGAACCCTTCCCCGGCGGTCAGAGCTACCGCCAGGTCGTCGCGGCCACCAACGCCTTCCTCCACGACCTCGCCACCGAACGGGACGGCAGCAGAATCCTGGTCATCGCCCACTCGGCCAACCGATGGGCGCTGGAACACCTGCTCACCGGAACGCAGTTGGAGGACCTGCTCGAAGCACCGCCCGCCTGGCGCCCGGGCTGGCACTTCACACTGCCTGCCGACTGGCCCGCCCCGGCCCGGTGAACCCGTAGGCGCGTGCGTCGGCAGGACGAGGCCCCCGACGCTCGGGGTCCGCGTGCGTTGCCCTTGGATGCCCTCTGTGAACTTGTGAACAGGGCCGACTCTTCGTCACGGGCAGCGCCGGCCGCACGCCTGCGGACCAACCAGCTGAGACGGCGAGCGAACCGGACAGGGATCGGCTCATCCGATGCGTGACGCCCAGTAACCTGGCCGGATGGCACTCCACGGCTTTGCGACCACCGAGTTCCAGCTCGTTCTGCTACGACGGATGGCCGACTTCCGGCCCGAGCTGGTCGAGCAGGCGGTGCACCGGCTCGGCTCCTCCCGGGCCGAGCTGCGCGAGGCGAACAAGCGCTGGCAGGCGATGGTCCGCTCGTCCCGGTTCCCGCGCGGGGCCCACCGCTACACCGCGGTGCTCGGCCCACCGCAGGCGACGTTCCCCCGCCGGATCGGCGACCTCACGTGCACGGCGCAGCAGTGGGCGCTCCCGCTCTGGCCCGAGCTGTCGTTCGAGGTACTGCTCGGCCCCGAGGAGAACGGCAGCCCCATCTGGAACGAGTGGCTGGTGCGCGCCGCCGGCGCCCCGCCGCCCGCCCTGCGTACGCTCGCCGACCTGACACCGTGGAGTTGTGTCGTCTCGGACGTCGCCATGGCATTCCCGTCTGCCGTACCGCGCGAGGGCAGCGCACCCACCCGGTGGCAGCTCGACTTCACCGCTCCCGATCCGTCCGGGCTGCCGCGTTCCTGCACGGCGGACTTCACCTGGGGTCTTCTGCAGGAGGTCCGCGTCAACGAGCCCGGCTGACGGGATCCTTCCGGCCCGCGACTGCCGAGCCCGGACTCGAAACCCGCCGCCGGAAAGCCTGTTGCCCCTGCGATCCGGCAACCGGCAACCGGCGGCAGGCAAACGGCGCGCAGCGCAACAGGGCCGGCCGAGTCGCCGTTGCCCGCGCAGTCCCCGTGGGCCACCTCCGAGTGGGCGGCCACCGGCACGACGGCGGCAGCGCGGGCCTGTGGTGGATCCGGACAGTTCAGCCGGGTCCACCACAGGCCCGGTTCAGCGGGATGACGCCGTGTCGACTCAGCGACTCGTCACCGCTTCCGCGTCGGGTGCGTCAGTGCGCGACGGACCCGAACGGCGCCGATCCGTCGGAGACCTCGGGCGTCTCGGCGCCACGGGCGTGCGGAGCGAGCTTGGACGTTCCGTTGCCGACGGCGCTGTTGAGGTCGTGGTGCACCGCCGACGCGATCCCCTGGATGGTGTCGATCCCGTACGACTCGGTGGCGTTGTCCTGGGTCAGGACCGCCATCCGGTAGTCCTTGCCCGCGCCGGTGAAGATGCCCAGGCTGTGCACCCGCCAGCCGTGGGTCGCCCGCGGCAGCCAGCCGTTCTTCACGTGCACGGAGATCGCCGCCGGCGCACCGAACGGGGTCCCCCAACGCTGGTCGGCCTCCACCTGGCTCATCAGCCCCAGCCCGTACGCCTTCGCCGCCGGCGTGATCACACTCGGGTTGCTGGTGTAGACGTCCAGCATCTTGAGCTCGTCGGCGGCGGTGATCTGGGTGAGGCCCCAGTAACCGCCGGTACCCAGCTGGGTGTCGTTCATCCCGGCGAGCTTCAGGAATGCCTGGAGGCGCGGCATGCCGAGGCTGTTCCACAGGTTGGTGGCCGCGGTGTTGTCGGACGCCGTGATCATCTGCTGGAGGTTGTCGTCCTCCCAGGTGGTCAGGTACCGCTTCTCGTCCTCGGCCCGGCGCAGTACGGCGCCCATGATGGTCGCCTTGACGACGCTCGCCGAGTCGAAGTGCGTGGTGGACTGGTAGGCGCAGGAGACGCCGGTCTTGGCGTCGGATATCGCGAAGGCCACGGTGTCCTGACGGCCCGACAGGGCACTCGCGATGTCCTTGGAGAGCTGGTCGGCCAGCTGGGGGTTGCGTGCGGAGGTGCAGTAACCCGGAGTGCCCGGCGCGGGCTTGGGTGCCGCCTGCGCGCCGACGGGTACGGCGGACACCAGCAGCGCTGCCGCTGCGCCGACAGCCAGTCGGGCGAACGGCCGGGTGAACGGCCGACGTATGTGGATCTGTTGGCGAACTGCCATGGGTAAGGGATCCTTTGAGAGATTGGATGGACCTGCCGGGGAACGCGGTCGAGCGGCGCGCGGCGCCAGGGCATGCCGCGGACCGTCGGGGGCCGCTTTCCCGTGCCGTGCGTGGTGTGTTCAGAGATCACGCGGTTGGTAACACGCGTATTCGGTCCCTGAGGTTCGCCACCGGGGCTGTGAAATCCACAAGGCCACCGGGGGCGGGGGCCTGGCGGCAGCGGAACGGGCCGCGTCGGGGTCTTCCAGCGGAGGACCCGCCCGAGGTACGGGCCGCACCGGCCTGGCAGCCCGTCAGTCGGCCCGCCACGGAGGGTGCGAAGGGCTCAGCCGTCGACCGCTGCGTCGATGAACACTGCGGCGGCCTGCCTCCCGCACTGCGTCACGTCGGCTTCGCCACGACCGGATGCCGTTTCGTTCCCGTCCCGCTCGGTGTCGTCCCGCCGCACTCGGCACCGTTCCCGTCCCTCGCGATCCCCGTCCACCGCTTTCGGTGGACCTCCCGTCACGGCAGCCCCGTCCACCGTCACTGGGACGCCGAAGCGCCGCGGCGTACCGCAGGCGCTTCGGCTCCTGTGATGGCGGGTCAGGACAGGACGGTCCAGCTCTGCCCCTTGGCGGTGGAGTCGGCCGGGTTGGTCATGCCGTTGGCGGCGGCGGTGGTGCCGGAGACGTCCAGGGTCAGGCCGTTGCCCACGTTGGTGATGGTGAGGGCGCCGGCGCTGTTCTGGGTCACCTTCCACTCCTGCCAGGGGTTGCCCGCGCTGGGGTTGAGCAGGTACGCGGTGCCGACCCCGCTGCCGCCGGCGAGGACGGTGTGGTTCTGCGCGGCGGTGTAGCAGTTGTCGCTGATCTGCACGGTCCCGTCGGCGTTGGGCGTGAAGAGCCACTGCTGTGCGGCGTTGCCGCTCTGGTAGGCGTCGATGGCGGAGTTGCCGCCGACGCTGGCGGAGCAGCCGCCCTGGACTTCGAGGGCCTGGCCGCCGGTGCCGCCCGCGCTGATCGCGTGGTACCTGCCGTCGCCGACGACGCTCGCCCGGGTGCCGCCGGAGTTGCCGCCGCTGCCGACGCTGATCCGGTAGAGCGCGGTGCCGTGGGCGGGGATCCAGTTGCCGCCGAGGGAGCCGGTGGTGGTGCTGGTGGCGCCGCTCCAGACGTCCTTGTAGGAGTAGCTGGAGCCGGTCAGGCCGAGCTGGCTCAGGGTGACGCTGGGCATGGCCCAGTTGTTCGGGTCCTGGTTGACCAGGGCGACGGCGATGTCGCCGTTGGCGAGCGTGCGCTTGAGGACGACCGGGGCGGTGGCGGTGGCGGGCGGGTTGCCGACCAGGGTGGCGGGCTTGGCCAGTGAGTCCTGGTCGATGGCGATCACGTCGGGGTTCTTCATGACCGCCAGGGCGGAGGAGTTGATGCCGGTGGACCAGGTGTAGCCGCCGGCGGTGTGCTGGGCGTCGGCGGAGTTGCGCAGGTCGGCGCCGGAGACCAGCGGAGCGGCCATCATCGAGAGGATGGACATCTCGGTGCGGGACTCGTCGTCGGTGAACGGCTTGTGGCCCCTGTCGGTGTCGGTGACGCCCCAGACGCCGTACACGTCCTGCCAGCCGGTGAACATCATGTCCAGGTCGTTCCAGCTGCCGGGGTGGACGTTGCCCGGGTACTTCAGGGCGGTCTGCAGCTGGCCGTTGTAGAGCACGCCGTCGAGTTCGCTGTCGCGGTCGCCGCCGATGCGGCACATGTTGGCGACCTGACCGCACCAGACGCCGGTGGGCGAGTAGCCGGGGGCCTGGTGCGCCGGGGTGCCGGCGGCGACGATCAGCGGGTCGGTGCGGGCCGGGTCGCCGGGGTCGAGCAGGTGGGGGATTCCGGTGTGGGCGGGCTGGGCGGAGAGGCTGAGGGTGACCTTCGGCCTGCCCTGGGCGGCGGTGGCGGCGTCCAGCGCACGCTGGAAGGTCCGGGTGCGGGCATAGATGGACTGGGTGAGTTCCTTGCCCTCGCCCTGCGGGTAGTAGGCGTAGCCGTCCGGGCCGGTGATGGTGGGGCCGTAGGGGCAGTCGTCGTACTTGACGAAGTCGACTCCCCAGGAGACGAAGTCGTCGGCGTCGGTGGTCTCGTGGCCCAGGCTGCCGGGGTGGCCCTGGCAGGTGGTGTAGGTGTCGGTGGCGTAGAGGCCGAACTTCATGCCCTTGCTGTGCGCGTACCAGGCCAGGTACCGGATGCCGTTCACGCTCTGGCCGTTGACGTTCTGCGAGGGGAAGTTGTCCGGGTCCGGCACCAGGTGTCCGCTGGTGGTGTCGTTGCCGGTGCCGTCGGTGCCGGAGACCGGGTTGCCGTGCGCGTCGTACAACTGCATCGCGTTGTCGGCGGTCTTGGCGAAGTCCGTGGTCTGGCCGTCTCGGTGGCGCATCGACCAGCCGTCGTCGATGGTGACGGTGTTGTAGCCGGCCTGCACCAGGCCGTTGGCGGACATGAAGTCGATGGTCTGCTTGACCTGGTTCTCGTCGACCTGGGTGCCCAGGCTGTTCCAGGAGTTCCAGCCCATCGGCGGGGTGAGGGCGTTGCCGTTGGCCAGGGCGGCGGCCGGGGTGGCGCCGCCGAGGGTCAGGGCGCCGAGGCCGGAGGCGGCCAGCGCCATGGTGACCAAGGCGCCGGCGAGGCGGCGGTGGACGGGAGTTCGCATGCGGGGCTCCAACATGGGGGCCTGGCCGGGCGGTTCACGGCTCGCGCCGAGCCAGGGGCTGGGTGGGGGTGAGGCTCGCCTGGGTGTCCACGAGCACGGCGCGACCGAGGCGCAGCAGAACCTGGTCGCGTCCGCTCGCAAGAGCTGTCGAGAACTGCAAGGCGGCCGGACGCAGTCGGACCTGCTGGACGACCGAGTGGCGCACGGAGGGTGGTGGACACGGCAGACGCGCTGTACGGACGCGCCGCCGACGAGGCACGGCACGGGGATGGTGGGGCGCACCGCAGGATCTCGCCAGCAGTGCAATACGATATTGCACCCACCAATAGCGCACAAGAGTCAACACAATCAATCACCGAAGGGAACGCCCATCGCGCACCGGACCGCCCACGAGCGGCCGCAGCTCCCCCGCACCGGCGGGACACACCCGTCCCGCCGGCGCGAAAAGCGAAACGGTGCCTCCCCCAGCGACTTCCGTCACTGCGGGAAGCACCGTTCGTCGGTACTTCTACGTGGTCAACCGACAGGAACCGTCTGACCTGCGGCTGCAACCGCCTCCGGTGAGCGCTGTTCCCGGCGCTCCGGAGCTCGTTTCCCGGTGCACCGGTCCGGCTGCCGTCCACCGGACCCGTCGCCGACCGCCACGGCCCCGGGCGAAACCCGACCGGCCCGGTGCGGTCCTCGGCCCGCACCGGATCGACAGGACGCGCACCGGCCGTCCCGCACGGCGGTGCGGGACGGCTCTCAGATGTACACGTCCGGAACCTCGAAGGTCTGCACGGTGTTCGGGTTGAACCACGACCAGAACCGGGTGCCGTGCATGGAGGTGTCCTGGTGGTACTGGTACTGGTCGCCGCCGCCCGTGTTGGTGCACCAGCGGTCGACCTGGGCGCCGTCCCGGGACGGGCCGCCGAACCTGGACAGGTCGAAGTTGATCCACTGTCCGGTGCCGTAGTTGGTGGCGACGATCACCAGCTTGTGGTTGGTCGCGTCGTACGCGGCAACGGAGTTGGCGTCGCCGCTGTCGATGATCTGCATGCCCGGACGGATGTGCCGCATGAACTGCGCCAGGACGAAGTACTTGGGATTGACCGCCCCGAGTGTGCCGTTGTTGTTCTGGACCAGTGCCCAGCCGGCGGTCGGGTCCACCACCTGCCAGTAGACCCATGCCGTCGGGTGCAGCCAGCGGAAGTCGAGGTTGAGGTTGCCGGCCGCACTCATGCCGCTGGCGTCCCCGTCGCCGTACTCGGAGTTCCAGATCTTCTTGCCGGCGGCTGCGGCAGCGCTGTACAGCAGGTCGCGCCGCCCGCCGCCGCCCTCGTAGCCGTGCACGTTGATCCGGCCCACGTTCCCCCGAGTGGTGCCGTCGAAGGAGTTCCAGGTGTCCAGGGCGGCGGAGTAGGTGTTCTCGTCCGAGCCGGCCACCGGCATCCACCCGAGGTCGCGCGCATTGAGCTCACCGCGCAGCGCGTTGATCAGCTGCGCCTGCTTGTCCCGGTCGAAGTGACAGCCTTCCTGGTGACGTCCCCAGGACCCGCCCCACTGACCACTGGGCTCGTTCATCGGCTCGACCGAGCTGAAGTCGATGCCCCAGTGGTCGTGCGCGTACCGGGCTATGGTGGCCATGTAGGCGGCGTGCCGGCCGTAGTTCTGGTCCTGCAGGTTGTTGCCGCCGTCCGGCGCACCGTTCGGGTCGTCGTTGTTGAGCATCCACCAGACCGGCGAGTTGGAGAACAGCTCGAATATGTTGGCGCCCCTGTCCCGGGCCTTCCACATCATGTTGCGCTGGTTGGTGTCCGCGTACCAGTTCCAGCTCGAGGAGGACGGATCAGCGCTGTACCAGTCGAGTTGGTACCCCTCGATCTGCGTGTAGCCGCTGATGTCCGCAGCGGGCTTCATCGCCCTGGTGCCGATGCTGTTGGCGAGCGAGGCACCGGCGTTGTACCGGACGATGTTCATGCCCAGACCCGGCAGCTGCTGCCCCTGGTACGACACGGAGTTGCGGGTGAAGAACAGGTCGGCCAGTACGTCCTGGTCACCGAATGCCTTCGCCCACCACGCCAGGGACGTGCCCCACCCCTCCCAGGTCCCCCACTTGTTACCGGGATTGACGGTGGTGGTGTAGTCGGCCCAGGCCGGGCCCGCCGCAGCAGCCGCCACCGCGGCCCCGATCGGCACCGCGAGCAGCCCCCGTAGAACAGTACGGCGCTCCATGAGAATTCCCCCTTGCCGTCATGCGCGCAGCACATGGCGGAATGACGAAACGGTCTTGGTTGACGGAAAAAACTGCTCGGTTGGCCCCCGCCCCGGAACGCCGGATTCTCCGGCCGTCCGACGGGAGCCGCCATGGCGGCGGCGATTCGGTGACCCGGCGGCGCGCTGTGGCACTCCTCTGCGGGCGTACCGGCACATCGCGCACCGTTCGCCTGTCAGTCGGCGACCAGCGGCCCCTGCCCGGCACTGGCCCTGGCCCCGCTCGCGGTGCCGCAGCCGATCGCGGTGCCCGCTGCCTTCACCGCGCCGGTCGACCCATCGTGATGCAGTGCCCAGCCGCCACGACTGAGGGCGCTCTCGTCAGGACGCCCTCGGGTCCCGCACACTCCGAGACCGGCGACAACAGCCTTCGAACGCCGCCGACTTGGGCGGCCACACGAAAGCCCTGACGGGTCGGCAGCAAACCCCCCTCGATCTCTGTCGGCCGAATGACGCGGATGGAGATCCGCCGCCGATCGAACTCTAGCCCGAGTGATGCTGATGATCAATCAGCCCGTTCACCTGCGGTTGTCCGTCCGTACACGCGGTGCGGCCCGACGCGCCTCGCACCCGGCGCGCTTCCGCTACGCCGCCTCCCTGCGGCGCCGACCTGCCGACCGGCCCCGGCCTGTCCTGACGTTCCGTCGCCTCCCCGACAGGGAGAGGATCCGGTCGAGCCGGGGTCGCCGCCCGGCTCATTCGGCTGACAGCCACTCAACCCCGGCAACCGGCGGTGCTCCGGCTGTGATCGGCACGGTGCGACCCGGAGCGTTGCGGTCCGGTGACACGGAATGCTCCATTCCGTCGACTGTTCGCACTAGGTTCGATCATGCACACCGCCGCACAGCCTCGCGGTTCCCGCACGAGAGGGAACGGGCAATGCGCGCGCCCTCACACGTACTGCGTTCAGGAGAACCTGCATGTCCCCCTTGACGACTCGCCGCGCGACCACCGTCCGCACGCTGGCCGGCACCGTCCTGGCAGCCGCCCTGATCGTCCCCACCGCGACAGCTTGCAGCTCCACGTCCGACGCGCACGGCACCACCGCGGCCACCGCACCGGCCGCCACCACGCCCACCGCACCTGACGCGCAGGGCACCGCCGCTCCGGCCACCACGACCGGCGCGCACAGCACCACCGCACCGGCGGCCCCGCCCACTTCGCCCACCTCGCCTCGGGCCACCGCACCGGCCGCCACGGCCAAGCCGAAGTCCCCGGTCCGCACCCAGTCCCTGGTGGACGGCAGCACGGCCGAGGTCCAGGAGGTCGGGGCGCAGCACTACGTCGCCAAGATCGTCCACAACGGTGACGTCCTCGCCACGCTGGAGACGAACGACTCCGACGCCGGGCTGGACGCCAACGACATGTTCGTCGTGCTCTCGCTGGACGGCCAGGTCCACTCCTGGATGGGCGGCGGGAACCAGGGACCGGGCACGTTCAAGCTCGCGGGCGGCTGGACGGCCAAGGTCACGAAGATCGGCGACCTCCGGTACCGCGCGCAGATCATCGGCAACGACAACTCCGTGGACGGCACGCTGGAGTCGAACCAGCACGACGCCGGAGGCGTGGCCAACGGCGTCTACATCGTGCTCACCGCCGGCGGCGAGATCAGCGCCCACCTGTGACGCCACCGGCCCCTCACGATCTCGTGAGGGGCCGGAAACATACCCGGACAGCAAAACGGCCGGTCAACCCGACATCCTGTCGAGCTGACCGGCCGCATTGGGTCGGTTGACCCTGGTGCGCGAGGGGGGAGTTGAACCCCCACGCCCTTGCGGGCACTGGAACCTGAATCCAGCGCGTCTGCCTATTCCGCCACCCGCGCATCGGTGATGTCTTAGATACTAGCCGATCTTCGGACCCACTCCGCACCACCCCCACGGTCCGCCGCCCCCGCCGACCTCAACCGGGGCTCCACCACGTTCACCGAGCGGGGGAGCGCCTCCCTCCGTCCGCCGCCGGGGCGCGACCGGGCCTTCGGGCGCGCACCCGGCGGCGGACGGGGCTACCGGGAGTCAGACCGCGCTCTCGCCCAGATAGGCCTCGCGGACGCGGGGGTCGTGAAGGAGTTCGGCCGCCGGGCCGGACATCCGGATCTCACCGGTCTCCAGGACGTAACCGCGGTCGGCCAGCCTGAGGGCCTGGGCGGCGTTCTGCTCGACCAGCAGGACGGTGGTGCCCTGGGCGTTGATCTCCCCGATGATGTCGAAGAGCTGGGCGACGATGATGGGCGCCAGGCCCATCGAGGGCTCGTCCAGCAGCAGGAGTTCCGGACGGCCCATCAGGGCGCGGCCGATCGCCAGCATCTGCTGCTCACCGCCGGAGAGCGTCCCGGCGGTCTGGCGGCGGCGCTCGGCCAGCCGGGGGAAGAGGCCGAAGACGCGGTCCAGGTCCTCGGGGGCCGCCCGTCCGAAGCGGTAGGCGCCCATCTGCAGGTTCTCCAGCACCGACATCCCGGCGAAGACCCGGCGACCCTCGGGCGAGTGACCGATACCGAGGCCGACCACGTGGTGCGCCGGTACGCCGTCGATCCGCTCTCCGGCGAAGCGCACCTCGCCGGCGGCCGGGCGCAGCAGTCCGGAGATCGTGCGCAGGGTCGTGGTCTTGCCGGCGCCGTTGGCGCCGAGCAGTGCGACCACCTCTCCCTGACGTACCGTCAGATCGATGCCCTTCAGCGCGGTGATCGCACCGTGGTCGACGCGCAGCCGGGCCAGTTCCAGCAGAGCAGGGGCGGGGGCGGGGGCGCCGGTCTGCGCCACCGCCGTCCGCCCGACACGCGTGCCCGTACCGGTGCCCCGCTCGGCCGACGCCCCGGCCGTCACACCGGCCCCCGCCTCTGCCGTCACAGCGCCCGGCGCACCGGCCCCCGCTTCCGTCATCGCTCCGGCCCTCGCCTCCGCTGCCGTCACACCGGTTGTCGCACTGGTCACCGCTCGACCTCCTCCAGGTCCGGTTGGGCGGTCTCCGCGCCCAGGTACGCCTCGACCACCGCCGGATCGCGCTGGACCTCGGCCGGGGTGCCCTCGGCGATCACCCGGCCGAAGTTGAGCACCGCGACCCGGTCCGCGACCGACATCACCAGGCGCATGTCGTGCTCGATGAGCAGCATGCCGACACCGAGTTCGCGGTTGATCCGGCGGATCAGCGTGGTGAGTTCGAGCTTCTCGGTCGGGTTGGTGCCCGCAGCGGGTTCGTCCAGCAGCAGGACGCGGGGGCCGGTGGCGAGGGCACGGGCGATCTCCAGGCGCCGCTGGTCGCCGTAGGAGAGCGATCCGGCGTGCTCGTACCGGCGGGCCGCCAGGCCGACGAACTCCAGGAGCTGATCGGCCCGTTCACCACTGACCCGGTCGGCCCGGCGGGTGTGCGGCAGGCCGAGGGCGATGCCGAGCGGCCCGCTGCGTTCGCGGGTCTCGGCCGCGACCTTGACGTTCTCCAGGGCGGTGAGCGCGCCGAAGAGGCGGATGTTCTGGAAGGTCCGCGCGACACCCAGCCGGTTCACCGAGTGCGGCTTGCGGCCGATCAGTTCGTGGGTCGCGCCCGACTCGTCGCGCAGTGTGACCCGGCCCTCCTGCGGGTGGTAGAAGCCGGTGAGCGAGTTGAACAGCGAGGTCTTGCCCGCGCCGTTGGGCCCGATCACGGCCAGGACCTCGCCGCGCCGCATCCGCAGGCTCACCTCGGAGAGCGAGGTGAGCCCGCCGAACCGCAGGGTGACCCGGCTGGCCTCCAGCACCACCTCGTCCGTACCGGTTGCCGTGGTGGTCACTGTGCGTCCCCTGTCTGCGCCGACGACCGCGCCCCTGCCTGCTCCGACAACCGTGCCCCTGTCTGCGTCGACGACCGCGCCCCTGCCTGCTCCGACGACCGTGCCCCTGTCCGCGCCGGTGTCCGCTCCGACGACCGCGCCGGGGCGCCACTGCGGCTGCGGTGCCGGGCCGGCAGCAACCCCTGCGGGCGGTAGATCATCATGACCACCAGCAGCGCGCCCATGTACATGAAGCGGTCCTTCTGGTCCACCACGTCCTTGAGCGCGTGCGGCAGCCAGGCGAGCAACCCGGCGCCGAGCAGCACCCCGGGAATCGAGCCCATCCCGCCGAAGATGACGTAGGCGAGCACCAGCACGGAGTACAGCAGCGGGAAGTTCTCCGGGTTGATGAAGCCGACCTTGCTCGCGTAGACGACACCGGCGGCGCCGGAGGTGGAGGCACCGATGGCGAAGGCCATCAGCTTGTACTTCACGGTGTCCACGCCGTGAGCGGCGGCGGCCACCTCGTCCTCGCGGATCGCCGCCCAGGTACGGCCGACCTTGGAGTGTTCGAGGCGGCGCAGCACGAGTACGGCGAGCACGATCAGGCCGAGCAGCAGCCACCAGTAGTCCAGCGGGTCCAGCTTCCAGCGGTACCGCACCGGGCCGAGGTCGACCGAGAAGTGCGGGATGCCGAACACGCCGAGCGAGCCGCCCGTGAGTCCGTCGGAGTTCTTGGCGACCAGGTAGATGATCTCGTGGAAGCCGAGGGTGACGATGGCCAGGTAGTCGCCGCGCAGCCGCAGCGTCGGCCCGCCGAGCAGGACTCCGGCGATCAGGCAGGTGGCCATCGCCACCGGGATCACCAGGAAGGGGTTGAGCTCGAAGGGCGGCTTCACCGGCAGGTGACCGGTCCAGAAGGCCGCGCTGTACCCGCCGATGGCGAAGAAGGCGACGAAGCCGAGGTCCAGCAGCCCGGCCCAGCCGATCACCACGTTGAGGCCGAGCGCCAGCAGGACGTAGACGCCGACCCAGTCCACCAGCACCTGGTTGGTGGCCCGGGTGAGCACCAGCGGCACGAACACCGCGAGGGCCAGCCCCACCAGGACGGCGGTGACCCGCACGCCGCGCCGCCGGGCGGCGAGCCCTCCGCCGCGGACGACCGGCGCGGTCACGGGGGCCAGCAGCCGTACGGCGCCGGCCCGCAGGGGTCCACCGGTCTCGGCGAGTACCCAGGCCGCCGCACCGAGGCCGAGACAGACCCAGAGCCGGCCGGAGGCGAGGGTGCCGCGCAGCGAGTACAGCAGGTCCTTTCCGTTGCCCTGCTCGCCGGTCATCACCGCGAGCAGGAGGCCCGCCGCCAGCAGTGCGCCGAGGCGCCGCAGGCGGGGCTGCCGGTACCAGCGTTCGCGGCGCAGCCCGGCCACCGCCACGGCGGACGCGGCCCTCGCAGGACGCTCGGTCCGCTGCTCGGTCCGTTCCTCGATCACGGCGCTCATGCGCCCTCCTCTCCGCCGGCCTCCGGCAGGGGGTGTCCCCGCCGCTCGTCGACCCTTCCGTGGACCATGCCCCGCTCGTCGGCCGCGCCGGCGAACGTGCGCCTCCCGTCAGCCACGCCGTGGAACGTGCGCCTCCCGTCAGCCGCGCCGTGGAACGTGCGCCTCCCGTCAGCCGCGCCGTGGAACGTGCGCCTCCTGGCGGCTTCCGCCCGGTCTGCGGCCCGGGGGCGCCGTCCGGCCGTCCCGACGGGGACGGGGACGAGCACGGGCGTCCCGATGCCGCACCCCCTGCTCACGCCGCCCTCCCGATCTTCACGCCGAGGATGCCGGTCGGACGGAACATCAGCACCCCGACCAGGACGACGAACGCGGCGACGTAGCGCCACTCCTCGCCGAACAGCGGCACGTTGAAGCTCTCCACCAGGCCGAGCAGCAGCCCGCCGAGCATCGCGCCGCGGATGTTGCCGACTCCGCCGAGGACGGCGGCGGCGAAGGCGGTGATGCCGGGGTTGAAGCCCATGGTGAAGGAGACCTGGGTGTTGAGGCCGAACAGGAATCCGGCGACGCCGCCCAGCAGGCCGCCGATCACGAAGGTCCGCGAGATCACCCGGTCGGTGTCCACGCCCATCAGGCTCGCCGTCTCGGGGTCCTGGGCCAGCGCCCGGATGCCCGCGCCCAGCCTGGTCCGGTTCACCAGCAGGTCGAGCCCGGCCATCATGAGCAGTGCGCAGACCAGCAGCAGGAGTTGGGTGACCGTCACCCGTGCGCCGAAGACCGTGAGGACGACGTTGTTGTCGTACAGGTGCGGCATCGGCAGCGGGTCGCGCCCGAAGAGCTTGCCCGCCAGGTTGTAGAGGAAGAAGGAGGCGCCGATCGCGCTGATCAGGAAGACCAGCTTCGGAGCGCCGCGGCGCCGCAGCGGCCGGTACGCGACCTTCTCCAGGCCGTACGCGGTGGCCCCGCCGCAGAGTGCGGACACCACGAGCCCGACCAGCACCAGCAGGACGGACACCGGCGCGGAGGGGTGCGCGGGGGTGAGCGAGGTCAGGACGATCAGGCTGCCGAAACCGCCGAGCATGAACACCTCGCTGTGGGCGAAGTTGATCAGCTGCAGCACGCCGTATACCAGGGTGTAGCCGATCGCGATCACGGCGTACAGGGCGCCCAGGGCGACCCCGGGGACCAGGTAGTCCCAGAACTCGTGCGGGGACATCGAGTCACTCTCCCCCGGCTCAGCTCGCGGCCAGCGTCAGGATGTTGCCCTGATAGGCGATCCTGCCGCTCTCGACCCGGTAGAGGAAGGCGGTCCGGTCCGGGAACTCGCCCTTGTCGTCGAAGCGGAAGCGCTTGGTCAGGCCCTTGTAGTCGGCGTGCCTGACCTTGTCGAGCAGGGCTTCCCGGGTGGCGTCGGTGCCCAGCGTCCGCAGCTGCTCGATCACCAGGTTGGTGACGTCGAAGGCCTCCGCCGAGTAGGTGCCCGGGTCCACCTTGAACTCGGCCCGGTAGTCCTCGGTGAACTTCTTGATCCCCGGCTCCACGGTGGCGTCCACGCACGGGCAGGTCAGCAGCCAGCCCTCGGACGCGTCGCCGGCCAGGTCGATGAACTTCCGGTCGTTGGTGCCGTCGCTGGCGATCTTCGGCTTGTCGAAGCCCGCCTCCTTGAGCTTCTTGGCGAACGGCGCGGCGTCGGCGTAGAAACCGGCGTAGATCAGGCCGTCGGCACCGGAGTTCCTGACGGCGGTGGCCACCGCGGTGTAGTCCGGGGTCTTCTGCGGGACGCTCTCGTGCACCACCTGCACCCCGGCCTTCTTCAGGTCCGCCTCGGCGACACCCGCCAGACCGACGCCGTACTCGGTCTTGTCGTCGACCAGGAAGACCTTCCGCGCCTTGACCTTCTGCGCGAGGTAGGCGGCCATCCCGCCGCCCTGGGCGTTGTCGTTGGGGATGCCGCGCAGGAAGGAGGTGAAGCCCAGGGTGGTCAGTGCGGGGCTGCTGGCCGAAGGGGTCAGCGCCACCAGACCGGCCTGCGAGTAGAGTTGGCCGGCCGCCTTGGTCGGGGCGGAGAAGGCCGGGCCGATGGTCGCGATCACCTTGTCGTCGTCGATGATCTTCTGTGCGGCGGCCGGTGACTGGTCCGCGCTGCCGGCGTCGTCACCGGCCACGTACGAGAGCGTGAACGGCAGGTCCCCACGCGCGTTGGCTTGCTTGATCGCGAGTTTGACGCCGTTCTCCATGTGGACACCGAGCGCCGAGCTCTCCCCGGTCAGCGGCCCCTGGTAGGCGATCCGGTAGACCTTCTTGCCGCCGTCCGAGCCCGCGTCGTCGTCGCTCTTCGAACAGGCGCTCAGCGCCAGCGCGCCGACGATCAGCGGCGCAGCGGTCCGCAGCAGTCTTCTGTGCAGCACAACTTCCCCCTGGTTGAACGGTTCTGGCGGTTCCACGGTGGAGCGGTCCGACCTCGCGCACTCCCGCACCGACCGGTCCCACGGTCGGGCCGGCCCACGCCGCCCGGGCCCATGCCGGTCGGTCCCGCCCCGCGCGATCCCACGGTCACGCGGTGGGTTCCGGTGAGCCGACTCCGGCGAGCCGGACGCGTGCCGAGTGCGCCGGCGGACCGGTCGGCAGCGGTCTCCACGCCGACTGCAGCCTTCTGCAGCGGCCGTGACTCTAGCCAGAGTCGAAGAGCTGACGGCAGAACCGAGTTGGCGCTATGTCACATCGGCGCCCGGACACCCGACGGTTCCCGCAGGCTAGGCAGCGGCCTCCCGGTCCTCCTCCGAGCCCCCGTCGGCCGAGCCCCCGTCGGCCGAACCGCCGCCGGCCGAACTCCCGTCCTCCGTCCCGGCGGCACCGGCGACCGTCACCGCAGGCCGCGGCTGTCCGGCTCCGGTCGGCGGCCCTGCTGCGGAGTCTGCCCGGGGCTCCCGCTGGGACCGGGCCACCCACCACCCCGCCAGCACGACGAGCAGACCGACGCCGATCCTGATCAGCACGCTCTCCGCGTCCTTGGGCGAGCGGTGCACCCACTCCCAGACCACGTAGCCCAGCCCGGCGGCGACCGGCACGACGAGGGCCACCAGGCGCCGTCCCACAGTACGGGCTCCCGGCGTCCACAGGGCTGCTGCGGAGGACCCGGCGAGCAACAGGACGACCCCGGCCAGTGTGAACGCCATCGGCAGTCCGGGCACCAGGAGCGCACAGGCGAGGAGTACCCCGCTGGCGGCGAGGGCGAGTTCCACCGCACGGGTGCCGAACCGGCTCCGGCGGGTGAGGAACGCGACCATCCCCCACACCGTCAGGGTGTAGCCCCGGAAGGCGGCGAGAATCATGCCGACCGGCCTGAACCGTGGCAGGCCGGAGTGGCCCATGCGAGCGCGAATCGGCTTCTGCGAGGTCACGGTGTTCGCGGCGGTCGCCGCCGCGTGCGCGACCGTACGGGCGAAGGTGTCACTGCCCGCGTCGTCCGGAATCCGCTCACCGCCGATCCGCTCGGCCTCCCACCACAACTGCCAGAGGTCCTCCGTCCTGAGCGTGCCCCCGGCGGCGCTCCGCTTGGCGTCGTAGAGCTCCAGCCAGATCCTGCCCTCGCGGGTGTGGTCGCTGCTGCCCTCGCCGCGGATCGAATCCGCCAGCGCGTCGAGGTCCTCCCGCAGGATGCCGGTCTGGACCGCTCGGCAGACCGCCCGGATGCACGCCCGCAGGCCGGCCGGCCCGTTCCCGTCGCCAGCCGTCCCGTTCACCTCGCCGTCCGGTCCTGACGGACCGTCCTCCCGACCGGCTCCGGCCGGCCCCGGCACGCTCGGCCCCGGCGCGGCCGGCCCCGATGAGTCCGGGGGGACGACGGTGACGATGCTCTCGATGAAGCGTCTGCACTCCGCCTCGTCCTCGGCCTCCCAATGCTCCGCCAGCCAGCCGCGGTCGCGGTCGCCCTTCGGCCCGGTGGCGAGCGCGCAGTCCCGGACGAGGCCGAGCAGTTCGTCCACCCGCCTCCGTCGGAGCTCCGCAATCCGCTCGGCGGTCAGGTCCGCTCGCCGCTCGGGGGCGGGGTCCGCGCTCCGGTCGGCGGCCCGGGCGGCCGAGCTCGGCCCGCCGTCCGCCGGAATCGTTCCGCACTGCCGGAGCCGGTCGGGCGAGAGCAGCATCCGGACGATGTGCGCCGAACCGTCCATCCGCCCGTGCAGCCAGTCGTTGACCCGCCACGACGGACGGTAGAACGCGCCGAAGTGGTGCAGCTGCTTCCCGGTCAGCAGTTGCGGCATCATCGACGAGAACTGGACCAGCTCCACCTCCTGCTCGACGTCCTGGCTCGCGCCGGAGAAGGCGAGCTGCACGACGTCGAGCCGGAGCATGCGCTGCAGCACCTGCACCTCCCCGGCCACAGCCTGCCCCGCCACCGGTCCGTGGTCCGTCCCCCGCGCCGGCCGCCCATCGTCCGCCGCCCCGTCCCCCGCCACCGATCCGTCGTCCCCCGCCCCCGCCGGCCGCCCATCGTCCGCCGCCCCGTCGTCCGCCGGCCCGAACAGGTAGTCGTGGAGCGCTTCGAGCCACTGGCTCTCCTCCCTTCCGGTATCGACCGGTTGGGAGGTCCTGACCACGGCGCCGATGGCCCGACGGCAGGTCCGCACCTGCTCGGCCACGGCCCGGACCAGCTCGTACTGCCGCTGCCGGGGATCGGCTCCCCCGTACTCGGAGCGCGCGCTGTCCACCCAGCCGTCGACGACCCGGCCGAGCCACGCCTGGAGCCCGTCCCGGTTCGTCACCCTGCCGAACCGGTCGGACTCGCGCATCGGCATCCCGGAGCACTCGTCCACCGCACCGTCCGGAACCCTCGGGTACAACCGCCCGGGCGCGCCCGCCCAGTACAGGTCCATCAGGCGCCGGTCCCGGTGGATGTCCTCCAGCGTGACGCCGAGACCGCGGCGGGCCTCGACGATCTCCCGACGCTCCGGGGATCCCATCGGTGACAGCTGGAGTGCCCGCCGCAGGACGTCGACGGCCATGTCCGCCAACCGCTCGACGGTCGTCATCCCCCAGTCCCAGTCCCCGTCCGTCCGGGTCAGGGCGGCGGCCAGCGGGTCGGCGGGGACGAACGACCCGTCCCGGCCCCGCTTCTGCCGGATCAGCCCCCGCAGCACCTCGACCAGCTCGCTCTGGCTCCAGCGGTGCTCCCCCACCGGCTGGCCCGCGGCGACGAGTCCTCCGATGGTCCGGGCGGCGTAGTCGACGCGGACCTCGACGTACCCGTTCCACGCCCGCTCGGAGAGGTCCTCGGTGCCACCCGTCATCGCGGCCGCGAGCCGGTCCCTGGCCCGCCGCCGGAGTCGCACCGCCTCGTTGCGGGTGCGGATCTCGGCGAGCTCGCGCGACACCGAGGCGGTCGTCCGCAACCGGGTGAGCACACCGAGCACGGCGTCCCGGGCGTGCGGGAGGTCCTCGGCGGTCGGCACCTCGGCCGGCAGGGCCGTCGTCTCGGCCGGGTCGGGTACGACGTAGGCGAGCACCCGCCGCACCTGGACGCCTCCGGGCTGGCGGTACACCGCCTCCAGCGCCGGGCGGATGGGCTTGTTGAGCAGCACCCCGCCGTCGAGGACGTACTGCGACTGGCGGAAGTTGGCGCCCCCCGCGGTGGACGGCCACGGTCCCTCGCCGGCGGCGGAGGAGTCCGTCACCGCGACCCAGTGCGGCTCGAAGGCGCCCGGGAACGAGGAGGTGCACCGTGCGGCGACCGCCAGCTTCTCCACGACCTCGTCGGCGGCCAGGTCCCCGAGGACGTCCGTGCCGTCGACGGGCGTGGCGAACCTGAAGGTCGCGTCGTGGTCCACCTCGGTGATCCCGGTCCCCATGTCGTCGGTGAACGTCGTCGTCCGGCCCTCCCAGAGGGTGCCGGTGAGGATGAGTTCGACCGGGTGCGCCGCCGCATCCGGGGCCGCTCGGCCGCCGTCCGCGAGTGGCGGGGAAGCGAGCACCATCCTGAGCGCGGAGCGGAGCTTCGGCAGGAAGTACTCGTCCCCCATCAGGAGCGAGGGCGGGTTCTTCCGGAGCGGGCTGCGCAGCAGCTTCTCCAGGCTGCCGTCCCGGCACCACAGGTCCCGCAGGCCGGCGAGATCCCGGGGTCGCGCCAGGCCGAGGGCGAGGAACGCGCCGTTGATCCCGCCCGCCGAGGTGCCGGCGATGACGTCCACCCGCGCCTCGGCCTGCAGCAGATCGAGCAGGGGGCGGTAGACCACCCCGCTCCGGCGGCGCACCGTCGCCAGCCGGTGCAGCTCCAGCGTGACGCCGCTCATCCACACGGCCAGGCTCACACCGCCGTTCAGCACGACGGCGAGGCGGATCTCCTGACGGTCGAAGTCGGTGTCGGACCCCGCGCCGCCCACCGGATCCGCATGCCCGTCCGCTGCGTTCATCACAAGGTCTCCACCCGGCTACGTGCGCCTCGCGCATCGGATCTGCCGCAAGAAGTGTGATCCGGGACCGACGGCGAGCGCAAAACGTCAAATAGAGATCGTCGACGAAGTAACAGGAATCCGAACCGCTCACCGATTCACGCTTTCGGCTCTTTCCGGTGGCATCCCGGGCCTGCCGATGATGACGTTGACAGGGCGCCGGTCCGTCGGTTTTCCGGCGGAGGCGTCCCGCTCTCTCCGGTTCACCGGAATTCCGCACCGCCCCACCGCGGGCCCGGAACCCACCGCAGGCCCCGACCCACCACGGGCTCGGAACCCGCCGTGGGCCACGAACCCGTCGGGAGCGCGGCCAGAGAGCCACCGGGAGCGCGTCCGAGAGCGCCTTCCGAACCTTCGTCCGACCGGGAACGTGGTGGACATGCACGAGATCGCCCGATACAGCCTCGCCGGCATCCGGCTCGTCAACGGGGCCGTGGCACTGCTGGCCCCGCACACCCTGGCGCAGCGACTCGGCATCGCCACCGGCCGTGACAGCGGCGCGAGTTACACGCTTCCGCTGTTCGGGGTGCGCACCGTGCTGCTGGGCGCCGAGCTCCTGTTCGTCAAGGACGGCGCGGCACTGAACCGTTCGCTGCGCCTGGGGACGCTGATCCACGCGAGCGACGTGATCGCGGCCGCCCGGGCGGGGAGGAACGGCGACCTGCCGCCCCGGGCGGCCGCGATCGCCACGGCCATCTCGTCGGTCAACGTCGCACTGACCTTCCTCGCTCGCGAGCCGTCGCGGTGAACGCGGCGCGACGGCCCCCCGGACCGTCCGCCTCGGCCGCTCCCGACTCGCCCGACGCGGAGGAGGAGTTCGACTACGTCGTCGTCGGATCGGGCGCGGGCGGCGGGCCGTTGGCGGCGAACCTGGCCGAAGCCGGGTACCGCGTGCTGCTGTTCGAGGCCGGCGGCGAGAACGAGGGCGCGGACTACGCCGTCCCGGCCTTCCACGCCCACGCGACCGAGAACCCGGATCTGCGGTGGGACTTCTACGTCCGGCACTGGGACGACGAGGACCGGCAGCGGCGCGACGACAAGTACGTTCCCGGACACCACGGGGTCTGGTACCCCCGGGCCGGCACCCTCGGCGGGTGCACCGCGCACAACGCGATGATCACCGTCCGCCCGCACCCGGCGGACTGGGAGCACATCGCCGCCCTGACCGGCGACCCCTCCTGGGCCGCCCGGCGGATGGAGCGCTGGTTCCGGCGGCTGGAGCGCTGCACCTACGTCGACCGGCCGCGGTTCCTGCCGCGGAGCCGCCTGCTCTCCGCCGTCCTGGAACGCCTGCCCGTGATCTCCGCCGGGTTCGTCAACCGCGGCGGCCACGGCTTCGACGGCTGGCTGACCACTTCCCTCCCCGATCCCCGTCTGGTCCTGCGCGACCACCGGCTGCTCAAGGTCGTCGCCGCCGCCGCGGAGTCCGCGCTGACCGCCACGCTGGGGCGCCCGCTCACGGCGTTCGAGGGCCTGGACACCTACTTCGACCCCAACGACCGGCGGGTGGCGGGCGGCGCCCCCGGTGGACTGTGGCTGGTGCCGCTGGCCACGTCCGGCGGACACCGCGTCAGTGTCCGCGACCGGATCCGGGACGTGCGGCGGCGGCATCCGGACCGGCTCACCGTGCGCACCGGCACGCTGGTCACCCGGGTGCTCCTCGACGAGGCCCTGGCCGCGGTGGGGGTCGAGTACGCGGCGGCACCGCACGCGTACCGCGCCGATCCGCGTGCCGGTGCCGATCCCCTGCCACCGCTGCGCCGGGTCCGGGTCCGCCGCGAGGTCGTGCTGTCGGGGGGCGCCTTCAACACGCCGCAGCTGCTGATGCTCTCCGGGATCGGGCCCGGCGCGGAACTCCGGCGGCACGGCCTGCCGGTCCTCCTCGACCTGCCCGGAGTCGGCTCGAACCTGCAGGACCGCTACGAGGTCGGCGTCGTCTCGGAGCTGGACGAGGCGTTCACCCTCATCGAGGACTGCACCTTCGCGCCCCGGGCACCGGGAACCCCGCCGGACCGCTGCCTGACCGAGTGGGAGAGCGGCCGCGGGGTGTACACCTCGAACGGGGCGGTGCTCGCGGTGACGGCCAGGTCACAGCCGGAGCTGGAGTCACCCGACCTGTTCCTCTTCGGCCTGCCCGCCTACTTCCAGGGCTACTACCCCGGCTACTCGGACCAACTGTTCCGCAACAGGCGCTACTTCACCTGGGCGGTGCTCAAGGCCCACACCCGCAACACCGGTGGCCGGGTGGGTCTGCGCAGCGCGGACCCGCGTGACACGCCGCTGATCTCGTTCCGGTACTTCGAGGAGGGCACCGACAGCCGCGGCGAGGACCTCGACGCGGTGGTGCACGGCATCGGGCTGGCCCGCGAGCTGATGCGGCGGGCCGGAGCGGTGGTCAGGCACGAGGTGCTGCCGGGGGAGAACGTGCGGACCCCCGAGGAGCTGCGCGAGTTCGTCCGGGACCGGGCCTGGGGGCACCACGCCTGCGGTACCGCCCGGATCGGAGCCGTGCACGATCCGCTGGCCGTGGTCGACAGCCGGTTCCGGGTGATCGGCACAAAGGGCCTGCGGGTCGTCGACGCCTCGGTCTTCCCCCGGATCCCCGGATTCTTCATCGTCACGGCCGTCTACATGGTCGCCGAGAAGGCGAGCGCCGTGCTGCTCAGCGAGGCGGCCGGGACCGGACGCGCCGTCCGCGCGAACCGCCGCCGCCCGGCAGCGGCCGCCCGTACCGGCTGACACCGGCCCCGCCGGGCGCCGCCGACCGGGCCGCGCCACCGACCCGCACCCGGACCACCCGCACACCCGACACGAGGAGGCCGTCATGGCCGACCAGCCCACCCCCCGAAACAGTCGGCCGCCGACCGGATCGACCTCCCAGCAGGCGCCCGCGTTCATGCGGGCGTACGAGCGGCTGGCGCTGGCCGTCGACCACAAGGTCGGCTGGGACAGGCTGCCCACACCGCTCGGCCTGGCGATCCTGCTGGGCCTGCGGAACCTGCTGCGCCGCAAGAACCTCTTCGACACCACGTCCTTCCCGGCGGTGAACCTGCCGCCGGTCGAGCCGCGGCAGGCCCGCGACACCACCGAGCGCTCGGCCGACGGCACCTACAACGACCTCGGCAGTGCCCGGATGGGCATGGCCAACTCGCGCTTCGGCCGCAACGTCCCGCCGGACCGGACCTACCCCGAGACCGAACCGGAGATCCTCTCGCCGAGCCCCCGCGAGGTGAGCCGCGCACTGCTGACCCGGCACGAGTTCGTCCCGGCCACCACGGTCAACTCGCTGGTCTCCGCCTGGCTGCAGTTCATGATCCGCGACTGGTTCAGCCACGGACAGGGCGTCATGGCCGATCCCTGGCGGATCGAGCTGGTCGACGACGACCCCTGGCCGACCCGCCCGATGCTGGTGCCGCGGACGATCCCCGACCCGACCAGGCAGCCGGGCGACGGCCTGCCGCCCACCTTCATCAACGAGAAGACGCACTGGTGGGACGCGTCCCAGATCTACGGCGCCGGCCCGCAGGAGCAGCGGCAGCTGCGGGCCGGCGAGGGCGGCAGGCTGCGGGAGCCCCGCAACGGCGCGATGTCCACCGGCGACCCGGAGCAGGATCCGGCGAACACGCCGGGCTTCTGGCTCGGTCTGGCCATGATGCACCGGCTGTTCATCCTGGAGCACAACGCCATCTGCGACCGGCTGCACGACGAGTACCCGCAGTGGACGGACGAACAGCTCTTCCAGCGGGCCCGGTTGATCAACGCCGCGCTCATCGCGAAGATCCACACGGTCGAGTGGACCCCGGCGGTCATCAGCCACCCGACCACGGTCGTCGCGCTGCGGGCCAACTGGTACGGCGTCCTCGGCGAGCGGCTGAGCCGGCTGCTGGGCCGGCTCAGCCGCAGCGAGGTGCTCAGCGGCATCGTCGGCGGCGCGACGGACCACTTCGGCGTCCCGTACGCGCTCACCGAGGAGTTCACCGCGGTCTACCGGATGCACCCGCTGATCCGCGACGACTGGAGCTTCCGCTCCGCCGCCGACGACACTCTGCTGCAGGAGGCGAAGTTCCCCGAGCTGTCCGGCCCGCACGCCTACGAGCTGCTGGCGAAGCACTCGCTGACCGACCTCTTCTACTCGTTCGGCACCGCCCATCCGGGGCTGGTGACACTGCACAACTACCCCGAGTTCCTCCAGCGGTTCGAGCGACCCGACGGGAAGGTCGTCGACCTGGGCGCCATCGACATCCTGCGCATCCGCGAACTGGGCGTGCCCAGGTACAACGAGTTCCGGCGGCTGCTCCACCTCAAACCCGCCGCGGACTTCGAGTCGCTGACCCCGGACCGCACCTGGGCCCGGGAGCTGAGCCGGATCTACGAGGGCGACATCGAGCGGGTGGACCTGATGGTCGGGATGTTCGCCGAGCGCCGGCCCGAGGGGTTCGCCTTCAGCGACACCGCCTTCCGCATCTTCATCCTGATGGCCTCGCGCCGGCTGAACAGCGACCGGTTCCTCACCAAGGACTACAGCCTCCAGGTCTACACCCGCACCGGACTGGACTGGATCGAGAACAACACCATGGCCTCCGTGCTGCTGCGGCACTTCCCGGACCTGCGCCCGGCGATGTCCTCGGTGACCAACGCGTTCACCCCCTGGCAGAGCACCAGGGCCTGAACCGGGCCCCGGTCCGCGTGCTCCGCCCCGCCCGCCCGGTGTCCCGACCGGGCGGGCGGCGACGGCGCTACGGCTTCATCGAGCGGAAGTCGGGGCCGGCCAGGAACTTCCAGATCGACACCACCGCGGCGAGCTGCGCCATCACGTACGCGATCTGCACCGAGAGGCCGCGCAGTTGGTAGATCGAGAGCAGCAGCTGGAACCGGCTGGGCCAGAAGCGCCGTTCGGCGCGGAAGGTGTCCGCGTCCATGGCGAGGCTGGTGAGGGTCAGCACCAGGAGCATCAGGGTGGCGGCCAGCGCCACGGCGCCGAGCGTCTGGTCGGTGATGAGGTTGCCCATGATGTCCAGGGCGATCAGCATGGTGTAGGCGGCCACCAGCCACAGGGCGCGCGCCGGGCCGCGGCGCCCGGGCAGCAGGCGCCAGAGCGCTCCCAGGACCAGACCCGCGCCGGCCCAGACGAGCTCCCAGGAAACGAACTTCCACACCATCTCGGGTGCTCCGAAGGCGGACTGGAGGGCGAGCATCCACTGCTCCTGCGGCGCGTAGGCCGACCAGACCATGACGAAGCTGCCGGGAACGCCCACCGCGGTCGCCAGCAGGGCGGCCCGGCGGGCGTTGTACCACCACCTTGCGTGCGGACCCCAGCTCAGGGCGATGTCCAGGACCGTGACCTGGCTGGGCAGCCACGGCCGTGCCACGGCGCCCTGCGCCACCGGCCGCCAGCGGTGCAGCCGGTTCAGTTCCTTCTCCACCGCGTGCCTGTTGAGGGCGCCCTCGCCGTGCCCCTGGTCCAGGCCGCGCAGCGCGATGATCAGCTCCCGGTAGCGGCGGGCCCGGTCGATGAGGTCCCGGTGGCCCGACTCGGTGATCGCCTCGCCCAGCGTCGGAGCGGCGGCGCAGCCCTCCAGGTGCTGGCTCAGGACCGCCCACCGCTGCCCCACCGCCAGCAGGCCGTACAGCGCGGCGATGTCCAGCACCAGCCAGAGACTGGCCAGCACCTGGCTGCCCGCGTACGAGCCCTCGCGCCAGGCCACCACGACGGCGAAGAACACGGCCAGCAGGAGGCGGTCCAGCTCGGCGGGGTTCGCGTAGGGCACCTGCAGCCCGGTGTCCCTGGCCCGCAGCAGGGCGACGACCGCGACACCCGTCAGGACCCAGGTGTGGGAGTAGCACCACGACGGGACGCTGGCGGCCAGCGACACCGCCTCCCGGCTCAGCACGAGCAGGTGCAGCGAGCCGTACGCCGGTGCGGTGCGGTCCGTCAGCCAGCTGATCCGCTGCCAGTAGCCCTCGCGGGCCCAGAGCGCCCAGCCGAGCAGCAGGACGGTGAGGGCGGCCAGTCCCGCCCCGGTCCCGCGCAGTCGCAGGGGGTTCGCCGGTTCCCGGAGCAGGCCGCCGTCCTCTGCGAACAGCCGGAGCCAGAGCACCAGCCCGGTCAGCCACAGCCACAGCACCGCCGTGGTCAGCACCACCAGAGCGGCGATGCCGGAGGCGGGCGGGGGCTGCCGGGGGACGAGCTGCGCGGGAAGCCCGAACAGGCCGGGCAGCACGGCCACCAGCGACCCGGCCACCGCCGCCAGCGAGACCGCGAGCAGCACCGACGCCCTCGGCCGGGCCGAGATCGCGAGGGCCCAGCCGGCCAGCACGCCGATCAGGACCTGCCAGCGCTGCTCGTAGCCCCACGGGCCCGGTAGGTCCACCGCCCTGGCCGCGTCCGGGATCAGCCGGTAGAGCAGCAGGATCATCAGGCCGATGACGGCGTTGAGCAGGCCCCAGCGCAGCAGGGCCCCGCTGCTGCTCCGCTCCAGCGCGCTGGCCACGGCGCCGGCTGGCTGGCGGCGGGCGCGGAGGGCGGCCACCACGATCACCGCCGAGGTACCCACCCACCAGGTGGTCTGCCCGGCCGCGTTGACGACGCGCCACCCCTCGCTGCTGGTGTTCGCCGTCGCCAGGGCGCGCTGCCACGGAGGCACCAGCTGCACGGTCACGGCGGTGTTCGGCCCCCCGGGCTGTCCGAGCCCCGACCACACCAGGTCGTCGCTGTCGACGGCCGAGGGTGTGGGGGTGACCTCGAAGGCGGCCAGGCCGCCCAGGCCGATCTGGACCCGGTCCCAGCGGGCGCCCGCGAGCGCTGTCGGCGGGGTGAGGGACAGCTTCCACCGCTCGGCGCGCATGTCGACCGCCCACGGCCCCACGGTGAAGGTGCCGCGCTGGTTGAACCAGAAGACCGTCCGGTACCGGACCTTGACCCAGGAGTCCACCGCGGTCACCTGCGGCCGGTGCAGGCGCCACTCCTCGAACCGCAGGTCCTGGAGCCGGGGACTCCCCTGCTCCTCCCGCAGCAGGCAGCGCATCGCGAGCCGGTAGGCGTCGGAACTCTCGCTCAGCATCAGGTCGTTGGCGTACGCCCAGCTGGTGGGCACCTGGACCGTCATGTCCCCCTGGCCCTCGATCACGGTCTGGGCGTGGTTGACGAGTCGCAGTACGGCTTCGGTCCTGGCCGTGGCCAGCTGCTCCGCGTGGCAGCCGGCGGCTGCCGCCGCCTCGGCCCGGCCGGGCCACAGGGCCCACCAGGCCAGACCGGCCAGCAGCAGGGCGGTGCACCACCTCCACCGGCGCGTCACCGCCCGGGCCTCCCGCCTCGTGCCGCTGCCCTCGGCCGGGGTGCCCGAGGGCAGCGGCGTGCTCGTTGCGCGGGAGGCCTTCAAGGCCGGCTGTTCCCGCTTCCCGGGCACCCGCTGACCGGACTGCACTGCAGGATCACCTGGTAGGCGTGGCCGACGGCCGCTTCGCCGTCGTCGCCCCCGGCGGTCCTGACGAACCGCCACTGCGAGGGCCTGGTGTGCTCGGTCGTGGCCGCCTTCGCCACCTGGACGTGCAGTGTGCGCGCCGCCACGTCGTGGGTCTCGACCAGGATCTCGTCGGCGGCGACGGCGAAGTGGTGGTGCAGCAGGCACAGGCCGAACCGGTCGAGATTTCCGTGCTTCTCCAGTACGGCAACAAGATCGTCGACGAACTTGTGATCCTGCGGACCCAGCCCTTCGACTTCCTCGAACCGCGGGAGTGCCTGCCCGGGATCGGCCGTACCGATTCCCATCGACCCGTTTCCCATCGACCCGTTTCCCATCGACCCGCTCCTCACTGTCACGGCTGCATGGCATTCGGAACGCTAAATGGGTTGGTATACGCCTGCAAGGACAGACATAGGGCAACCGGCCCGTCCCCCGGAAAGATCAGCCGTTCACCCGGATCCGCGCGGTCAGCCCCGGTCGGCCGCCGGCGTCGCGACCCGATCGCCGGGCCGTCCGTCGGCACCGTCGTCCAGATATGCCGCCGCCTGTAGGGAGAACAGCTCGGCGTAGTCTCCCGCACGGCCCATCAGCTCCTCGTGGGAACCCTCCTCGGCCAGCCGGCCGTGGTCCAGGAGCAGAATCCGGTCGGCCTGGCGGACGGTGGAGAACCGGTGCGAGATGTACAGCGTGGTCCGCCCCCTGGCGAGTCGGTGCAGGCGCTCGAACAGGTCGTACTCGGCTTCGGCGTCCAGCGCCGAGGTCGGCTCGTCGAGCAGCAGGATCGCGGCGTCGCGCATGAACGCGCGGCTCAGGGCGATCTTCTGCCACTCGCCGCCGGAGAGGTTCACGCCCTCGTCGAACCAGCGGCCGAGCGGCGTGCCGAACTTCCCTGGGAGCCTGCCGATGACCTCGGCGGCCCCGGCCTGCCGGGCGGACTCCTCGATCCTCGGCAGGTCCTCCAGGTGGTCGAGGTCGCCGAGCCCGATGTTCTCGGCCACCGTGGCCTGGTAGGTCACGAAGTCCTGGAACATCGCGCCCATCCGGGAACGGAGTTCGTCCGGATCCACCTCCCTGATGTCGATCCCGTCCACCAGGATGCGGCCGGCGGTCGGCTCGTAGAGCCGGCACAGCAGTTTGAGCAGGGTCGACTTGCCCGCACCGTTGCGACCGACCACGGCGACGGTCCGGCCGGGCTCGATCCGGAAGCTGACGTCGTCCAGCGCGGGCGCAGCCGAACCAGGGTAGGCGAAGGAGACGTGCTCGAACACGATCTCGCCGCGCAGCGGGCGGGGCAGCGGGACGGGGTTCGCCGGGCGCCGGATCGTCGCGGGCACGGCCAGCAGCTCGTACACCCGGGTCAGGTAGAGGCTGTTCTCGTACATCTCCGAGAAGTTGTTGAACATGCCCTGGACCGAGCCCTGGACCGAACCGGCAGCCTGGGTGTAGAGGGTCAGGTCGCCGAGGGTGAGGTGTCCGGCCACCGCCTGCAGGGCCGTGTACAGGTAGGTCAGCGAGCCGGTCAGGGCGGTGAGCGAGCCCCACCCGGCGGCCATCAGCTGGCGCCTGACCATGACCTTGCGCAGCCGCCCGTACCAGGCCAGACCGAGCAGGCGGAAGCGCTCCACGAAGTAGCCGCCCAGCCCGAAGGTCTTCACCTCCTTGGCATGGGTGTCGGTGGTGACCAGCGTCGACAGGTAGTGCATCCGGCGCTTGACCGGCGCTCCCCACAGGGCGACCAGGAAGCCGCGCCCGCTGTACCTGGCCTGGGAGACGAACGCGGGGACGGGGGCCAGCAGCGCGATCAGTGCCAGCCACGGGTTCATCCGCGCCAGCAGGCCGATCATGCCCGCGAAGGTCCCGAGGGCCTGGAGCAGGTCGAAGACCCCGGAGATCAGGAACATCGGGCGGGTGGGCGCCTCCTCCTGCGCCTGACGCAACAGGTCGTAGGAGGCGGAGCCCTCGAAGAACACCTGGTCGAGCCGGCTGGCGTGATCCATGATCCGGTACTGCAGGATCTGTGACAGGCGCTCCTGCAGCAGCTGACGGCAGGTCTGGCTCAGCGAGGCGAACGCCGTGCCGACCACGGAGACGAGCAACTGCACGGCGGCCAGCCCGACCAGCTTGCCCGCACTGGTGGTGCGGGTCGTCAGGAACGGCAGGCTCAGCACGACGTGGTCGGGGGCGCCCTGGGCATGCAGCCGGATCGCCTCGACCACGGTGTCCAGCAGCAGCTTGGTCAGATAGGCGACCGCCGCCGGGAGGGCACCCCCGACCACCGTGGCCGCCGCCATCCCGACGGTCAGCCAGGGTCCGGCCTGCCAGGCCAGGCGCAGCACCTGCGGCAGCGTCCTGACGACGGCGCCCGCCGTACGCCACCACCGGGACAGGCGCTCGGTCCGGCTCGGGCGCCGCTCCTCGCCCGGCAGTTCGTCGGGGAGGTCGGGCGAACCGGTCAGACCACTGTCCGGGACGCTCGACGCTCCGTCTTCGAAAGGCATGCGTCGCATGGGGCTCCACTCGTCGACATGTCAAAAATGACATGTTAATTATGAGCCTTCGAGCGCGCGTGGCAAGCCTCCATCTCCTGCACGGCCCCGCCGCAGCCCCACCACCTCGGTCATCCCAGGTCGAGCACCTGCTGCCGGGCGGACTTCGGTATGAACCAGCGCCTGCAAGGAAGTTGATGAAACGTCACAGACGGGGCGACCGGGAGGCGGCGGGAGCGGCCGGCCGGGAGACGGCGGGGCGCCCCGAGCGGCCGCCAAGACGCGAGGCGCAGAATCGTCGGTCCGGATGTCCCGGTGGTCACCGAACGCCGGTGGGCGATCGGGCCTGGGCGTCGTCCCGGCAACCAGCCGGGGGCTCCGGCCGGATGGCCGCAGACACTTGGCCGACCGGCCGAAGGCGGAGTCGGCCGGCCAAGGGTAGAGCGACCCACCGGGGACGGAACCGGCCTGCCGGGGACGGAGCCGGCCGTGCTCGCCTGCGCCGCGCCCACCCGGGCTTCGGCAACCTTCTCGACGCCCCCGGGCGTGCATCCCGGCGCAGGGCCGGAGCCGAGCAGGTCACCGCCCCTGCGGCCGGCGCCGGTGTCCGGTACCGGCGTCCGGTACCGCACCGGCAGCCCTGGCGGACCGTCAGTCCTGGCGGGCCGCGATCCGTCGCGCCGCCAGCCGCGACCACTCCAGCCTGGCCTCGGTCAGCAGCCTGCGGTGCTCCGTGGCCAGGACCCGGACGTCGTCGGGCGACGCGAGTTCGGCCATCCGACGCAGCAGTTCCTCGGTTTCGCCCAACTCCGCCGCGAGGTGGCGCGTCTCGCGCTCCAACACCCGCAGCGCGTCGTCCTTGCGGAGTTCCGGCAGGAGGAAGTCGCGCAGCGCGACCTCGCTGCGCTGCTTCCGGTCCGGTTCCGCTTCGACCAGCCAGCGCCAGAGCTCGGCCCGGCCGACCTCGGTGGCCGCGTAGACGCGCCGTCCGCGCGGCCCCTCCTCGACGATCTCGGCGAATCCGTCGTCCGCGAGTTTGGCCAGCTCCGCGTAGAGCTGGTTGTTGCGCGCGTACCAGACCTGCGGCAGCGTCGTCTCGATGTGCCTGGCGAGTTCGTAGCCGCTCGCCGGGCGGATCGAGAGCAACCCCAGCACGGCGAAGCGCAGCGACACTCTGCCTCCCGAATCCGTCGCCCGTGTGAACCCCCAGATCGTACCGAGCTGCCGTTCGGCCCCAGCACGGCGCACAACCGCCTCCACCCGTCGAGCTCCGCGCCCCGGGCCGATGAGCTCCGCGCACCGCTGGCGAACCCCTCGGCGAACCGAGGGTCGACGGGATCGCCGAACCGCTCGGCCACCGGTCCAAGTACGCCCGGCAGTAGCCGACTTGGGCCACCCCGTCGATCCGCTACGGAACGGACCGGGACGAGGACGCGGCGCACTCCGGCCCGCACGGGCGGGTCCGGGCCAAAAAAGGGATCACGGCTGCGAGCGCGGCTCGCCGGCGTCCGGGGTGATCGCGAGGATGGCGACGTCGTCGCTGAGGACCCGGGCGTGGCGGGGCAGGTCGGTGTCGAGGAAGTCGATGACGTCGCCGGGTGTCGGGGCCGGCCGGCCGGCGAACCGGTGGCGCAGCCGGTCCAGCAGTGGGTAGAACTCCCCGGCCGGGTCACGGGCCTCGATCAGTCCGTCGGTGCAGAGCAGCAGGACGTCGCCGGGGGCGAGCCGGTGGGTGTAGGCGACCGGGGGTTCGGAGTCCAGGGCGCCGAGACCGAGTGGGAGGGCCGGCGGTCCGATGAGGGCGTCGACCTCGCCGCCGGAGATCAGGACGGGCTCGATGTGACCGTGGTTAATGATCGTGACCTGCTGGGCCTGGTGGTCGTGCTCGATCAGGACCGCGGTGACGAACAGCTCGCTGTCGAGGAGCGCTTCGGCCTCACGGGCCATTCGGCGTTCCATGCTGTCGGCGATCTGCGCCAGGTCACCGGTTTCGTGGGCGACCTGGCGGAAGCTGCCGAGGATGTCGGCGACGGTGCGCACGGCCTGCAGGCCCTTGCCCCGGACATCGCCGACGATCGCGCGTTCGCGGCCCTCGGTGTCGCAGATGTCGAAGAGGTCGCCGCCGACCATGCTGCCCACCACGGCGGGGCGGTAGAGACCGGCTGCCAGCAGCCGGCCGACCCGCTGCGGCACCGGCCGCAGCAGGGTCCGCATCAGCGCCTCGGCAACCGAGTTGACGTTGACGAGGTGGGCCTCCTGGCGCTTGCGGTGGAAGGCCAGGGCCGTCCCGAGGACGCCGACCAGCGCGGTGGAGACGTAGGCCCCGACGTAGTGACGCTCCCACAGGACGTGCGCGGGGCGACCCGCACAGCACACGGTGCCGGCCAGGACTCCCTCGAGCCCGATGGCGAAGACCGTGGCAGCGATGACGCCGACAGGTCCGAAGGTGTAGGCGGTGACCACGGGCAGGGCGATGAGCAGGAAGCTCACCGGCCACTCCACCGGAGTCACGGGTTCGAGCGCCAGGACTGCCGCGACGTAGGCGACCGGCAGCCAGCGCATCCAGGCCGGCGGAGCGGGCATCTCCAGACCGGCGGCGCTCAACCGGGCCGCACGGCGGCCGGCCCTGCCCCGGCCGGGCCACCTCACTGCGGATCCCGGCGGAGCGGCGCCGCCCGGGGTGTCCGCGGCTCTGGGCGGCCGGAGCCGGCACGGTCGACCGACCGGGCGTCCTGCCGGCCCGCCGCCGGACCCCGGCCGACCTCTTCGAAGATCGGCTCACGCGACCTGTGCACACGGGCTCCCGAGACGGCCGTGATCAAGACCCACAGCCTGACGCGGCCGAACAGCCCGCCCCGACCATTACGCCGTACGCGGCATGCCACACACAGTCGGACAAGATGCTTCCCGCTCAGCTCGAACGGTGACCCGTCTCGACGAATCCCGTTCGTTCCCAACGGAGTTCGACCGCTCGGCGCTCCGCGAGACGGGCCGCGGCACCCGCTGCTCCGGCGTACCGGCCACGACCGGCGCGGGAATCCGGCGGGGGACCGTGAGATCGGTCGAGGGCCGTGGCCCGGCGCCCGGCAGGAGTTGTCCGGAATCCGGGTTCCCGTCAGACGAAGAAGGCGTTCATGCCGGGGACGTCGGACAGGTAGGTCTCGATGTCGGCGATCCTGCCGTCGCGCAGACGGCAGACGGTGGTCAGGTACTCGTCCAGGATCGCGTCCGGGCGCTGGGCGGTGTTGTGCAGGGACAGGGCCATGTTCTCGCGGCTGACCAGGACGTGCAGCAGCTCGAAGGACAGGCCGTAGGAAGCGATCTTCCGGGCGCGGTCGACCACGGCGTCCGCGCCGACGACGGTGCCGCTGATGGTGTTGTCGCCCGGCAGGGTCCAGCTGGCGTCGTCGTGGAGCATGGACCGGATGGCCGGCCAGTCGCCGGTGATGAGTGCGGCGTGGAAGCGCTGACCGAGGTCGCGGGCAGTGGTGGCCATGGCAGTCCCCTTTGGAATGACGGCGATAATCCTGCTAAAGCAGCCCAATTTGCTTTAGTGAGACTAGCGCCGCTCCGACACTAAAGCAATCCTCTCTGCGTTAACCTGGGACGCATGAATGCCGAACCCCCCGCCAAGCGTCCCGGCGGCCGCAGCGCCCGCGTCCAGGCGGCGGTCCACCAGGCCCTCACCGACCTGGCCGGCGAGCTCGACGCGGCCCAGCTGACGATCCCCGCGGTGGCCGAGCGCGCCGGGGTCAACCCCACCACCATCTACCGGCGCTGGGGCACCCTGCAGGCCCTGCTGGCCGAGGTCGCAGCCCTACGCGGGACGGACGCCCCGCCCTCCTCCAGCGGCGACCTCCGAACCGACCTGGAGGCCTACGCGATCCGGACACTGGACGATCTGACCAGGCCCGGCGGTATCGCGTTCTTCCGGGCAGAGGTCTCCCCCGACATCGACGAGCGCCGCAGCGGACTGAGGGAATGCCTGCAACGCGCCACCGCCGGCCTCGACGTGGTCCTCGAAGCCTCCCGCGGCCGGGGCGAAAGGCCGCCCCCACCCGAGCGGCTGCTCGACCGGATCGTCGCCCCGCTCTACTTCCGCGTCGTCTTCTCCGTGCCGGACACCGACGAAACCTACGCCCGCGCCCTGGTGGCCGACCTGTTCAGCGCCCCCTCCCGACCGCAATGCTGACCGTCCGCCGGCATCCACCACGCGAAGCCGTCCGGCCGCACCGGGCCGCGCACCGGCACTGAGACGTCCATGAACCCCGTCGCCCCCGGGCCTCATCATCCGAAGACCCGGGGGCGACACCCACTGAATCCGGCGGTCGAACTCCACTGAGCCCCGCCGGACTTCGCCGAGACCGGTCATCGGTCGACACGCACCGTCCAGACGTCCGCGTCCGAGCCAAGGAATCAGCTGACGATTCGACAACAACACTGTTTCACAGGAGACATGACGTTGCGTCTCACCACAGGATCGTGACCTCTCCCCCGCGGGAGACCGCAGGCGGTCAGGCCACCTTCTGGATGGAGTACTGCTGGTAGCCGCCGCAGGTGTTGTAGGGCCGCTGGCTGACGACGACCCAGCCCGCCGGAATGGGAGAGTTGCCGCAGACCATCAGGCTGGTCTGGGTCGTCACCTTCGCGAGGGAGTACTGCTGGTAGCCGCCGCAGGTGTTGTAGGGCTGCTCGTTGACGACGACCCAGCCGTCGGGGATCGGGGAGTTGCCGCAGACCATCAGGCTGGTCTGGGTCGTCACCTTGGCGAGGAAGTACTGGAGCTTGCCGCCGCAGGTGTTGTACGGGTGCTCGTCGGTGATGACCCAGCCGCTCGGCAGCGGGGAGTTGCCGCAGACCATCAGGCTGGTCTGGGTCGTCACCTTCGCGAGGAAGTACTGGAGGTAGCCGCCGCAGGTGTTGTACGAGTGGGCGTCGGTGATGACCCAGCCGTTCGGCAGCGGGGAGTTGCCGCAGACCGAGAGGCTGGTCTGGGTCGTCACCTGGGTGAGCTGGTACTCCAGGTAGCCGCCGCAGGAGTTCGAGCTCTGCTCGTTGGTGACGACGTAGCCGCTGGGTATCGGGGAGTTCCCGCAGATGGCGAGGTTGCCGAAGAGCGGCTGCGGAGCCGCCTGGGCCTGGGCCGCCGCGACGGCCATCCCGCCGAGCAGCACTGCCATCACCGTCACCAACCGCGCGACGTGGTTCCGTATGGTCCTCAAGTCCTGCCTCCAGATCTGCTCTCGCAATGCCGTGGGCTCACTCGGTCAGCGGATATGAAAATGATCACTCCGCTCATTCGTCTCAGCTGAGATCGTGGCAGAGTCGCCGCGCCGCCACCACCGCCGGGGAACGCTCATTTCAAGCCAAGTACGCGCACCGGAGCGAACGTTGACCGCTCCAGGCACCCCGGTCGCCCGGTTGGCTCCGGCGGGCACCCGACCGGACGGCCCTGCTCTCCCCCACCCCGGGCCCGTCGAGCAGCCGCGACCGCGCGGGCAGCGCGGGCAGCGCCACCCGCAGCTCCTTCCGCACCCCCAATACACCTACTGCCAACCCGATGATCGGACTATCGTTAGCTGACGAGAGCTATCTAAAGCACTCCGGACGAGGGCACCGGAACACCGGCCACGCATCGGGAGGCGGCGGTGACGACCAAGGACGCGCTCGGGGACAGAGCCGGACGCACGGGACGCTCGTGGTGGAGCGCAGGACCGGATCATCCGCACTACAAGTGGGTCGCACTCTCCAACACCACGCTCGGCACGCTGATCGCCACCATCAACGCGTCGATCGTGCTGATCTCGCTCCCCGCCATCTTCAACGGCATCGGCCTGGACCCGCTCCGCCCCGGCAACGTCAGCTACCTGCTGTGGATGCTGATGGGCTACATGCTGGTCACCGCCGTGCTGGTGGTCACCCTCGGACGGCTCGGCGACATCTACGGCCGGGTGCGGATCTACAACGCCGGTTTCCTGATCTTCACCGTCACCTCGGTGGCCCTCTCGCTGGACCCGCTGCACGGCGGCACCGGCGCCCTCTGGCTGATCGGCTGGCGGGTGGTCCAGGCGGTCGGCGGATCGATGCTCATGGCGAACTCGGCAGCGATCATCACCGACGCGTTCCCGGCCGACCGGCGCGGAACGGCCCTGGGTGTGAACATCGTCGCCGGCATCGCCGGCTCGTTCATCGGCCTGGTGCTGGGCGGGCTGCTGGCCGAGTGGAACTGGCGGTCGATCTTCTGGGTCAACGTGCCGATCGGGATCCTCGGCACCATCTGGGCCTACCGGTCCCTGCGCGACACCGGCATCCGCCGCCCGGCCCGGATCGACTGGTGGGGCAATGTCACCTTCGCGTTCGGCCTGACCGCGCTGCTGGCCGCGATCACCTACGGCATCCAGCCGTACGGCGGCCACACCATGGGCTGGACCAACCCCTGGGTGCTGGCCGGACTGATCGGCGGCGTGGCGGTCCTGATCGCGTTCTGCCTGATCGAGGCACGGGCCGCCGAGCCGATGTTCCCGCTCGCGCTCTTCCGTGACCCGGTCTTCACCGGGGGCAACGCCGCCACCCTGCTGGGCTCGATCGCCCGGGGCGGCCTCCAGTTCATGCTGATCATCTGGCTCCAGGGCATCTGGCTGCCACTGCACGGCTACGACTACGCCGACACCCCGCTGTGGGCCGGTATCTACCTGGTGCCGCTGACCGTCGGCTTCCTCGCCGCCGGGCCGATCTCCGGCTACCTCTCGGACCGGGCCGGGGCCCACCTGTTCGCCTCCGGCGGGCTGCTGGTCATGGCCGCCTCCTTCGCCGGACTGCTGGTGCTGCCGACCGACTTCGGCTACCCGTGGTTCGCGGTCCTGGTGTTCCTCAACGGCCTGGGCGGCGGACTGTTCGCCGCGCCCAACACCTCGCTGATCATGTCGAGCGTGCCCGCCGAGGCACGCGGCGCCGCCTCCGGTATGCGCGCCACCTTCCAGAACGCCGGCATGGTGCTCTCGATCGGGGTCTTCTTCTCCCTGATGGTGGCCGGGCTGGCCGGATCGCTGCCGCACACCCTGAGCTCCGGACTCACCGCGCAGGGCGTGCCGGCGGCCGACGCGCACGCCATCGCGTCGCTGCCGCCGGTGGGCACCCTCTTCGCCGCCTTCCTCGGCTACAACCCGATCCAGCAGCTCCTGGGCCCGCAAACGCTCGCCCAGCTCCCGGCCGCCAACGCCAGGACGCTCACCGGACGCGAGTTCTTCCCGGAGCTGATCTCCGGGCCCTTCCACGACGGACTGGTCGTGGTGTTCTGGCTGGCGATCGGCATGTCCCTGGTGGCCGCGGCCGCATCGCTGCTGCGCGGGCGCAAGCCCGGCAGCGGTCCGCGTCCGCCGACGGCTCCCGCCACCGTGGCCCAGGCCACCACCGCGGCACGGGGAGCCGCCGCGGCACGGGGAACCGCCGTGACGCAGGCCACCACCGTGACGCAGGCTGCCGCAGAGGCGCAGGACACACCGCCTGTGCAGCCCTGCCGACCCGACCGAGGACAGTCCGGCGGATCATGACCGACCCCAGCAGCACGCCGCCCGCCAGCGTCCCCGCGGCCACCACGCCCGAGGCACGGACCGGCGCCGTGCCCGAACCCGGCCACCCGGCCGGGCCCGAGACCACAGCCGGGACGTCGGCCGAGACGCCGGCCGGGGGCGGCGGCACCCTCTCCGAGGACGCCGTGGTCCGGCTCCGCCTGGTGATCGCCCGGCTCAACCGGCAGATGGCGCAGGCCGCCAGCGGGAAGGACCTCACGTTCGCCCAGCTCTCCGCGCTGGCCCGGGTCGAGCAGTACGGCCCGCTGCGGCTGGGCGAGCTCGCCGCGCGCGAACGTGTCGCCGTCCCGTCCATGATCCGCACGGTCGGCCCGCTGACGGCCGCCGGACTGGTCGCCAAGACGCCCGACCCCTTGGACGGGCGGTCCCAGCTGCTGGAACTCACCGCGGCGGGCCTGGACGCGATCACCCGGATCCGCCGCGAACGGTCCGCGCTGCTGGCGCACCGCAGCGGCCGGCTCACCCCTCGGCAGTGCCGGGAGCTGGAGGCGGCCGTCCCGTTGCTCGAACTGCTCCTCGACGAGCCCGAACCCACCGGCACGGGGACCACCGCCGGCAGTGACACCGGTGACGACACCGGCACTGGACGCTGAACGCCGAACCGGACGCTGAACGCCGAACCGGACGCGACCGTCGGGGGGCCGGGCCGTTCGGTTCCGGGTCACGTCCGGTTCCGGCTCAGTGCTCGGCGAGCAGGGCCTTGCGCAGGTCGGTGAGCGTGCGATTGAGCAGGCGGGAGATGTGCATCTGGGAGAGGCCGAGTTCGCGGCCGATCTCGGCCTGGGTGAGCTCGCCGCCGAAGCGCAGGGAGAGGATCCTGCGGTCACGCTCGGGCAGGTCGGCGATCAGCGGTTTGAGCGTCTGCAGGTCGAGGAGGGTGTCGAAGGCCGGTTCGTCGACCGCCAGCCGGTCGGCCAGCGAAGGACTGGTCTCGGCGGGGTCGTCGGGGCCGGCCGGGGCGTCCAGCGAGCGGGCCGTCTGGGCGCGGGAGGCGGTCAGCCCCTCGTTGACCTCGGCTTCGCTCAGGTCGAGGTGCTCGGCGAGTTCGGCCGAGGTCGGTGCGCGGTCCAGCGACTGTTCCAGCGTGTCGGCGGTCTTGGCGAGGGTCAGCCGCAGCTCCTGCAGCCGGCGGGGGACGTGCACCATCCAGCCGGTGTCCCGGAAGAAGCGCTTGATCTCGCCGGTGATGGTCGGCAGCGCGAAGGTCGAGAACTCGACCTGGTACGACGGATCGAACCGGTCGATGGCCCTGATCAGGCCGATCGTGCCGACCTGGACGATGTCCTCGGTCGGTTCCGCGCGGTGCCCGAAGCGGCCGGCCGCGAACTTGACGAGCGCCATGTTCAGCTCGATCAGGGTGCCGCGGACGTACGAGTACTCGGCGGTACCCTCGTCCGCCGCGCGCAGCCGGGCGAAGAGGACCTTGGACAGTTCGCGGGCGTCGGTCGGGCAGACCTGCGCCAGGTCGTCCGTCTCGATTCCGAGCTCGGCCGCCAGGGCGGCGAGGTCGTCCGATCCGGTGATCGCGGACGCCGCTCCGGGCTCCGCCGAAGAGGCGTCGGGGCAGCGGACAGCGGGCGAGGGGCTGGAAACGGTGGCCGGCATGCTCTCTCTCCTCTGGCGACAAACCGCGCGGGTCGGACACGGCACCGACTCGGGTGCCCCGACCAGCGCAGAGCAGTCGCAAAGACGCTGAAGGTTCACATATTCTCCACCAGGCCTCACCGGCTCGGCGCCGGCGGAGCCCGTTTCGCCCGGCCGCCGGGCCCGTCCGGCCCTGCGGGAACGGGTCCCTACCCACCGAGGATCCGTCGCCATAAAGTCGTAGCGGGGTGCCGAGCGTCCCGCACGGATCGCCGGTGGCCCGGGTCCGGACCGTCGCCCGACAGACAGGAGCACCATGCACAGCAGCGTCCCCGAGGGAGCTGGGGCAAACCCGCCGACGACCGGCCCCGAACCGGCACGGCTCACGGCCGGAATCCGGACCGAGGCCGGTGTGGTCGTCGTCTCACCCTCCGGAGAACTGGATCACGACAGCGCCACGCTGCTCAAGGAGCGCCTGGCCGAGGCGGTCGGGCGCGCCGACGACCGCGTCGTGGTGGACTGCCGGGGCCTCTCGTTCTGCGACTCCACCGGACTGAACGTGCTGCTTGTCACACGGCTCCAGGCGGAGGCGGCCCGGGTCTCCCTGGTCCTGGCCGACGTCCAGCCAAGATTCGCCAGAGTGCTGGAGCTCACCGGCACCGACGCGGTGTTCGACATCCGCCCCGACGTCGACAGTGCGGTCGCCGGATGACCCCTACGCTCCTGGGCTCCGGCAGCGGACAACGGCGGGCGGACCGGCCCGCAGCACGTGTTCGCCCGGGCGTAGCGGGAAGACGAGCCTGCGGCGGTCGGCTCGCCGCCAGTCCACCAGCCGTCAGAGTGAGGACAGATGAGCGCGAGTGATTCTCGGACCACCGATCGGCCCGTGCTGTCCGGCCTGCCCGAGTCGGGGCAGCGTCGTCAGCTGATCCTCACCGGCGTCGTCGGCACGGTCGGCCGCTGCCGCGACCACACCCGCCAGGCCCTGCACGACTGGGGCTGGCTGCCCACCGAGGACCCGGACCAGGAGGCCCGCGCGGAGGACGTCCTGCTCGTCGTCTCCGAACTGGTCACCAACGCCTGCCAGCACACGGGAGGCGCGGACCAGCTCGTCCTGCACGCGACCGACCGGACGCTGCGGGTCGAGGTGTACGACGGCGCGGCCACCGCTCCGCACCTCCGGCTGCCCCACACGCCGGGCCGCCCGGGCGGCCACGGCCTGCACACCGTCGCGCTGCTGGCCAGCCGCTGGGGCCACACCCCTCGCACCGATCACCCCGGCAAGGCCGTGTGGGCCGAGATCGACCTCCCCCGCACCTGAGGGCGAGGACCAGGGGGGGCGCTCCGAGCCCGTCCGGCGAACGCAGGACCCGCTCGTCGCTCACCGGACGCCGTACGACGGACGCCCGGGCCGGCCGCAGATCGCGGCCGGCCCGGGCGAGGCGAGCAGTCAGGTGAACGGTCGGGCGGCGGTCAGAGGATCGGCCCGTAGTACCCGCCGAGCAGCTGGAAGTAACCGGGATCCAGTGCGTCCTCCCCACTGCGGTACTCCGGCGCGGCCTTGATCTCCTCCTTCGACCGGTCGACGTGCACGATCCTCTCCGGGTGGTCGATCCGCACGACGGTGCCGGCGGGCAGCAGCACCCGCTTGCCGAAGATCCACGCACCGGTGTCGACCACCAGGTGGGCCGCGCCGACCTCTGGTGAGTGCCGGTCCACGTGGCCGATGCGACCGTCCACGGCCTCCACCGCATAGCCGACCAGGTCCTGGCCGTGCTCGTATCCGCTGTTCTCGCCGTGCGTCCAGATGCTCCGGCTCATGGCACCCTTTCCTCGGTTCGCTGGGACGTCGGTTCGCTGGGACGTCGGTTCACTGGTCCGTCGGTTCGCGGGGACAGGGGTGCTCCGGGATCAACGACGGCGGCCGAGGTAGGCGGGCGTGACGGCGGAGATCAGGACGGCCGCGACGCCCACCTGGAGCAGATGCCTGATCCAGTCGATGCCGTCGGTGTGCCGGACCCCGAAGGCGGAGGCCAGGGCATTGCCGACCAGCGCGCCCATCAGTCCGAGCAGGACGGTGAGCCAGAGCGGCACGGGCTGGCGGCCCGGCAGAACGAGTTTGGCGAGCAGACCCACGACCAGACCGGCCACAAGGGCCCAGAGGATCGCCATGCTTCCTCCCTCTCCTCATCCTCGACGAAGGCCCGGAAGGTCTCCCGGGGCTACCGGCGTCTGCCCCCGGAACCCGACTTCATGCCCGAGCCGGCGAGCGGATCTGACGGAATGTCAGTTCTCCCGGGTTTCAATGCTGTTGGCCGACAATGATCCTGGGCAGCGACTCCGGAGCGTGCTCCCGCAGGTACGCGATCAGCTGCTCCCGGATCCAGCAGCGCAGCTCGAAGGCGTCCGAGGCGTTGCGGGCCGTCATCAGCGCACGGACCACGATGGTGCTGGGCGTGGTGTCCACGAGTTGCAGCGCGCTGCCGACCCCGTCCCACAGCGGGCACTGCTTCAACAGCCGCTCGAACTCGGCTCGCAGCTCGTCCATCGGCGTACGGTGGTCGAGGTGCAGCAGCGCCGTACCGGTGATCGCGGGATCCCGGCGGGACCAGTTCTCGAAGGGCTTGCCGACGAAGTACGACACCGGCATCACGATCCGCCGCTGGTCCCAGGTCGCGATCACCACGTAGGTCAGGGTGATCTCCTCGACCGTGCCCCAGTCGCCCGCCACCACCACGTCGTCGCCGAGCCGTACGACATCGCCGAAGGCCACCTGGATCCCGGCGAACAGGTTGGCGAGCGTGCTCTGCGCGGCGACACCCACGACCAGACCGACCACGCCCGCCGAGGCCAGCAGGCTGGCACCGACCGAGCGGACCGCGGGAAAGGTCGTCAGGGCGGCCGCCAGCGTCACGACCGCGATTCCGGCACCCGCCAGCCGTCGCAGCATCACGGTCTGGGTCCTGACCCGGCGGATCCTGGCCGGATCCCGGCGTTCGGTCGCGTACCGGGCCAGCGAGGTGTCGATCAGCAGCGTCACGACCCTGGTGAGCAGCCAGCCGCCGGAGGCGAGGACGAGCAGCAGCAGGCCGTGCCGGACCGGCTCCCGGGCCGGCGGCGGGAGGCCCGCCCCCGGTTCCGCGACCAGCAGCAGCAACGATCCGAGGGTCAGCAGCGTCGGCACCCGGCAGCTCCGCAGCATGCGCCTCATCGCCAGGTCGGGCAGCCGCCCGGCGGTCCGACGGCCGACCAGCAGCACCGCACGGTCGGCGGCCGCGGTTGCCAGGACCACCGCCCCGACCAGCGCGACCGGCGTCAGCAGGTTCCACAGGGACATGTATCTCCTCCCGATCGGGCCGTCCGGGTCGGCCCGGTCGGCCAGGCCGCTCAATCGGCGCCCGTCTACCCCGGCCGCGCGCCGTTACCCCGCACGTTGCGGGTCCGACAGCCCGGTGGCCCCGCTGTTGTCGGGGCCACCTGGCTGCCGTGTGACGGCCGTCCGTACCGCCGGTGTGCGCGGCTCCCACCTGCGCCCGGCCCGCCCCCTCGCGGCCCCCGGCCGTCGGCCGCAGAAGACCGGTGGAGATCCGCATAGCTTCGACCGACGGGGGTAGCCGGGGCACCGAACGGCCGCTCTTCGGACGGCTGGTGCGCCGTCGGGAGGCTCTCCGCAGACGCACGCCGGCTGCCCGGAACGTCCGCCCGGGAGTCCGGGTGAGCGTGCCGAGCCACCGCCGCGTGGCCGATGGCGCGCAGGTGCAGAGGCCGGGTCCCGCGCACCGTGGTCCGCAGCGCGCCGTTCCGTCGGCCGACCCGGTGCACGCGGCGCCCGGGCCCCCGAACCAGCCCCCGAACCAGCCCCTGACAAGGAGATTCCGTGACCGACATATCCCGTCTGCCCGGTCCCTTCGAACACCGCTGGGAGTGGCAGTTCCACGCGGCCTGCCGCAGCGCGGACACCGGCCTCTTCTTCCATCCGCCCGGCGAACGCGGCCCCGCCCACGACGATCGGGACGCGGCCGCCAAGACGGTCTGTGCGCGCTGTCCCGTCCGCGCCGCCTGCCTGCAGTACGCGCTCGAGGCGCGCGAGCCCTACGGCGTCTGGGGCGGGCTCACCGTGGAGGAACGTCGCGCCCTGCGCTCCCGGCGGCACTCGCGGACCACCCGCCACAGGACCGCCGCCTGAGCGTCCGGCGGACGTCCGGCCCGGCGTCCGGCCGGCCGGGCCGGGCTGGCGGCCGGGCGACGCGCGGCCGATGGTGGTAGCTGTGGACGACACGGGTTTCGGCAGAGTGGACGACGCGGGTTTCGGCCGGTTGCTCGGGGAGTTGCTGGAGCGGTCCCACAAGAGCGCTCCGGGCGAGCTGCCGGATCTGGTCGGACGGATCGGCTCGGCCATGGGCCTCACGGACGCGACGGTGTTCCTGGCGGACGTGCAGCAGTCCCACCTCGTTCCCCTGCCGGGCGCCGCCGCGAGTGCCGTCGGCGGCGACGGTCGCAGCAATGGCCGCAGCGACGGCCGCCGCAGTGGCGACGGCGGTGGAGACGGGGCCGGTGCGGCGCTCGCGGTCGAAGGGACCCTCGCGGGCTGGGCCTACCGCACCGAGTCGATGCGGCTGAGCCCCGGACCGGAGCTGGTGCTGTGGCTGCCGCTGGTGGACGGGGTCGAGCGGATCGGCGTCCTACGGGTCACCGCGCCGGTGCTGGACGCGGCCACCGTGGAGCGCTGCCGGGCGCTCGCGTCGCTGGTCGCCCTGGTCGTGACGGCCAAGGCCGCCTTCAGTGACGTCATCCTGCAGGCCGTGCGCACCCGTCGGATGAGCCTGCAGGCCGAGCTGGCCTGGGCGTTCATGCCGCCGCGCACCCTCGGCACCCGTGACGTGACGTGCAGCGCGGTCCTGGAACCGGCGTACGAGATCGGCGGGGACGCCTTCGACCACAGCCTGACCGACGACAGCCTGCGTCTGGCCGTCGTCGACGCCATGGGCCACGACGTCGCCTCCGGTCTGTGCTCGGCCCTGGCGCTGTCGTGCTGCCGCGCCACCCGTCGGTCGGGCGGCGACCTCGCGGACATCACCGCCGCCATCGACTCGGCCCTCGACCAGTGGATCCCCGACCGGCTGCTCACCGGCGTCTTCGCCGATCTCGACGTGGCCCGCGGCGAACTCACCTGGGTGAACTGCGGCCACCCACCGCCCCTGCTGATCCGCCACCACCGCGTCGTCCCCGGTGCCCTGAGCCGTACCGCGCGGCTCCCGCTGGGCCTCGGGCCGGACTACCAGCATCCGCCCAGCACCATCCACCGCATCCAGCTGGAGCCCGGCGACCGGATCCTCATCCACACCGACGGTGTCACCGAAGCCCGTTCCCGTCTCGGCGAGCTGTTCGGCGAGCCGCGTCTGATCGACACGGTCGTCCGGGCCACCGCCGCGGGCGAGGCGGCGCCGGAAGCGCTCCGCCGCCTCATCCGGGCCATTCTGGAGCACCAGAACGACCGGCTGACCGACGACGCCACCATCCTCCTGGCAGAGTGGCACCCCGCCACCGAACGGACCGACTCCCGGCCCGCACCGGCACCGCCGTCGGGCGATCCCACACCTTGACCCGCCCGGCGGCTGCTCGCCTCGGCCGTGGTCACGGCCACCGGCCGCACGGCCCCCGCGCCGGCAACCCGATCCGTCACCCGGACTGACGAACCGTTACGATGACGGGCGGTTGTCCGGGTGAGGGGCCGTCGGCGCGGAGCCGGGGCCGGAGGAGTGCGATGACGATCCGCTGCGCGGTGCTCGACGACTACCAGGGCGTGGCGTTGACCACGGCGGACTGGTCCCCGATCGCGGAGGCGGTCGAGGTGACGAGTCATCAGCAGCACTTCCGGAGCCAGGACGAGCTGGTGGCCGCCATCGGCGACTGCGAGATCGTGGTCGTCATGCGGGAGCGGACGCCCTTCCCCGCCGCCCTGTTCGCCCGGCTCCCCCGCTTGAGGCTGCTGATCACCAGCGGCATGCGCAACGCGTCGATCGATCTCGCCGCAGCCAGGGCGCACGGCGTCACGGTCTGCGGCACGGCGAGCTCCTCCACGCCCCCGGTCGAGCTCACCTGGGCGTTGATCCTCGGTCTGGCCCGCAACCTCACCACCGAGAACGCCGCCCTGCGCAGCGGCGGCCCCTGGCAGAGCACGATCGGCGCGGATCTGTCCGGACGCCGGCTCGGCCTGCTCGGGCTCGGCAAGATCGGCAGCAGGGTGGCGGCCGTCGGCCGGGCGTTCGGGATGGACGTGGTCGCCTGGAGCCGCAACCTCACCGCGGACCGGTGCGACCAGGCCGGCGTCCAACTGGCCTCCTCGCTACCAGAGTTGCTGACGACCAGCGACTTCGTCTCGGTCCACCTGGTGCTCGGCGACCGGACCAGGGGGCTGATCTCGGCACCCGAGCTCGACCTCATGAAGCGTTCGGCCTATCTGGTCAACACCTCGCGGGCGGCCATCGTCGACCGGAACGCACTGGTCGCGGCGCTGTCGCAGGGACGGATCGCCGGTGCGGGCCTGGACGTGTTCGAGACCGAGCCGCTGCCGGACGACGACGTGCTGCGCACGCTGCCCAACGTGCTCGCCACGCCCCACCTCGGCTACGTGACGCAGTCCAACTACCGCACGTACTTCACCGAGGCCGTGGCCGACATCGCCGCCTTCCTCGCCGGGACACCGATCCGGACCCTGGCCGACGGGTAGCCGTCCCCCGCGATCGCTTCCGTCCGCAGGACGCACCGAAGGCCCGGCGCCGAAG